>CANFZA010000004.1 GCA_947451235.1 Methylophilaceae bacterium | reverse complement strand
GCCCTCGCCGCGAAGCAATGGTGCAATCGCGGCGAGGGCGCCGCTCCTACCAACAATTTCAGCCTAGCATAACGTTACTTTGGGACTGGCTATAAAGCACATCTTTATAAATCGCCATTAACTGTTTATCGCCTTTAAAACACCAGTAGCGCAAGCCAGCCAAGTGAATGAATCAGCAACAGCCATTCTTTCACGCTTCACTTCATCCGATGGTGTTTGTGCAAGCAATTCAACCATTTTTTCACCAACAACCTTCGCTTGTGTAGGTGGAACATAACTGGCATAACCCTTGGTTACTTCGCGTAAAACCGGAATATCGCTACAAATAACGGCTGTGCCATGCGCTAGCGCTTCAACTGGTGGAAATCCAAACCCCTCAATTAAAGACAGAAACACAAATAAATCTGCATAAGCATAATAAGCATGAAGAGTAGCGTCATCTAGCCCTTTCACGCTGATTACGCCTAGTTGGTTTGAATTAGAAACACCACAAATAACCAACGGTAGTGGCTTACTTTCCAGCTTGCGATACGCAGCATAAGCCACCAAAATTCCTTCAATATTTTTATGCGGCAATTGCGACGCCATTGCAAAAATATAGGGTTTATCGAATGGCCTTGGCGCTGGCACTGTAATCGGAATACCGTTGTGGACTACATGAATATTTTCTGTGCGACCAAGCCGATGCTTAATGTCATTGGCTGTAGCCTGTGAAATCGCAACAATGCTATCAGCATGCTCCACACTTGATTTCATCAAGCTATTAACAATAAATTCCTCAAGATGACCGAAGTAACCCGGGTAGTGTTCTGCGTACCAAAGTGGGATTAAGTCATGAATAACAACAACCGTTTTAACGTTAGCGGAAAGTAACTTAAGGTGCTTAGGCATAAAGCCTTTAGGCGAAAAATAAACCTCCGCTTTAAGACTTTTTAATATCCACGCCGCTCGCCCATAAATCCATATCAGACGTAAAAACTTACCCGGTGTGTCACCTAAAACAACACTGGTTACAGAATCATGCTCATAAGTAAAATCGGCAATATTGGCAGGGTTACAAATGACAAATATCTCAGTTTTATCGTCAATGACTTGCACCAATGCCTTAAGCAGGTTTTTTGCATAATTATAAATTCCAATACTTTTCCCCTGCCCAGGAACAAGTTCATACGCATCAAAAACTATTCGCAAATTGCCTCCTTAAATACCTTTAAACTCAACATGTTTTATCTAACCAATAATATTGCGGAACTAGTGATAACTAATTGATTCAGCAGAGCCGCTATTCAAGAGCACCCATTACCCCATCCGCAAATCTACGCGCCATATTCGCCACCGTGTATTCTTTGGCACTGGCGTTACATGCCGCGCGCAACTCGCTTAATTTTTTATAGTCACGCAATAAGCTGATGCAAGTGCCCACATAGGTATTTAAATCATCCGCGGTCATTATGCCGTTTACATCATTTTCTAAATACGATATTTCTGGGCTGTGTATTCCGCAGGCGGTGGTTAGCATGGGCACTTCGCACACAAAAGAATCTAAAAGACCCAAGCCCACCAAGCCGGGGTTTAGCATGACTTGTGCCATAGAGATATACGCCGCTTTTTCTCTTGCTACGCGAGCGCCCACCCACTTTGCCCAAGGCCGCTTTGCACACCAATCTTGCACTTTATCGCGTTCATTGCCATCGCCTATGATTAACAGATTAAAGCTAGGCAAATAATGGTGTATGGCATCGGCGGCGGCAAACAAAAAGTCTAGCCGTTTATCGGCGTAAAGCGAACCCACAAACACACCCACAGGCCCGGCAGCGAAACCTAGCGATTGCCTTAGCGCATGAGTTTCTTCAGGGCTCACTGAATCCAGTTGATGGTGTAACTCATCGGTATCGATGGCGTTATTTAACACAGTGATGCGACTACGCGAAAAACCAGTGGCCGCCACTAAATCGGCACTTAATTGCGTATAGGCAAACCACCAATTTACCTTGGTGCTGGTAAAGCGCTTAAAGCACTCTTTTAAGCCGTTACGATGTTTACTTTGCAGATTTGCACCATGCCCCCAAAACGCCACTTTAGTGCCAAATATAAGCTTACGCAAAAGATGTAGATGGTTAGAAAGAATGCTATTTTCTTGGGTAGCAATCACTAAATCAGCCTTTTGCAATTCAGGCGGGTAAGGCTGAAAAACAAGATATTGATGGCCAATTTTCCAATAACGGTTTACCACTTGCACCGCCCAATCTATATGGCCTTCATCTTTCTTGCTCATTTCTATTGGGTTTGGCTGACCATGCACCAGCACCAAGTTTACGCCACGCGCATATAACTCACGCTTTAGTACCTCAAAAAAAGAAACGCGATAATGCGTTAGGCGTCTTTGCACCACAACCACGGTTCGCATTGCAGTTGGCGTTAGGTTTTGAACTAAAACTGGCACTACTGTTGTGATATTTTTCATGACATTACAGTTTCCACAGAACAAACCGCCTCCATAATGCCATTAGCTGCCGCCTCATAAGTATAAGCTTGCACATTCAATAAGCTACTGTTAGAAAACTGCTTAAGCAACTCTGCATTGCTTAACAAATCGGCCGCATGTTGCACCCACACATTCAAATTTAGCGGCAATACATAGCCATTTTGTGCGTGCATTATAAGGTCGTTCGCTGCGCCAGCATGAGGGCTAACAAGAACCGCCTGACCTGCCGCGCAAGCTTCGTTAGCTACTACGCCCCACGGATCCCACGAGGTAGGAAACAAAAATACTTTGGCTGAACAATATAATGGCGGCAATTGCTGTTGCTGCACAAAGCCAGAAAATACCGCTTCTACGTGTGGTTCTAAAGTAAGCGCATGCGCTTGTGCTTGCGCTAACAATGCCCCAGAACCCAGCAACAACATGGTAACTTTACGCTTTAAAAGCTTAGCCACGCCATAAGCAACATTTAAGGCAAATATGGGATTTTTTTCAGCTGAGAAACGCCCTGAAAACATAAAATCAAAAGTGCGCTTATTTAAATCTACAGGTTTAAACGCCTTATTATTGGCACATAAATGAGATTTAAACATACGCTTATCGCCAATACCATAACGGTTATAAAGCATAAACGAGCCCAAACTTGCACCTATAAAAGCAGACGAAAACCGGTACACCACGCGGCGTACAAAACGATGTGCCCACGTGAGCATTTGTTCAGAAGCCAACGTGCCGTCTGTCATGGGAATATGCTTTTTTTTGTAAAAAATAACATAAGCAAAAGCCAGCAAAAAAGTAGGATTAAACCCCGTAGTAATCACCACGTTAGGGTTTAATTGCCTAAGCTGCTTCAGCACACCCCAATTAAAATGGATGTAACGACCCTGCCAAACAAACGTATTTTCTTTAAGATAAGTTAAGTTAAAGCCACTTTGGTTTAAATCCCACGCGCGATTCGCCTCTCTAGTGGTGCAATAAATCACGTTAAATTGATCTACACCCAACTTTTGAGCCAAAATTTGATAAATCGGAATTCTATAAGGCGCAGGCGTATTGGTAACAATAGCAACGCTGATTGCCGAAGCGGAGTTGTTCTGATTTAAGTTATTTTGATTTAGCTTATTTTTATTGGGATTATTTTGATTCATTATATTTTTCTTATAGGTTCATTTAACTAGTAATTAGGCTTACCTAAACACTTACAACTGCAAGCGCCATAATTTTAAGCAAGCTGATACTGAACCTTGTTTGTGACTGTATTAAGCCATTTAAGCAATGGCTGCTCTATAAAGCGATAAAAGCAGCTGCCGATGAATAGCGTGGCGGCAAACAACGCCATTGCCCCCATAAAATGACTGAACAATGCAGCTAAATTAAACTTAAGCACCAACTTAATAAGCACCGATAAAACTGTTCCGTGAATCAAATAAATTGCATAAGAAGCATCGCCTAAATGCACCAATAACTTAGGCACCAGCACCGGCAAATACAAAGCGCCAAATATTAAAATAGCGGCGGGCAAACCAAATAAATACACTCTAGCCATATCGCTAGTAAACGCTTCGGCATTACTTGTTCTTAACTGGTAAAAAAGTGCCCAAAGGCTAATGAACAACAAGGCACCCACCCAAAAAAACCATTTAAAATTTGCCGCATTAGGATATTTTTTGTATAAAAAAGCCACTACACAACCAAA
This sequence comes from Methylophilaceae bacterium, assembly GCA_947451235.1. Lineage (GTDB taxonomy): Bacteria > Pseudomonadota > Gammaproteobacteria > Burkholderiales > Methylophilaceae > Methylotenera. The sequence continues at coordinate 52,510 of CANFZA010000004.1, read as the reverse complement.
CGCAAAATTCAAAATAACCGGATGCATTAAGGCATTGACGATAAAAATATCCGTTTTAATCTGCAAAAAATAAAACAGTAAAATGGCACTTATCCAAGCAATAAAAGCAAACAACAAAAATATTGGTTTTTTAAAATAAGTGAAGGCAAACACCAGATAAAAAACTACTTCGTAACTAAGCGTCCAAGCCACACCCACAATGGTGTGCGCTTGCGGTAACAAAGTGAGCGAGCCTAAAATTACCCAAATATCACCTTTGTAAGCTTGATCTGGCGAGGGCGAGAACACAAAAGCGACCACCAAAAATATAGTGACCAGCCAATAAATTGGGTAAATTCTAATGAAGCGCCGCTTTAAAAAGCTCGCCACATCATAATTAGCCAAGCTAGACGTGTATAAAATAATAAAGCCACTCAACACAAAAAATACATCAACCCCAGAAAACCCAGCCATGAAAATATTATTTAAAAACAAATAGCCTAAGCGATCATTTATCATGTCTGCACCGTGAAATAACATCACGCCTATGGCAGCAAATGCGCGTATGGCTTGCAGTGTGTTAATTTTGGTGGATTTAATTGTAGTAATCATAAGGCACCAAGTTGATGCGCTAGGTTGAGCGCAATATCTTCCTCGGCTAAGATCTCAAGCTCAGGAAACCCACTGGAACCCCAGTGCGTTCTATTAAGTGTAATGGTTTGCAGCTCAGGGTTTAGAATCTTGCTGATGGCAGACATATAAGATGCCCCTCGTATGCAAGTAGGCGCCGCTGCAAGAAGGAACATATTAACTAGTGACTCAATGGCCTTGTCCTCTGGGCTCATATTAGAGAAATGCCGCCCTCGAGAAGTATCAACTGAAGTGCCAAGGTTATAGGTTGTGAACTGGGTATGCGGAAACCTTTGTCGGACAAAAGTTTCAAAATTTTCATCATCTGTTGCTAAAAATATGCTCTGAATACTCCCACCACCCAGTTGATGGTTATGGACTGCTTTTTCGTAAAGCTCAAAATGCACTAAGGGCGCCTCAAGAGCTTTATCTGTACCTCGATAGTGGATAGAAAGGCTGAATTTATGGTCAGGTATATTCATCAACACATTATCGACTTTATCCAAAATGACTGGCCTAGGTGCAAAATAAGTCCAAAATAACCGATTGGCTAAAGTGATGGATAAATGATCTGTAAACTTAAGGTGATAAAAGCTCCAAAGGGTACGAAACCTCATATAACAAAGGCTTGGCAATTCACTTTGCTCGGCTAGTCCTAGATAAAGACTTATAAAATCACAACCTACATTTGATGCATAAAGGGGATTTGTGGAGATTATTTTAGGGATAAGTTCATTTTCCTCAGCATATTGGCACATAAGTAATGCCTCAGTGAGGACTGCGCCCATGCCCTTAGAACTACTAATATCAACTGCAAAAAATGGTCGATTATAGTGCGCTCTTAGAATTTGGCTTGGTAACCATGTCATAGCAACCAAGATGCGTGATGCTCTAGAATGCTTTATCTTTGATAAAGGTTTAAAAAGAGGACCTAATAGCTTGCGCTTATCTAATTTCATTATTTTTTTAAACCTTTTAGTGCTAATTGTAGAAATTAAAATGCTTTGGGAAATTACGCTGTAGTCAGTTATTCATGCTTAGTGAAAATTTAAAGTGTTGTTTTCAATTTTTTCCACAACACCGGAAAAAACAATCTTAAATGCATAGAACATAAATGCTTTAAAGCAACCAACACACCAAAATGACGTAAGGCAAAACGAGAATAATAATAAGGCTGGTTATTACCCAAAGGTGAATATAAAGAGCGGATTCTTTTGACCAAAGGCACTGAGGCTAAGCACCATTGCGGCAAGGTATCGTGCGCCTCGCAATGGGCTAAAAAGCTAGGCGCAATGAATGACTTAACCCCGTGTTTAATCGCTCTAAGACCGTAGTCCATATCGCCTATGGAATGATGAAACAAGGGGTCTAAATTACCCACTTTTTGGTAGACATATTTTGAAATCAACACACAATTGCCATGAAAAGTATGGGCTTGCACTAATTGATCTGTGGGCTGTATTTTTTCGCCACTAGCCAAAAATCCTGAATAAGTCAGCTCACCAGTTGCTTTAGCACAACTAGCGGCCACAATAATCGCCTTATTTTCTGTGGCATCTGCGGTTTGCAACAGCGTTTGTAGCGTGTTTTCAAAAATATTAGTGTCGTCGTTTAGCCATAGATAATAATCATAAGCTTGGCTTTGCCCATTAGTATTATTTTTAGAATCTAGCTTGCTTTGCACCGTTGCTTCCCAAGCTTTGTGCATGCCACGGTTCCAAAACAATTCGCCATTACCTTGAATAATACGCACCTGCGGAAAAGCCTCATGCACAGCTTGTGCCGTACCATCGGTGCTACCGTCGTCCACTAAAAAAACATCTAGCGCATAGCCTGCTGGCAAACTGTTTTGAAAAAGTGCGGCTAAACAGGCTAGGGTTTTTTGTTTGCGGTTATGGCAGGTAATTAAGGTTGCGATGGTTTTCATTTGGCAGCCACTTTTTTGTTATAAAAAATACCCTGCACCCAAAATTCAACGTCTTTATTAGTCATGCTTCTAAAATGTTTTGAATAACAAAGGCCAATCAACAGCCAAAGAAAAACAGTGGTTAAGGTAAAGAAATTAATATCTTCTACCCACGCGTAGACCCATCGAAAGGCAACAAACAACCCCATAATTTGCGAAAAAGTATTGTTAGATTGGTTAATGGCCAAATAAGAAGCACGGTAAAACGCCAAGCAATAAAGCAACACACCGACAATACCAGTCCATGTGAATACATTAAGGATGCCCACCTCGTTGGCGGCGCGTTCGCCCCTACCGGTCATGTCATCCATACCAAACCATGCACTTTCATTACCTCTAGCTGGGCTACGACCAATTAGCCAAGAATTGTATTTTTCTGCGGTTTGTAACACTTCAACATATAGAAAAGTACGTGTATCGGCTTTAAGGTCATCATCAATGGCATCGCCTTCATCATTTCTACCTACCGTTGAATAATCAGAACTTACATAATCATTCATGTTAAATATGTTAAAAGTATCGGTGGCTGCTAACGTAAATAGAATGAAAGGTGCAATAAAAAGCAGCTTACGCACCCGCTCAAAAAGCATGGTTGAAAGGTAAAGCCTGAAGTAATAAATTAAGCTCAACAACACTGGAACAGAAAACTTAATGACATTACTACGTGCACCTAAATCACCAGTGATTACAAATATAGTTATAGCTAAAAAGGCTAGCTTCCAACGCAACTTTAAAAGTGGAAAAAACAACATCAAAAAGCTAATTGGTACCAAATAAAAACCATAAGCGAAGGGATTTACTAGAAAAGCAAAGCCTAAAAAAAGTGGCAAAGTATATTTTATGTAATATTTAAGTATGGATTGCATCAGTGCCGTATTGGTGGCCGAATAAGCGATGATAGGTACCAACAAACCCATGCCGTTAAAGACCAAAACTTTCCAATCCCAATAGTTTTCTGCAATAAAAATGCCACGTGCAAAACTAAAAATATTCCACCATAAATACAATAAAACAAACAACATGGCTGGGGCTTGCCTAGCATCAAAAAAAAACTTTTTGCTGATATAAATTATGTATAAAACAAACGCTTGAAGCGTCCACCATAAAGTGGTGTTTGCCACTGGCAAGCCAGTTTTGGCTTCCATATAAGTAGCGATTGAAGATATAGCAACTAGCAATATACATAGCGGCATAAACCGATGTTGCAGATACATACCATGCTGCTGAAATTCTGCCTTGGTCATTCAATTTCCTTTAATATATGGCTAAACCTAGCTTGGTTTACCGTCCACATTTCAGTACCGAACACTTTTTTGCTGTTAATTAACACAGCGATAATTGTGAGAAAGCAAGGGTGGAATTTCATTACCAAGCACGCAAAATTTCATGGTAATAACTTAAATAAGCATCCACCACTGATTTTGACGAAAATCGTGTTGAAACATTGCTGTAAGCTTGATTTGACATTTGTTGATAGCCGTTTGTATCACTCAATAAGGCCAACGTTTTCTGTACGATTTGTTCAGGCTTACTTACATCAACTAACAGCCTTTCATCATTAACGACCCAAGGCACTGCCCCAGAATTTACACCGGCAATCACTGGTACTCCGCAAGACATTGCTTCTATTAATACCACGCCAAAGGATTCTTCTAAGGCGGGATGAATTAAAACATGGGCTTGCCTGATTTCTTCCATCAACTGGCTATGCGGCACTGCTCCATAATAAGTGACGTTACTTAAGCCCAATGGCCTTGCCTCTTGGTTGGCTAAACCATTGGGTTCAGAACCATCACCAAATAAATGTAGCGTGGCATTGGGCAATTGCTGTTGCAGTTGTTTAAAAGCCAATAAGGCACTCATGCCATTTTTACGCGCATCCCAACCGTTATTAATCATAATTAATCTTGGTGCGGCTAATGTTTGGCTTTTAATCAAAACGCTGGCGGCAACTTCGGCAGCACTGGCGCTTATCAATACAGGATTAGCGATTACTTTAACGGCCTTACACCTTTTTTCTGTGTAAGCCTGCATATAAGGTGAAACGGTAGAGGCAAAGCGCACTTGTTTGAGGTTATGCTCGGCCATTAATAAACGCCCGAACCGATAAAGGTTTTTAAAAAACCGTAGCACTTTATTCGCGTTATCGTGAACGGTGACTAAACAAGGGCGGCCTGATTTTAGTGCTGCGCCAGCAAATTCATAAGACCAATGTGCATGCACAAAGTCAGGCGCAATTTCACGAATACAACTAGCCATTAAGTTTTGTTCATAAGCAAAAAAATCTAATATATAGCCTATTTTGTTGCCATTCATTCGAAACGAATGTGGGCGTTGCGGCACTACTATCCAGCTAAAGTTACCCGAATTAAACTTTTTTACCGTGTAATCGTTATTCACCACACGGCTATTGGTGATAGCCGTTACCTGATGATTTTGGCTCAACAATTCAGTAATAAGCGTACCGATAAAAGGCGCGCCAGCAAAACCAAGCGGCAAGTTGTTTAAGTCTTGATTTGGTAAAAACTGGCTGATAAAAGACTTATGTGATGGCACTAAAATGGCTATGTGCATAAATTTATAATGTTCCTATTGTTTTTATTTTTGTTAAGTCCTCTGCAACAATGCACTGCTTAACCAAATTGCTAGCGGCTTTAAATTGCTTGAGGAATTGAATCTTTGAATCAACTAATTTTGAAGCTATAAAGTCGCTATATAAAATCTGCGCTAAAAGTTCAATAGTCAAAGCGCCACGCCTTTTAATGCTTTTAGCCATTTACTAGCTAGAAAATCAGGATGGAATTTTTGCTGAAATGTTTGCCCTGCCTGATACGACATTTGCTGTAATAGCATTGGGTTTTCTAGCAGTGAGATTAATGTTTCTGCACCACTTTTAACATCATCAAGGTTCCAAAATAAACCATCAAAACCTTCAGTAATTACTTCGGGTATGCCTCCCACTGCTGCGGCAATTACTGGTCGCCCATAAGAGAAAGCCTCAATCACGACTATTCCAAAACTCTCCATTTGTGATGCATGAACGAGTAATCGATGCTTGGCAATTAAAGGCGATGCGTTTTTAATAAACCCTAGAAAATTCACTTGTTTAGTTATATTTAAAGCATCGGCTAGCTGCTCCAACTTTTCACAATCTGGCCCATCGCCCACTAGTGTGAGTTGGTAAGTTTTGCCTTGCAGTTTGCAAGCCGCTAATACCTGTAATAAGTAGTTTTGGTTCTTTCTGTCTTCTAAAGTACCTATTGCGATTATGTCGCCTGCAATATTTTTGTATTGCTTAGCGACCGCCTGCGGCATGGCTGGAAAGTTGTGAATGATTAATGGTTGCGAGTGTTGTAGCGCTAGCCTTTTATTGACAATATCACTCATAAATTTAGATACAAATATCAACTGATCTACGGCGGGCAAAGTTTCTCGCTCTATGCGCGTGGCTTGTTGCCATAAGCGCCCGCCCTTTACCGCTAAGTTTTTAGCCACTAGTTCATTGGCTTCAGAAATATTAAAGTGACACACGGCAACCACTCGACAAGGCGTTACTTTTTTCATGGCTAAAGCAGCAGCGGCACTGCTTGGGCATTGCGCATAAAAGATAATTTCATGATCTTGGTGTTTAGCTATTAGGCTTTTTAACTCACTGCGTAATCTTTGAGAGGCAATCATTTTTTCCCAAAGCATGGCATATTCCACATTCAACTTTTTTAATAACCGGCCTATCCCATTTGGGAATTTCCTCAACAGCCAATTAGTGTTGTGCGGCGTAACTAGTTGCACTTGCATGCCTGATTTTGCTGCGTGCTCTATAATCAGGTTGAAATGCGTTTCTACTCCTGTGGCACCGTTGCCGGGCATTAAGCTGACTACTACCAATAATTTTTTACTACTTTGTACCAAGTTAAACTCCTAGTAGTCGACTATTTAAATCACATGAAAGCCTTACACGCAAACCAAGCGCCAAGGCGGCCATACAAGGCTTAACAAACATTAAAATAAAACTATGTGCATTTAAAATCTCTTGTTTTATAAATCACCAATAGCAAGCGCCTTCAACCTTAATAGCCCCCGCAGGCTTTTCTTCATCAGCTGGATTAACCCAATGCTCATTCATCAATTCGGCGTAGTTAAATTGGCTACTGTAATTTGGGTTTGCCCACCTTTTGCCGCTAATGCCAAATAACAATTGCAGGCTACCGCCTAAGTGGAAGCCTTTTTTACCCATTCTTTTTACATGCGCGGCTAAGGGGAAACCATAAGCGCCACAGCCAATTAAGCAAATATCATAATCATGCTTGTCTATTTCGGCTTTCATGGCTTCTAGGGCTTCAAACCAATCTGCGTATGCGGTGGCGTTACCGGCAATACTCTGTACCGCTTGCACTGTCATCAATTCAAATTGTGGTAATAAATTATCTTTAAACAACAATTCACGCTTTTTATATTGCTGTTCTATCGTGCGGGCAAAAGGATGCACCACTAATACTTTTTTGCCTGCTAAAGCTTTTGTCCAAGGTGTTTTTGAAAAGTAAGGATTAAGCAATTCAAAATTAACTTTTTGGCTATTGCTTAAGGCCTGCTCAAATAAATGAGAATTTACTAACCAAGCACCTAATACATCTACTAGTGGAATATCACGCAACATCATGGTACAAAACTGTTCAAGTTTAGCGTTGTTTATAGGGAAAAAACCTGCACCTTGTTGCATAGGCTTAAGGATATTTGGCTCCCACCACCAAGGCTGGCTTACACCTTTGATGTAATCTAAAAATTTATTTTTATGTTGAGTAACACCTATAAAATTAGCTAAACAAGACAGCTCATTTGCACCAATTCTGGCGATCATACAAGGCTGGGGTGACGTTAAAGCCTGATAAATAATTTGTGAGGCTTTCTCAACATCATTCTCGCCTACTGGTTTGGCAAACGATGGAAAGCCTAAGCATTTGCCATAGACTTTACGCAGCACTTTTAGTGTGTAGATGGTAATTATGTTCATTGTTTTGTATTCAATTGTGTTGTATCAAACAGCCCATTATCTTCAACCAAAATCCAATCTTTGGTTTTGGGGTAACCGTGCCAAAAGTTTCTTGGAGCCACTTTCAACCCTTTAGAAAGCAGCGCTGGCTTGTATGAAAATGAGCTTTTACTGCTAATGAGTAAGTCTGCATTAACCATGTGTAAAAAAGAATCTTGTGCGCCCATGGCTAAACAAAAGTGTAAATTTTCAAACTTTTCAAACATTACAAATTCGCTACTTTCACCTTGAGAAAACAAGTAAATGGCAATCGGTTTTTCTTGTTTTAAGCCACTCACAACCGTAGCAAGTACTTGCTCAAAGTAACTATTATCTTGCCAGCGCATGAGTAAATTAGGGTTTTTATTAGCTTGCCCAATCACAATGTCGCCACGCCTGACATGAATGGCAATATTGAAATTTTCTTTAGCGTAAATTAAAGCATCGCTTTTTCTGGCTGGGGCATTGTTGAATTTTCTTTGCAGATCTCCCATCACCCCAAACTGGTCTTGATAGCCTTGGTCTTGCTCTGCCACAAACACCACGCGCTGATTGCCGTACGAGGCAATAATGCTTTTATTTAACGCTATTTCGGCAGCGTTAAATTCATCAAATAAAGGTAACTTTACTTTTTTATAGCCTTGTTTAATTAAGTCTTCCACACTAGTTTCATCTACGCCAAACCCTAGAAACTGTTCCCATTTCTCACTAGCAAAAGTAGTGTGCGCAAACTGCAAACCAAATTGACGTGCAAACCAATAACCGGCAATCCAGTTAGCCATTTGATGCCCAATACCAGCACCACGGTTTGGTGTGGCGGCATAGTAATTAAGATGATCGCTTACTTGATTACGTGACGAAAATCGATAGTGCCAATAGGCGCTGTAGATTTTTTGGTAATAAGATTTTGTTCGAGTAAACGAAACAAATTCACCCCAAAGGCGATTTGCTAATTTACGTTTTAGCGTTAAAAATTTCATTGCCTTGCTTTCATTTTCAGTGCAATCAAACCAATATAACTTCTTATTTCTGTTGGTGTTCTTTTGAGCTTGAATTTCAACCTATTTTTAAAAGTAATTTTTTTCTCTTGAAAAAACCCTCGCTTACTAAAATCAATAGATAAATTATTATCTTCAAAAAGAGGGATAACCTCACTAAACCAACGACCACCAATAACCCCTGTAAAAATATAAGGAATGATTTCAAAATGATCTTTTTTACACCAAGACTTATCGACCACATAGAAGTTATGTTTCAAAATGGCCGCTCTTTTTGACCCCCACCATTCGAAATTCCAGCCAGATTCATAGCTACGTAGATATTGTAATAACACAGCTTTTTTCCATAATGCGGCCTGACAACTTATTCGATCTCTGTGCTGCGTTGGCACTGTCCATAAGTTTTCGTAAGTTGCAGGCGCTTCTGCCGCAACCCCTTGGTCAGTCAAATGAATGCAATGCATCGTTAAGTTTTCTTGCATCATTCGCACATACTTTTCAACAAGATCATTTTTCACCGTATCTTTTAAAAAGTAATCCTCCTGCATATACAAAACAACATCATCGTCTATGCTATTTAAGGCTCTAATCAGACATTCGCTCCAAGTGGTTCTTATCTCAGGCGTGAGTTTATTGTTTTGAATAGAAACAATATTTAAGCCCTGAAATGTAAAAACCTTGGTTTCAGTATTTAGGTAGATTGTGCCGAGATAATCAGGCCAAAACTTTTTAAATAATGTGAAAAAAGGAATCCAGCAATCTTCGAAGCTGTCGGTTGTGTTGATTAAAATTGAGTAGTTTTTTGTCATGTTTTTTATTTATTAAAATTTAAATTGCTCCATTTGTTTTTCCCAAATACAAAATTTAATTTGTTGTAAACAAATGGAACGATAAAGAAGTAGATTAAAAGTGCAATTGCCAAGGTTTTAAATATAAATCCAGCCAATGAATTATGTGGAAATCCAAATACTTTTAAGAAGTTATCAACTACTATAATTATATAAACGTGAGTTGCTAACACTGGCAAGCCTTGGATCGCAATATACCGAAAGAAATTAAACACTTTGATTGCTAGGCAATAGCGCTTTAGGCTATTCCATAGAATTACACTAAAAGTAATTGCTGACAAAGTGCCACATATTGAGGTTAGATAAAAAAGGTAGAAATTATTAATTCGATTTTGCCCTAATACCGTATCTGGATTATAGGAAGCGGCAAATCCTGAAACTATAGCTAATAGCGTCGCTACTAAAATCCATTTAATATATCCATTTAAATTATCTATTAATCTGGAAATATATCCATTAAGCAAATGTCCAACTCCATAAAACGTTAGACCAGACAACAATACATCAATACCAAAAGGCGGATGGACTCCATAAAGGTACATAAAATATCCTACTAATGTACTGGCAAACACTAAGGCTAATCTTCTGATAACATTCTTGAAATACTGGGCAATAAAATAATAAATAACGCTTATTTCAAATAAACTTATTAAAAACCAAAGCGGTGATTCTTTTGGTGGGCCTCCGGCATTAAATAGTGAAACTAGCGCAGTTATCAGCGTACTTTCAGTTTTTAGATAAAGATTCCAATCCAATAAGAGGAATGTAAAAAAGAAAAATAGATAGGGTAGAAGTAGTGACTTAAACCTGCTATTTAAAAAGTCCTCAAAACGTGTGTAGCGATTTTCATTGAACAATAAGCCTGACAAAAAGAAAAATGCAGGAACCCATACATCACCAGTAGGTTTGATTACAAAAGCAATTGGTGCGGGGACGTATCCAAAGTGTGAAAAAACAATACACAGGAGCAAAAATCCTTTTAGTATATCAATCCACTCTGACCGGCCTTCTTTATAGATAACGTTCATCAATTGACCTTTTTTAGCCTAAAGCTACTTCTAAAAATCGACACAAAACTAACTAAAGTATTCTGGCCATAACTTTTTTTATAAACCAAAAAAATAGTCAAGTAACATTCAAAACTATTGGTTGTATTTATTAAAATTGAATAGTTTGTTGTCATATTTGGTTGTGTATATAACTTCATTCATAACCTGAATGCAAAGTTTGTAAATCCAATCTTGCTTAATATCACTGATACTAACTGTTTAATCTTCACTCTTTCATCGCCTGAAAAGCCTATAAAAAATACAATAATTAAGTAGCTGACAAGACTAATTATCGCCACGTTTATTAGGCGCATAGCACTAGGCTCGGAGGTAAAATATGGTATTAAGGCCATTAGAAAAACCAAAGTAAATGTAGAGGCGCAGCGAGCAATTACATTACAAAAAAAATCGGCCAGCGATAAATGGCAATGCTTTTTGGCAAAGTAGAGGGTAAGCATTGCAAGTAATATTGCGTAGATAATAAATACAATATAAATTGCATAAGCTGGGTAGCCAAATTTGAATAAGGTGTAGGTAATGGCTAATGGCAAAAATGACAGTAATGAACCACTTATTTGATAACGCTTAATATTACCCACAGCTGATATGGCTGTGTTTAACGGTATAAACACCTGCTCTATAAGGCTACGAACTAAAGATAACTGGCAAAATATTACGGTTAATTCTGGTACGTTTTTTAGCCATAGCTTTAGAATAAATGGCATTTCTATTAAAAATGGAATATATAGCAACATAATCAAAAAGAAAGAAACTTTACTGCCCATCATGGTGGCTTTGAGCATTAAGTTGCGGTCGCCAGCGCCTTCGCTTTTATCGATTACTGGGTTTAATGCTTTCATTAAGGTGCTAGCAAAAACGCTCAATTGCCCGCAAATTTGGCCTGCAATCGCTTGTGCGGCATTAACCGCTGTGCCAAAAAAAACATTGATGACTATGGCTTGCCCATAATTGGCGACCATGCTGCTGGCCGTGCCTAAAAAAGACCAGCCGGCAAAGCTGGTGATTTCTTTTAGAAGTTTTTTGTCGTAGTGTTTTTTTAAATCGAACTCACATTCTGCGTATTTTTTGTGGCAATAATGTCTGCGTATCATCAGCATAACAATGGATAACACGGCCATGAGTAAGCCATAAATAGTGAGGCTATCTACAGTGCTGTAGTTTAGCTGTAGGTGCTGTGCGCTTATGTTTAGGCTTGTTGGTAAATTGAGTGTGCCGTAGCTTATATATAGCGCGATGGCTAGTTTTAATAGTGCTTCGCCTACGCCTAATATGGCGTAAAAAAGCATGTTTTCATGCGAGGTGATGACGGCTTCGTAGGGTACAGAAATTATGGTGAATAGCGTGCTGATGACCATAAATTGGTAGACGAGTTTTGCCACGGCGATGCGATTTTCGGCGATGTTTAGCATGCCGTTAAAAAAGAAGTAGCCGGCAATTTCGAACACTATTACCACTAATATGGCGATGCCGGCGTGTAATACGGTGCTCATGTTAAAAATGCGTTTTACTTTTGCTATGTCGCCTGCGCCTTGGGCAATAGACATAAAGCGTTGCGTGGCGGCGGCCATTGCGCCATTTAAAAAACCGAGCATGGCGATTACGCCGCCCACTAGGTTGTATAAGCCAAAGTTTTCTATGCCTAGGGCGGTAAGTACCAAGCGCGTTGCGTAGAGCGATATAAATACCGTGATGGCCATGCGTAGGTAAAGAATGCCGGTGTTGGTGGCTACTCTATGAATGGCGTTCATGTTGGAGTGGCGTTCATATTGGTTGGCCACTTAACAACGCGCCGGGGTGGGCGTTTGGGCTGGCATTTTTACTGACATTCAGGTGGCTATTCACACTGGTATTCAGGCTGGTATTCACATGGCTATCGACTGCGCTTTGTTGCTGGGTAAATGTTGCCAATACACCACCAGCGACTTCTGCTATTTCAAATTTTATTTCAGGGTAATCTTCTAGCGCTTTGCGTATACGAATAAATCCACTGCCATATTTTTCGCTATTGCCTGTGAGGTAAAACGCTTCGGCGATGAGTTTGTTGCGCAAGCTTGGTCGATAATTATCGGCTTGTAAATCTGCCACTGTGATGCCGCCATAAAGGGTGCCGGGGCTAAATATGGTGAGATGGTCGTCAAATATTTTGATTTGTATGTCTGAGCTGTCGTTGTAGTTTCGGTGGATAACTGCGTTTAATAGCGCTTCGCGTAGGGCTGGTATTGGGTAGGCTGGTATTGGGTAGGCTGGGCGTTGTTGCTGGCTATTGTTGTTGAGGGGTTTTAAGCCGCTGTTGTTGCTTATGTTTGCGCTTACGCAGGCCATTGTTATATCGACAATTTCAAACAGGGTGTCGGTAAATTGCTGGTCGCCTATCATGGTGGTTGGCGTTTCATAGCGGCCAATGTGTATGTGGTGGCGCATGGGTTGTTTGGCAAACAGTAGCATGGCCTGCCAAGTGGGGTGGCCGTTAATAATGTAGTTGAGCTTTTCTAATGCGGCAATGTTGGTGGTTTGTATTTTAAAGCGCCCGCTGTGGTTTATTTGGCTAATAAAGCGTTCAATTTTGGGAGCAGATAAGTCATCCAGCGTGTGTGTTTGTGCTTGAGATAAGCCCCACGGAAAATGCATAGGTGGCATGTTTAAGTGACTGCTTTCAGGTAAATTTTGCTGTTGATAGCCACTGTTTACGCTGGTTAAGTGCCGCGCTGTTTTGTTGGTTTTAATATGGCTGGTGTTGATATTAATGGGCGTTACTGGGCATGGCGCTATGCTGATGGCGACTACGGTTTTGCCTTGCTCTGTGTATAGCGCAATATGTGGCGTTAGTGCGGGCGTGGTTGCTGTGTTTATTTGGCTTAGCCAGTCGTTTAAGGTTTCTTTGCCTAGGCTTACGCCACAAATTTCGCCTGTGTTTTTTACGCCTACTAATACCATGCCGCCTTTTTGGTTGGCAAAGTTAATGAGTTGCGCTACCGTGGTTTGGTCAAAATAGGCGTTGAATTCTATGGTGTTGGGTTCACTGGCGGTGATGCGTTGGGTTAGGTTCATGGTGCGTCGCCAATATTAAGTTTTGCTCTGGCCAAGGCAATAGATTGGTGAAGTTTGGCTTGTAGCGCTTCACGTGCAGGTAGTTGGATGTGTGACCATTTTAATTCTGCACATAGTGTGTGCAGAGCTTTTACATCAGGGAAAATTTCTGCAACGCGCAAGCAATAGTGCAACTGACGCTCACTCCATCCTTTGGCAAGCGCTAAGCTATTCTGCATAGTGCTAAGCTTGAACGTGAGCTTTTGGGAGACAATTGATTTCATTGGTCTAGGCGCCTGGCTCAAGGTTTGGTGTTGGGTTTAGGTCTGGATTTAGATCTGTGTTTAGGTCTGGATTTAAGTCTAGGTAATAATATCCACCAGTTTTTGTTGCGCCCTTAAATTCTATCTTGCTACTTTCTTTTAGCTGTTTAAGCCAGCGCTCTATGGTGCGTTTAGTTATTTTGAAGGCTATCGCCATTTCACCGGTTCGTTGGCCTGGATGTGCTTGGATATAAATCAGCAAATCATTTGTACCGACATTTACACCGACATTTACACCGACATTTGTTCCGACATTGGCTGCGACTTGCCCTGTAAGGTCGTTTCCACCATTACGCTGTGTAAACTTAGCCATTACGCCACCACAAAACTCTGCAATTTCGAAATCTATTTCAGGGTAATCCATTAGTGCTTTGCGGATGCGAATAAATCCACTGCCGTATTTTTCAATATTGCCTGTGAGATAAAATGCTTCTGCCACGAGCTTGTTGCGCAGGCTGGAGCTGTAGTTATCTGCTTGAATATCGGCTACGCTGATGCCACCGTAAAAACTACCGGATTCACTGGCAGTGATGCGCTGGGAAAGATTTTGGCTAAGATTTAGGCTAAGATTTTGATTTAGATTCATGGCTTAGTCTTTACCAAATAAATCGCGTGTGTAGACTTTGTTTTCTACATCTTGCAGCGCGTCTGTCATTCGGTTGGCTACTATTACATCGGCTTGCTGTTTAAATTGCGCTAGATCATTCACCACGCGTGAGTTAAAAAAGCTGGCTTCTTTTAAAGCTGGTTCGTAGACGATGACTTCTATGCCTTTGGCTTTAATGCGTTTCATCACGCCTTGTATACTGGAGGCTCTAAAATTATCTGAGCCGGCTTTCATTACCAAGCGATGAATGCCGACTACTTTTGGCTTGCGCTTGAGGATGCTGGCGGCGATAAAGTCTTTGCGTGTGGTATTGGAATCGACAATGGCGTGTATGAGATTTTGCGGCACATTGTTGTAATTGGCCAGCAGTTGTTTGGTGTCTTTTGGTAGGCAATAGCCGCCGTAACCAAACGATGGATTGTTGTAGTGGTCGCCTATGCGTGGGTCTAAACTTACGCCTTGGATGATTTGTTTGCTATTTAATTGCAGTGTGGCGGCGTAGGTATCTAGCTCGTTAAAAAAGGCCACGCGCATGGCTAAATAGGTATTGGCGAAAAGCTTAATGGCTTCGGCTTCGGTAGCGTCGGTAAATAATACGGGAATATTTTGTTTAATGGCGCCTTGTTGCAATAACTTGGCAAAGGCTTCTGCGCGTGGTGAGCGCTCACCTATCACAATGCGCGATGGGTGTAGATTGTCGTAAAGGGCTTTGCCTTCACGTAGAAATTCTGGGGAGAATATGATGTTGGGGATTTGGGTTAGATCTTGTTTTAGATCTTGTTTTAGATCTTGTTTTAGATCTTGGGCTGAGGCTTGAGCTGGGGCTTGGTCATGTTGAGGTTTAAAATCCGTTTGCATTGAGCTTGTGGAAATTTGAAGGGCTTGAGCGCCTTCGACAGACTCAGGGCTAACGGTGGTGGATTCAACCACTTCAGCGTTTGTTACATCAGCTTGCTGTATCAGTAAGTGACGATACTTTTCTTTTAACTGCGCGGTGTAACCCACAGGCACAGTGGATTTAATAATCATCACCGCTTGTGGGTTAATGCGCATTACATCTTGAACCACGGCTTCTATAGAACTGGTGTTGAAATAATTGGTTTCAGCGTCGTAGTCGGTAGGCGTGGCAATAATCACATAATCGGCACCTAGGTAAGCTTCGTGCTTATCTAAAGTGGCCTTAAAGTTTAGCGCTTTGTTGGCAAAAAAATCTTCAATTTCCGCATCTTCAATAGGCGATTGTTTGCGGTTAAGCATGGCCACTTTTTCAGGAATAATATCCAGCGCAACCACGTGGTTGTGCTGCGCAAGCAATATTGCGTTAGATAAACCAACGTAACCTGTGCCTGCGATGGCTATTTTCATTTTGGGGTGTTTTTCATGTGTTTTGTGTTTTGTGTTTTGTTATGTTTTTTGTGTGTGTTTTCTTAAAACCTAATTAATAAAAATAATGCTTATTTACAATTCTCAGTTATCAAACCTTTAATCCACCTGTAGGAGCGGCGCCCTCGCCGCGAAGCGATGGTAAATTTTCGAGCATGTTTCATTGCTTCGCGGCGGAACGCCGCTCCTACATACGACTTTTCAAACGCTTTATCACTTGTTTTGGCTTTGTGTTTTTTAAATCCTAATTATTAAACCCATACTCAATTTATAATTCTTAGTTACCATTTCTTAACCTCACCTGTAGGAGCGGCGCCCTCGCCGCGATGCGATGGTAAATTTCCGAGCTTGTTTCATTGCTTCGCGGCGAGGGCGCCGCTCCTACATACGACTTTTCAAACGCTTTATCAGTTGTTTTGGCTTTGTGTTTTTAAAATCCTAATTATTAAACCCATACTCAATTTACAATTCTTAGTTACCATTTCTTAACCTCACCTGTAGGAGCGGCGCCATCGCCGCGATGCGATGGTAAATTTTCGAGCATTTTTCATTGCTTCGCAGCGAGGGCGCCGCTCCTACAGGTGGGTTAATGTTTCTTTTTATTTCTTATTGATAGCGATGTTATTTTTTTAATGCCTGATTTTAAAACGCTCTTAGTTAGCCGACTTTTTTTAAATTTTCACTTTTGCTTCTTTCTCGTTTTTTGCTATGGTTTTTGTTAGCGCTTCGGCTAAATATTTTTCATTTTTGGTGATTGCTTGTGTTTGCGCTAAGGAAAATTGGTATCGATTAATTTGTTCTGTGCTTGGGTTTAATGCTTGTATGGCTTGTAGGGTAATGGTTAAATTTAGCCAGGTGACTGCGTCTAGCGGCCTGATTTTTAATGACTTTTCATAAAATATTGCGGCTTCTTGGTAGTAGGCTTTGCTGATATCTTGATTGCCTTTGGTTTTGTAGCCGCGCATGGCGTTTAGTTGGCCGGCGCTTAGTAATAAATCTGGATCTTGTGGGGCAAGGCTTATTGCGTGGTTTAACTGGTCACGGGCGTTTAGCCATTGTTTTAGGTTAAAGCGGCCGTGATTGCCGTATTGTGCGATGCTATTTTTTGCGCTTAACGATTGTATGTCTGATAAAAAAAGCTGATATGCCGCTGGGATTAGCCATAAAAAACTCAGACTCATGATGGCTATAAAAGCAATGTGCATGGCCACGGGTGAGCGTGGGTGTTGGCTTATTGCGCGCATAGTTCTGCTGGGCCAGTGTGAGTTAGTGCGATGGCGGCTTCTATGCCGTAGCGTTGCATGATCATGGCTTTGGCGTCTGCCATTCTTGGCCTTCTGCCGCCGGTGTTATGGCAGTCTGAGGCGACTGCTTTTACGCTGCTGCTTTCTATTAATAGCCATGCGGCGTTTTCTATGGCGGGGCCAAATTGGCCTAATAGTGAGGCTGCTGTTATTTGCAGTTGGCAGCCGGCTTCTATAAATGGGCGTATTTTTGCTGGGTTGGTAAATACGCTTCTATTGCGTTCTGGATGCACAATGACTGGGCAAATGTTTTTATCTAGTAATCGTTGCACAAAGCTGATTGCGCCTACCGGAATTTGTGCATCGGGTAGCTCTAAAAGCATATAGCGATGGCCGGTATTGGCTTGTGTGCCTAAATAGGGAATCTCTTGCTCTTCTATGAGTTCTAATATGCGAATATCCATGTGAACTTCGGCCGCTATGCCTAGCGTTAAATGAATATCTGCGGCTTGCAATTGGTGCTTAAACAGCTCAAAAGATTGGAGTAATGTTTGTTTTGTATTGTTAAAGCGACCAGGCAGAATATGTGGCGTGCAGATGGCGTGAGTTATACCATCGGCCACTGCGGCGCGGCATAGCATTAGCGCGTCTTGCAGGTTAGTTGGGCCGTCATCCACACTGGGAATTAAATGTGCGTGAATATCTATCATGCTAGGTGGCTATTTTCTTGCTTATTGGCGTGGCTTGCGGCATTACTTGTGCTGACTTTTCAGCATCGTAACCATAGCCAGAGTAGCTGTATTTACTGTAAGGCGAGTATTCACCGTAGTATTGATGCGAGGCTTTAAAATCAAGCATATTGACGATGATGCCTAATACTTTGCAGTTATTGCGGGCTAGTTTTGCTAGGGCTTTAATCACTAGCGGCGCTGGTGTTTCCATGGCTTTAACTACATAAATTACGCTGTGGGCTACACTTGCTAGCACTAAGGCATCGCTCACTAGCTCAATTGGCGGTGAGTCGATTAGAATAAAATCATACTGGCTAGATAATTCTGCAATCATTTCTTTGAATTTATTAGACGATATTAGATCTAGCGGGTTTGGCGGCACTATGCCTACTGGCAACACAGAAAGTTGTGTGTCAGGTATTTGATGTATGCATTGGCTTACAGTACCTTCGCCTGCAAGTAGGCTAGATAAGCCAAATTTATTGCCTTTTAGGCCAAAGCTTTCAGCTACTTTTGGTCTGCGTAAATCGGCATCTATTAGCAACACGCGTTTAGAACCCGCTAGTGTTAAGGCTAAGTTGGCGCTAACCGAGGTTTTACCTTCGGCCGCAACGGATGAGGTAATGACAATAATTTTGTTATCGCCATCTAAGTTTGAAAGTGAAATGCCGGTGCTGGCGGTACGTAAACATTCGGCAAATAATGATTCTGGCTTGTTGCGCGATAGTTGCGATACGTCTTTTCTTTCGCTTTCTTCAAGCAGTGGCACTGCTGAAAGCACTGGGTAACCCAGCCTTTTTTCGGCATCATCTGCGCCTTTAATGGTGTTATTTAAGCTTTCTAAATAGACTGCCGCCGCTACTGCTACAAATAGCGCTAGCAAAAATACCACTAGCAAAATCAATGGTTTATTCGGCCTGACTTTTGCACCTGGCGTGGCGTTATCTACCACACGCGCAACAGAGGATTGAAAGTTACCTGAATTGGCGGTTTCTTTGGCTCTACCTAAAAACATTTCATACAATTGTTTGTTGGTTGAAACATCACGCTCAAACACGGCTAACTGCGTGCCGCTACGGTTAACTGTTTGTAATGATCCTCTAGCGCTGGCTAATACGCCGCCTAGCGCTCGCTCGGTTGAGCGGGCTACTTCAAATTCGCTCGTTAAGCCATTGGTGACTACAGACATTTGAATTTTTGCGTTATTTTGGGCTGATTTATATTCCGCTTCTGCCGCAATCATTTTAGGATGCTCGGCACCGTAACGTTGTGATAGCTCAGCTAATTTTGAGGCGGCGGCGGCTTCTTTTGATTTTGCTTCGGCTACGGCTGGGCTTCTGATAACGGCTGGCACACTGCTGTAATCGCCATTTTTAATTTTGCCAATTTGGTCGAAAGCACTTTGTAGCTCGGCACGCTTAACGTGGGCTTCTACTAGCCTTTGCGTTACATCGCCAATTTGCTGGGCCGCTAAGGTTTGCACTGAGCCGTTTACATCGACAATGCCTTGTTTTTCGCGGTAGGTTTGTAGTGCAGATTCTGAGGCGAGCAATCGTTCTCTTAGGCCTTCTAGTTTACTTTGCAACCAGGTATTCACGTCTTGCGTCATTTGCAATTTAGAATCTCTGTCGCTGCTCATATACACTTTAGCGATGGTGTTGGCTACTTTTTGCGCTAATAGTTTGTCTTCTGATTCAAAGCTTACCGTAATGAGCTTACTCATTTTTACTGCGTCTACTTTAATAGAATTGCTAAATTTGCCAACTATTGCATTGGCTAAATCTAGTTCTGTAGGCTTAATTATTTCTTCTTCGGCAAAACCAATTTGTGCTGGCGTAAGGCCAACTACGGCTAATACTGTGGTGAGTTTGCTGGTTTTTTCAGCTGGTTTAAATTCTGGGTTTTCCCATAGTTTTAAACTTAAAATGGTTTTAAGTGCTACTTCACGTGATTTAATAATTTCGAGCTGGGTATTAAAGTATTCACGTGAGGCACTCATGCCATACACTTCTTCTACTTTAATTACTTTGGATTCTTCTGATTCTATCAACAAGGTGGCGGTTGATTTATAGATAGGCGTTAGCACTTGCAAAATAGCAAAGGTGACAACCAACACAGCAAACACAAAGCCTAAAATATGCCATTTATGCTTATTAAGCACGCGTAACAAGGCGGCATAATAGAAACTACCTGAGGCGGCAATGTCTGAAAATTGGTCTGAATATTCTTGCTGGTGATTGTTCATGGTTTGTTTCAAGTGAATTTATGCACAAAAAAAAGCTTGAGCTCTAACAAATGTTGAACTCAAGCCTTTGTAAATTGACGGTTAGGTCAGTTATTTAGTTAGGACTTGGCGGAGCGATGTTTACTACAACACCGCCACCAATACCTGCAACACTTCCAAGCGCACTACTTACTGCCGCGCCTACTGCTACACCTACACCAGCGGCTGTAGATGAAGCGACATCTGGCGAAGCACCGGCGCTAATGGCTGATTGAATAATGGCTGTTTTTTCTTCTGGCGCTAAGGCAATTGCTGCCGTGGTTACCACTGTTGCATTTTCTGGATTTGCTGCGACTAAAGCGCCAGTAGCATCGGCCATTGGTACACCAGCGGCGACTAATGCTTGTAAGGCTAAGGTTGGAGATACGTTTAATTCTACTAAGGCCGCTGCAATGGCTGCAGGGCTAGAAGTGGCTAACAAAGCTTTAACTTTAGCTTTTAAAGCACTTGATGAACCAGTGGCTGTTGATAAGGCTAATTTAGCGCTGGCGATACTTTCTACACTGGCTTGGGCTGATGCTTCTGCTGCGTAAACTTGGCTAACGGCTAAAAATGATGCTGATAAAACTAGGCTTACTACAATATTCTTTAAAGTTGCTTTCATGATTGAATACTCCAAATAATTAACTTAAGTTCGGAGTATACACAATTAAACTCAAAGTATCATATTTTTCATTTTATATTTTACTGACCAACAAATAGCACATATTGCGACTAAAGTGAGTGCGTTTGCAGGGATTTGCAAGTTGAAATCTACCGTGCCATGTATAGCCATTGCGACTATAGCCAACATAGCTCCAAAGCCTACGCCACGGTAAAAATTTCGGCTGCTTTTCATCAGCATTACCGCACAATAAAGCGTGCTTAAAGAAAATGATAAAAGTAACAATAAGCCTATTGCGCCTGTGTTTACCAGTATTTCAATGTAATCATTATGTGCGTGGTCGTAATAGCCATTTAAGCCTGCGGGCTTGTAGGCTACAAAGGCGGTGTAGAAACTGCCTGCGCCAAAGCCGGTCCATAAGCGGTCTTTTAACATGATAATTGCGCCAAAGGCTGGCTCGGTTCTTTGTTCTACACTTTCAGATTTGCCTTCGGCTGATACTGTCATGGCGGTATTTTCTATACGCTCGACCACTTTACTGAGCCCTACCCATTGCCCTATGACGAAAGCATCGATGAGTATTACGCTAACCACAACTATTGTGAGTGTTTTTCTTAGATTTTGCATGGTGATAAGCGCAACGATTAACACCAAAATTAGCGCGGCCATAAAGCCTGCATTGCCCATTCTTGATCGTGTAAGTACGAGGGCAATGACCATGACGATTAAAAATAATCTTAACTGCATTTTTTTTGAGAGCAAAAATCCTAGCGCGGCGGCTAGTTTTGTTTTCCAGGTGTTTATTTTGCTAGCCGCATCGGAAAATGAGGCGAGCAATAAACCTAGGCCAGACGCTAGGCATAATTCCATGTAGCCAGCAAAACTATTGTAATAACTGAAGGTGCCTTTTGCGTTAGTGCTGTGGTCTATATCGAAATACAGTATTTGATAATGGCTGTGGGTAGAGAGCATATAAATGGCGAACAATGCTTGCAAAGTGCCGGAGATAACAATGCTTAATAACAAGGCTTTTAGGCGAAAGGTTGATTGGCAAAGCAACAATATTGATGTGAAAAAACCGATGAAAGTGAGCGTTAATATCAGCTGTATTTTTGTGGCATAGGGGTCTAATGTTTGTACAGCGCTTAGTTGCGCTTGATAGCCGTTTAAATACTGCCAGCAAATTAAGCCGGCATAACTGAGCAGCAAAATGATAGCTGGCCAAGCGTGTTGCAATATTTTAAACGAGCGGCCAAGCATGAGCGAGCAAAGCCAAGAAGACAGAAACAGCACGGCGGTGATAATGGCCAGTAAGGCGATGGCCCACGGCCGATTACTGCCAAGTGGAATTGGCACCCATACGATAATGCTGATGAGTAGAAAAAAGGAAAATTGATCTAGTGTGTTAGCGAATTTTTTTATCATTAATTGTTATCCATTATTTTCTTTAGGGTTTGCTAACTTTACCCGTGTGGGCCAAAATTTCTCTCGGCACCTATGGCTGGGCCGGTAACGCCATCAAAGCCAAAATCTAATAAGCGCTGAATATGGTCTTCATGCTGAACGCCGTTGGCAATGACCATAAAACCCATACTTCTTGAGATTAACAACAGATTGGCCAGCGTGGGAACGTTGCTGGCATTAGCGGTAAATTGATGAATAAGCGCCGGGTGAATCTTGATGTAATGTATGCCTAAATTTCTAATTTTAGAAAAGTCGGATACTTCTAGGCCAATATTATCGATGCCTATTTTTACGCCTTGCGGAATAATTCTCATGCAAAAACGGCTAAATTCTTCTAGATGGTCGAAGAGTAATTTAGCGGGGATTTCTAGGTATAAGTATTTTGCAAAACTTGCATTACGCTGTAATAACGTTTCTAGCGTGATTAAAAATTGGTTATCAGCCAACGATTGAATGTCTAAATTAATGGCAATGGGAATTTGATCTCGCACAATTTGAGCGAAGGCGAGCTTAACGATTTCAGCATCTATCAACACAATTTGCTTGGTGCGTATTGCCCAAGGTAAAAAGCTGCCTGCGTTAAATATATGATCGTTCAGCTCACTTTTAAAGTTTACCGAAGCTTCGTAATGGATGATTTTTAATTGGGTGTTTAATACTTTATAAAGCTCATAATTTAAGCGCTGGGTTTTAATGGCCTCGGCGATGATATGGCTCCACGCGTCGATATCGTGATGCCAACTTTCAGCGTGTGAACTTGCTGTTGACCATTGGTCGCCAAACGATAAAGCATTTGATAGAGAATTTTCTATTAACTGTTGCACGTTCAAGTCTGGCACCAGTTTTGCGTAAGCTAAGCGTAAACTCAACACGTGGAAAAGTGGTTCTTTAGTCACCTGATGGCTCCAAGCTTCGCTAATCGTTTTTTCTAGCGCTTGCGGTTTGCTCCAAGAAGGTACGGCGATGGCAAAACTGCCGCCACCTAGGCGACTGACTATAATATTTTCATCTTTTACTGCAATGCTTTTAAAAATGGCAGAGAATAAAATAATCGCTTGATCTGAAAACTCCCAGCCTTGGGCTTGGTTAAGTTCATCTAAGCCGTCTATTTTGATTAATACCACAAAGCCTTGATATAACTGGTGGCTAGGTTTCATTTCTAAACTTAAAGACTGAATAAAAAAGTCGTGATTGAAAAAACCCGTTAATTTGTCACGCTGAGTTTCGTTTCTTAGGGCTTCTATTCTTTGCGTGTCTTTTGCTAAAATTTTACGAATGCGCTTGGTGGTGCGATTCATGGTGTTTACCAACTGCTTTAATTCATAGGTGCGAGGCACGGCACTTAAGCTAAAGCGCCGCTCACCGATGGCCTTGGCTTGTTTAACCACGTCACTTAAGGTTTTGGTTAAATGGTGAATAAAGTAATAGGAGATTAAGCCAAATAAAATAAAGTTTAAGAGAAACCAAATTAGCGTTTGTTGAAACGCATTCCATAAACTTAAAGTTGCATCGTTATTGCTACTTACAACGGTTAATTGGCCAAGCTGCCGCCAGCCTTTACTTAGTACCGCAACGCCGGGTTTTGATTGTATTTTTGTTGCGTTTTCAAACCATGCGGGGACTGCTTTTAGCGGCGTTTCGGTGGTTATTTGTGGTGCATTACTTAAGTTTAGCAAGGTGCTGCCATCTGGCTTCACAAAGCTAATTTCTTGATAGTGGCCTAAATCAAAGTGCGCCTGTATGGTGAGTTTTAGTAATTCATCGCTACCGTTGCCGTTGGCTAAAACCCCGGCTAAGGCGTTTGCATTATCTAAATTTTTGGCCAGTAGTTGTTCTTCTAAATAGATTTTTGCATTGCTAAGGTTAATGTAACCCGAGCCTGTAAAGACAAGCATCATGAGCAATAATATGCTTATCCAAATCAAGTTAAATAGTTTCATTTAGATTATCCATGTATATTTTTATATGAGTGATGTTTCGCATGAGTATTAACAATGCAGTGCGTTTTTGGCGCAATAAATACGCTATTTGAGGGCTTAAAAGCGCTCATAAATTTAAATAATTCAGTCAAGCTGTATCCCTTCGTTTTGCATACGCATGAGTAAATCTCGCCATTTAGAAATCTTATTCACTGCGTTTCCCTGTGGCGTTGCTTTGTTGCTAGTCCAATAGCCTGTGGCATTAAATGAATAGACTGGCGACAAATCTAGCCTAAAGGGCGCAAGCTCGATTTTGTTCGTTAGGTTATCTAGCACTAAGGGATCATCAGATGGATTTGAGTAGTACAAAAGCACCATGTGTGCAATTTTTTCACCGCTGGAATCGGTATACAGCACATACTGAATTCTTAAATTTTGATCTTTAATATTGAGCTGTTTGAGTAGCACATATTTAGTAATGGCATAATCTTCGCAATCGCCAAAACCGCCAAGTAGCGTGCCTAATGGCGTTGCCCAAAAATCATCTTGTGAATAATTGTCAGCATCTGACGCGAACCTGACCGACCGATTTACAAAATTATTCACTAGCGATATTTTGGCCGAATCTGTTTGTGGGCTGGTTTGTGCAATAAACTTTTGCCAAACCTTGGCTTTGGCTAAGCCTGCTGAACCAAACTTTTCATAAGCCATTTTTTCTAATTGTGAAAAATTAGTTAGCGCCAAACTAGTAAAGCCGTATAGCAATCCGACGAGTACTAATAGAACACTAGTACGGCGGTTGATTTTTAAAATATTAAAACCTAATGGGTTAAATTTGATGGGGAAATAGCCGGTTAGTTGAGTTGGCTTTCTGAAAGCTGCACCTTTTTAACACACTATTGCTATAACTTTTATCATTAATTTTATCGCCTCACTTCAGTAAGTGGGCATTTTTGCTACATTAAAAACGTCGCGAAGGCATATTAGATAAGCTCTTTGTATGAATTATAGACAATTTTTAGTGCTGCCTTTTTCAATCAAAAAAAATATAAAAAATGATACTTTAAATTGATCTACATCATCTTGAGTATTATTTATTGGTATAAGGTGAAGGTGTGTAATCTGATAAGGCGGCTTTATGTTTTATATTGTTGATACGAATAAACCATTCAATCAGGCTGTTTCTGCACTTGAGTTAGCGGTTACTGGCAATGGTTTTGGGGTGCTGCATGTGCATGATTTAGCTGCAACACTTAGAAGCAAGGGCATTGCCTTTACTGAGGAGTGTAAGATATTTGAGGTGTGCAACCCCATACAGGCCGCTAAAGTATTGGCTGCCGATATGCGCCTTAATATGGCGCTACCTTGTAGAATTTCTGTTTATACCGAGCAAGGTAAAACCAAAATTGGCCTAATTAAGCCCGTGCCGATGCTTTCTGCTTTATCGCAAGATGTGGCATTAAATGAAGTTGCAAAAGAAGTTGAAAGCAAGATGTTGAAAATGGTGGATGAGGCGAAATGAAAATTTGCGCCGTTGACACTGTATTTTAAGTATTCAATGAGGAGATAGTCATGAGTATCAGCAACACACAAAACCGTTATGGATCGATCTCAATCGCGCTTCACTGGCTGATGCTTTTATTAATTGCGGCGGTGTTTTCCTGCATAGAATTACGCGAGTTTTACCCCAAAGGCAGTGACCCACGTGAAGCACTAAAAATGTGGCACTTTATGCTGGGGCTTACTGTGTTTGGCTTAGTTTGGCTGCGCTTGATATTTATTATTATCGGCCCTGTGCCTGGCATTTATCCGGTGCCACCAAGCTGGCAAATGCTGTTGGCTAAAGCAGTACATTTCGCGCTTTATTTAATGATGATAGGTTTGCCATTAGTAGGCTGGCTTTTGTTAAGCGCCTCGGGCAAGCCAATTCCGTTTTTTGGCCTGAACCTACCGGCGCTGATTAGTGAGAATAAAAGCCTAGCCGATACGCTTAAAGAATTACATGAAACCGCTGGCACTGCCGCTTACTATTTAATTGGCCTGCATGCGGCGGCTGGTTTGTTTCACCATTATGTTGTGCGTGACAACACGCTGCTACGCATGTTACCTAAGCGCTAGGTTAAAAATCAAACTGGGCACGCAACGTGACTGCTTTTTCTTGGTCTGTCGTGCCTGCTGGAGCGCCTTGATTATTTTTATAAGCCACTGCGCCATCGGTAAACCGTGTATCAACATAGTTAGCAATTAAATGTGTATTTGGATTAATTAGCCATTGCACACCAACAGTCCAAGCGTGTGCGCCTGTGGGTGCGCCACTTAGTACAATGCCAGTACCTACTTGCGATGGTGCAGCGTTATAGGCGAAATCCTTAGCGCTAAAATCAGAATATCGCACACTAAGCTCTACAGCCCCAAAACCTGAGCCCGAGCCTAAATCAAAGTTTTTATTAGGTTTTAAGCGTCCCCAAGCGCCATCTTTATAGGCGCTTGCAAATTTCTCGCCGGTTAGCATCCAGCTAACGCCGGCGTACCACGCGCTTAGATCTTTATCGTAAGCTGTATTTAGCGCATTTTTGCCTTGGTAATTGTGGCTAAAATATTCAGCCTGAAATTTAACTGGGCCGTAAGCAATGGCGCTTTCTAGGCCATAACGTTTGCGTGTTAGGCTATCACCAGCCACCGCAGTAAATGCTGACGGATCAAAAAACTTAATGCCTCTGGCTTCCGTGGTACCACTGGCGGCTTTAAATGTATTGTTGGCTAATGCACTACTGCTGCTGGCCTGATTAGGCGAAACGTCGCCCTGAGAATAATCAACGCCTAGGTGATAAACCGCATTTGGATTACCAATAATCTCAGCAAAGTTAGTGCTTACTCTGCCGATAACATCTATTCCGTCTACTTGGTTATCCGTATTGTTAACATTTTTACCACGGCCGGTAGAAGCGGCTAAACCATAGTAAACACCTGTTATGGGCTTACCATGCACCATAGCGCCACGCTCTTTACCAGGCGCTAAAGCATCGGCAAATCCGCGTTCTTGCAAATCTAAAAAGATGTCAGCGGTGACATGTTCCAAACCGAAGGGCATATCAAATTGGCCAAATCTAAATTTGGCTTGATCCCACCAGTTGATGCCAAAATATGCAACGTCTAACTGGTTGGTGCCAGTGCTTGCGCCATTAGCCCCTTGGGCAAAGTCGGCGGTGACATTAAAGTCATAGTATTTATACATTTTGCCTTTGGCGGTTAGAAATGCACGGCGCAATTCTATGGTGTCTACATTTTGCGCATCGTTGTTGGCATAAGAGCGATAGTCGGCCTGAATGCGCCCGTTGACTGAAAATGCATGATTGCCATCGGCCGATGCAAAGCCTATGCCATCTTTAAAACTAGCGGTAATTTCCGTCTTTTTCTTATCTTCTGTGACGGCTTTTTCGTCAGCGTGATCTTTCACTAAAGCCGCGCCCTCTTCTTCCGTCAGCAATCCTTTGGCAATCATCTTATTCAAAAAATTATCAATACTATCGGCCATAACTGGCGTAGTGATCGCCAAGGAAAATAAGCTGCTAAGCATTGTAACTGTGTAGCAAAATTGATTGGTTTTCATTGGGTGACTCCGCTAAAATTTAAACCTAAACAGAAACAAACTCTGGTGAATACTGCATAGCAATTAATAAAAAATATCGCCTAAACTAATATTTTCTTCGGCCCGAGGCATAAGCTAAAATCTCTTGCGCGATTTGTTCTAACGGTACTTCTTTATCTACCGCACCTAGCTTGAATGCCTCTTTTGGCATGCCATAAACCACACAACTTTCTTCGTCTTGGCCTAACGTGCTGGCTTGCATATCGTGCATTTCTTTTAGGCCTTTAGCGCCATCATCACCCATGCCGGTCATGATAATGCCCAAGGCATTTTTGCCTGCGCTTTTGGCAACCGATCTAAACAACACGTCTACTGAAGGTCTATGCCTAGAGACCGCTGGGCCATCCACAATTTCGACATGATATTGTGCGCCGCTACGTTTAAGTAACATGTGCCGCCCACCTGGCGCAATGAGCGCTCGCCCAGGCACCACACGGTCACCGTTAACTGCTTCGCGTACTTCTATTTCACAGACTTGATTTAGGCGACTAGCAAAAGCCGCGGTAAACT
This sequence comes from Methylophilaceae bacterium, assembly GCA_947451235.1. Taxonomy (GTDB): domain Bacteria; phylum Pseudomonadota; class Gammaproteobacteria; order Burkholderiales; family Methylophilaceae; genus Methylotenera. The sequence goes on along the minus strand of CANFZA010000004.1, from coordinate 24,248 downwards.
TCTCGGGCATGTGTTGCACAATAACGATGCCTGGGCAGACTCTAGGCAGCGCGCTCAATATCATTTCTAATGCTTGAGTGCCGCCTGTAGAAGTGCCAATGGCAATGACGCGCTCTGTGGTTTCTGCCATGGCAAGATGTGCCATTGGAAGAATTACATCTGCGTTTAATTTGGTGGCTACCGGAGAATTAATGGCTTTTGAATTAACCGCAAGTCTTCGTAAATTGGCGCAGGCGGCAGCTTTGACTGCGGCGACTATACTTTCTGAGTCATCCTGCAAAAACTGCTTAACACCTACTTTGGGTTTAGTGACTATGCTTACGGCACCCGCAGCCAGTGCCTGCATGGTGGTTTCTGCACCTTTTACGGTTAGCGTAGAGCAAATAATCACTGGCGTAGCCCGCACTGCCATCACTTTTTTAAGAAAAGTAATGCCATCCATACGTGGCATTTCTACATCTAGCACAATCACATCTGGCCATTCTGTGCGCATTTTATCCATGGCGAATATGGGGTCAGAAGCCGTCGCAATTACTTCTATGCTCGGGTCTTCTGATAGTGCAGCGCTCAACACTTGCCGCACCACTGCAGAGTCATCAACTATAAGTACTTTAATTTTGGCCATTGCTTAGTTCCTACTTTCATACGTTATTCGTTGCCGCCACCTTGATGGTTAGCTAGCTTCATGTGCTTTACCCAGACCTCGCCACTCCAAACATCAAAGGCGACATTACGATGACCTTCATCACCGATATGTTCAGCCACCAGATTAAAGCCGTGATGCTTGATGAGTCGCTGGCCTTCTAGCACATTTTTATGGCCAATCTGTGTGGTGGCATCTTTTCCGGCTCTTGGGAACATATTGCCACCACCAAACAATTTGACCTGATAATCTTTTTTATTCGTGCCTAATAACTTTATTTCGTTCATCAGTAAAATCATCACTTCATCTGCATAACGACCATCTAGTTCATTCAGGCTGGCATGCTCTAAAGGCTTTCTTGTGCCTCTTTTAGGCAGCATGAAGTGACACATACCACCTACCATTAATTTGGGATGCCAAAACGTTAACGAAACGCAGGAGCCTAATAGCGTGCGAATGCGCGTATCTCTATCACCAAAATAATATTCGCCAGGCTGTAAAAATATTTCTAATGGTTGTAGCGGTTTAATTAAATTTTTCATACTAAGGCTTTCTATACACGGCTGGCGCTACGGTTTCTAGCGCATCACTTACGCCGTTAAGGCTTTCTGAGTGACTGATGAAAAAGTAACCGCCACTGCGTAAGAATGGTAGCAATCTAGCAACTACTTGTTGTTTGGTTTTTTCATCAAAATAAATCATGACATTGCGCAAAAAGATCACGTCAAATTCACCCATGCTTTTGTTTGGCACTTCGGTTAAATTATGTTGAAAAAAGTGTACCCGCTCACGTAGTTTTTGCTCTATTAATAACTTTCCTTCTTGGCTACCAATGCCTTTTAGGCAATAGCGGCTTAAATATGGCTTGGGGATTTCTGGAATACGATCTTGTGCATACAGGCCAATACGGGCTTTATCTATCACCCTGGTGCTGAGATCTGAGGCGAAAATCTCCCATGGTGCGCTGCCCATTAAATCATCTAGCATCATGGCAAGGCTGTAAGGCTCTTCGCCGCTAGAGCAAGCCGCACTCCAGATTCTAAAAGGCCGACCCATAGTGCGATTACCAATGACTTGGTCACGCATAAAATCATAATGCTTGGGTTCACGAAAAAAATGCGTTTCGTTAGTCGTCAGCAAATCTACCATTATTTGCAACTCGGCCTTGCCGTTGCCAGCAGTGACTATGTTGTAGTATTTTTCATAACTATTAATCTCATAATGCTTAAGCCGTTTCGCTAGCCTTGATTTAACCAACGGTTGTTTGGATGGCGCCATACTGATGCCAGCAATTTTGTAGATTAACTCACGGAACTGCGCGAATTCTTTGTCTTTCAGCACGACGATGTCACGTTGATATTGTGTTGCTAGATCATCAACCTTAGATGCTGCTGACATGGATATTTCCTTTTTATTTTCATGCCTATGAACAATTCTCAGTAACCACAACGCCTTCTGCACCACGGGCACTCCGATTTTCTAAGCGCTGAAGCGCTTGAAAAGTCGTATGCACCACAGGCACTCCGATTTTCTAAGCGCTGAAGCGCTTGAAAAGTCGTATGTACCACGGGCACTCCGATTTTCTAAGCGCTGAAGCGCTTGAAAAGTCGTATGTACCACGGGCACTCCGATTTTCTAAGCGCTGAAGCGCTTGAAAAGTCGTATGTAGGAGCGGCGCCCTCGCCGCGAAAAATGGTGCAATTTTCACGGTCACAATCGCGGCGAAGCGCCGCTCCTACAGAAAATGGCTATGTTTGGGGTTTCCTGCACTACCTAAGCTAAGAATAGTTCAGAGGCCTATTTATTTTTAATACTCCGAGACCTTTACGGTTACGCGGAAATGGCGATTTAAGGCTTAAGCAGCATTCGTGCAAAGGTCTTGCTACGGCTAAATCTATCGCTGTTGCAGTGCTTAACGCTTGGCTTTATATGCCAGCCAAGCGTCATAAGCACACACTAAGTTAAGCACACACTAAGCGGCGATGACTTCATCTACCGCAACTGCCGCCAGCGTGGCCATTTCATCGACAGATAGCACTTGCTGAATATTAAGAATGATGACGAATTTTCCGTCTATCTTGCCCATGCCTTCAATAAAATCAGCGCGTATTTTGGCGCCAAACTGCGGTGCTGGTTCGATGTCCATTGACGGAATTTCCAGCACTTCGTTAACGGCATCCACCATCACGCCTACTACATGTTTATCATCATTTTGATCTTCATCTTCATTACCATGTCCGCCGCTCATAGAAACTTCCACGATGACAATACAAGTACGGCGGGTAATCTGCGTGACTTGCTTGCCAAACCTAGCGCCCATATCGATTACCGGCACTACCGCGCCACGTAGATTAATGACGCCGCGTATAAAATCTGGCATGCGCGGTACATCGGTTAACTGACCATATTCAATAATTTCTTTAATCGAAAGTATGCCCATGGCATACGTTTCACCGCCCAGAACAAACGTTAGGTATTGCTGCTGGCCTAGGCCTATCTGATTCATTTTAGCAATGGCCGTGCTTTGCTTTACCGATACGTTTGCTGAAGTTGGTGTTACTACTACAGGTGCGCTCATTTTAATTTCCTTTCTCTTAGCTCTGTCAGGGTTACGATAGTCAATTCATTGACGCGATTAGCGCATCTATCGCTCACTAAAATTTAACGAACTCACCTCTATCTATTGCTGCGCTAGCTACCACCGCCCTTTTTACAGCTGCGGCTTTGCTGGCTTTAGCCGTTGGCGCAGCTCTACCTACTTCACTCGCCACGTTATTAATTTTAAAGAAGCTCATCAGGTCTTGCAGTTGTAAAGCTTGGCCACTCATTTCTTCGGCAGTAGCGGCTAGTTCTTCACAAGCACTGGCGTTTTGCTGGGTAATTTGGTTAAGCTGATTCATGGCGGTATTAATTTGCCCTACGCCTGAAGATTGCTCTTCTGAAGCGGCTGAAATCTCTTGCACCAGGTCTGAGGTTTTCTTAATCGATGGCACCATTGAATCTAGCAATTTACCAGCGCTTTCGGCTTTTTCAACACTGTCACTTGCAAGCTCACTAATTTCTTTAGCGGCAATTTGGCTACGTTCTGCCAACTTACGCACTTCTGCCGCTACTACGGCAAAGCCTTTACCGTGTTCGCCAGCACGCGCCGCTTCAATGGCCGCATTCAATGCTAGTAGATTAGTTTGGTAGGCAATGTCATCAATAATGCCGATTTTGCCAGCAATGCTTTTCATGGCCGCTACGGTTTGTTTAACTGCCTCACCACCTTGAACCGCTTCGCCAGATGATTTAGTCGCCATGCCGTCAGTCACTTTTGAGTTTTCGGTATTTTGGTTAATAGAAGCACTCATTTGCTCGATAGACGCAGAGGTTTCTTCAACAGAAGCCGCTTGCTCACTGGTGGCTTGGCTAATACTTTGCGCCGTTGCTGTAATTTCTTCAGAGGCTGAAGACAGTGAATCCGCTGATCCGCGTACTTCAGTGATCACACTAGAAAGTTTAGTCGACATGGTTTGTATCGCTAACATCAAGCGACCAATCTCATCTTTAGACGTCACATCAATTTGAATGGTCATATCACCTTCAGAAAGTCTGACCGTGGCATTGACGGCTTTATTAAGCTGAGCAAGCAGATTACGCACCATGAAAAACGCCATGAAACCCAAAAACAGCATCACCAATACCGCAGTAGTCACAGACACCGTTACCGCAGTTTGACGAATCGCTAGCGCTTCATCAGCCGATTTTTTACCCAAGTCTGAGTTATATTGGAAATGATCTTCAAAGGCGGTGTTAAGTTTTTCTGCCAACCCAGCATTTTTGGTCAATAAATCACGCGCTTCTTCCGTTTTATTTTCACGATGCAATACCAGTACTGCTTCCATACCGGTTAAATAGTCTTTTAGTAAAGTGCGCTCTGTATCTATCATGCCTTTGTCTTTATCGTCTGCAGCTAAGCCACGGCTAATATATTCATTTAAACCTTTCTCAATACCGTCTTGCGCTTCTTTGATTTTGACTTCAATTTGTTCCATTTTAGTAGTGTCTGTATTTAATACATGGCGGTAAACACGCACACGTAACTGGCCAAATCTCTTACTGGTTTCTGCCAGCACTAGTAGCGAAGGCACGGTATTAACATTGCTATAATTGGCTTTTTCAAACACATTGCCAATTTGGTAGATACCATTGCCGGCCAGTGTCATTAAGCCGATAAAGGCAATGCCAACTAATAAACTTAAGCGTTGTAGGATAGTCATTTTATTTCCCCGTATAAATTAATTTTTATAAATATAGATTTAGATTAATTGCGATATTGGTTTTGATATAGATCGGTCAATGAACACTTTTGAGGTGTTCGTAATGCTGTGAAACTTGCTTGATTAAACTTGGAACATCTAAAATTAAGGCCACTTCACCACTGCCTAATATGGTGAAACCACCCACGCCACGCATCTGGCTAAATACTTTGCCTAAGGGTTTAATCACCGTCTGAAACTCGCCCATTAGCTTGTCTACCACCAAGCCAACTTTGGCATCGCCAAAACGTACTACCACTACATTTTCTCGGTTGGTCGCAGCGCTCTCTACTTCAAAATGCTCCCTTAAGCGACAATAAGGCAGTACTTCACCGCGCAAGTTTAGATAATGACCAACGCCGCCATCTTGGTTCCAGGCATCCATTTCAATACATTCCACTACCATATCAAGTGGAATCACGTAGGCAGAATCGCCCACGCCTACTAAAAACCCATCAATAATGGCAAGCGTTAGTGGTAAGCGTATGCTCACTTTGCTACCTTGGCCTTCTATGCTGTCTATTACCACGCTGCCGCGTAGCGCTTGAATGTTACGTTTCACTACATCCATGCCTACGCCACGGCCAGAAAGATTGCTGACGGTTTCTGCCGTTGAAAAACCTGCTTCAAAAATAAGATTAAATATTTCTTTGTCGCTCAGGTTTTGACCTTCGCTGGCAAGTCCGCGCTCTATGGCTTTGCTGAGTATTTTCTCTTTGTTTAAGCCGCCGCCATCGTCACTCACTTCAATGACTATGCTGCCCGCATCATGAAAAGCATTCAGCGTGAGTGTTCCTTTAGCGGGCTTGCCTAGTGCTAAGCGCACATCGGCTTGCTCTATGCCATGGTCCATGGCGTTACGTACTAAGTGCGTGAGCGGATCGCCAATTTTCTCTACCACGGTTTTGTCTAGCTCGGTTTCAGCACCGTTGATAATGAGCTCCATGTCTTTGCCCAGCGTTTTGCTCACATCACGCACTACGCGCTGAAAGCGATTAAACGTACCGCCAATTTGCACCATACGCATGCTTAACGCGCTATCTCGTAATTGCTCTACCAACATAGAAACGGTTGCGGTGGCTTCAATCAAGGGCGTGACGCCAGTGTTATTGGCCAACAAATTTGCGCCAGCGCCAGCCACAATTAACTCGCCAACTAGGTTAATAAGATCATCTAATTTATCGGCATCCACACGAATGAGGTTGGCTTCAGAATTCTTGGCTTCTTTGTTAGTTTTTTGCTTGCTCAGTGCGGCTTCTATGACGGGTTGTGGCACCATTTGAGCATCAACCAATAATTCGCCCATCAGGCGTTTATCACTTTGTTGCAACGCCAAAATTTGGCTTAATTCGCGTTCAGTTAAAGTGCCGCAACTCAGCAGAATTTCACCTATTTTTAGGTCTTCACCAGGCAGCGCTTCTATTAGCTTGAGGTAATCAGCGATTTTGCTATTAGGTGGCAAAATGCGAATCTCGCTATATTCCCGCACAAAATCAAATACGCCTTCTATAGTTGCTTTATCAGCCTCGCTTTTGAAGCCAATTTCAAAGCCTAAGTAACAACTTTCTGCATTAAACTCAGCAAGCGCTGGCAAGTTATCGACTAAGGTAACAATGTGCTCAATGCTGCCCAATGTGCCTAGATAACGTATAAATGAAATCGGATCTGTGCCATTGCGTAAAACCTCTAAACCAAAACGCAAAGACAAATGCCATAAATCAGTTTCAACCGCACCGCCACCTTCTGTGGTGTAGGGGTGATTGTGTTCAGCCAAGGCATTGCTTTGTGCTTGTTTTTGTCCGCTAGGTTCGCCATTGATTTCTGCTTTAGAACCGTGCTCACTTAACAGCAGATACGCGCTTAACGCTTTGTTTAAACGCGCTCCATTACTAGACATTTCTTCAGTTAACTCACCGCCATTAACTGCCGCGTGGTCTACCAAGGTGTAAATATGATCGCCAGCAGAAAGGAGTAAGGCGATTAACTCTGCATCTATGCTGATCTCACCATCGCGCAGGCAATCCAGCACGCTTTCAGCCACGTGGGTGAATGAGACGATGTCATCTAAACCAAATAAGCCTGCCGAACCTTTTATGGTGTGCGCAGTACGAAAAATCGCATTGATTAGTTCAACATCATCTGGCGTTTGTTCTATCTTAAGTAGGCATTGCTCCATACTCTCAAGTAACTCTCGACTTTCAACGAAGAAAGTTTGCAGTGCATCATCCATGTCCATAAGTAAACTCCCCAATTACCTGTTAACCCTACAGTTCAATTGACTGATGGCGAAATAACCATCGGATCACCAAAAAAACTTGCCATATTGCATAAATCCAACACATTCAATACTGCGCTGCTATGGTTTATAAAATGTACTTCTTTGCCTTGTGCTTGCGCTGAAGCTTTAGCGGCCACCATAATCTGCAAGCCTGCGGTATCCATTTCACTGATCATAGATAAATCCACATCAACACGCGTGCATTGCTCAAAGGCCGAAAATAGCTCACTATTTTTTAAATTTTCAGCTACGTAAATTGTCATTTCACCAGCCAGTGAAATTTGACAATACTCTCCAACAATTGCGACATCGATCTCCATTTTCGTATCTCCTTTTTAAATACAGCCTTTGCAGACGCTAAAATTCTATAAAATTAAGGCATCACTAACTTGCCAACCACCGCGAGTAATTGCGCTGGTAAAAACGGCTTCACCATCCAAGCTTTAGCGCCGGCGACTTGTCCTTCAAGCTTTTTGCTTTCATGATCTTCCGTGGTGAGCATGACGACAGGCGTAAACTTATAAGCCGCTAGTTTTTTTAGCTCAGTCACAAATGTGATGCCATCCATAATCGGCATATTCACATCGCTGATGATTAAATGTACTTTCTGGCCTGTGAGTTTTGCTAAGGCATCTTCGCCGTCTACGCCTTCAAGCACATCATAGCCAGCGCCCTTAAGTACAATGCTGACCACTTTTCTGACTGAGCCTGCGTCGTCTACTATCATGATTGTTTTCGCCATCACTTTTCCTTCACTTATTAATTACAACCGTTGTTTAAATTTCTAAAACACATTAAAAGAATGTGACATCAATGACGTTAGCATCCATTTTTTTAGCCTTTGCACCACCTTGATGCACAACCAACTGTTCTGACATGGTGTAGTTACTGGCCAAATCTTCCATCCACTGGTCTACATCTATAAATTTAGCGTTCTCGTCATCTTCTACGTCTATCAATTGAGTGTTGAGTTTTTCTAAATCCTGATGGACGTGTACTAGCATTTGGCTGACACGATCTTGAAATTGCAGCGAAACCAAAGCGCGCTCAATCTCTTTTCTGATAACTTTATTTTCTTGCTCCAACTCTATTGAAGCTTCACCCAAATTTATTGTAGTGGCCTTTAGCTGCCCAACAACGGTGCTAATAATAGCCTCGGTATTTGCTACGATTTCCGCGTCACGAATAGTGAAGCTTTCTGACATCTCCAAGGTTTTGGCAATAGCCTGTGTGACTAACTCAACTTTGCAGTTAATGCGCTTACCCGTTTCACCAGAACTAGCCGAAAGCTTACGCACCTCGGTGGCAATCACCGCGAACTCTCTACCTGCCACGCCAGCTCTTGCCGCTTCTATGGCGGCATTAAGGGCAACAATATTAGTTTGGTTAGCAATGCTTCTCACCTCGCTTGCCATTAATTTCAAATCTTTGGCGATAGTCGCTAGACTAGTGATTTGCTGTAACAATTGACTGCGCATTTCTGTGGCGCTAGACATAAAGCTAACGATGCTTTGTAATTGTGTTTGGCTATGATTAAATACCTCGATAATTTCTGAGGAATTTTTGGCATGGGTACTTATTGTCCGGTCAACATTATTAGATGTTGCATCTGTATCTACGCCTAAGCGTGTAATCAGGCTGGCAAAATTGAGTATCAAATGGTTGATTTGCTCTTCCATATGGCTACGGGCGAGTTCTACTTGTCCGGTCCATACGGGTAGCAAAGACTTGCAGAGATTTTCTATGCTATTTTTGCCCGGTGCCTGATACTTGCTTTCATCTTCTTGTGTTTTAGCGCTCAAAGTTTCGACTACATCTGTGAGCGCTTGCTCCATCGCGCTATTACGCTCCATCAGTCCGTCTATGGTGCTATTAAAGTCATCGACTATTTGGCTATAAACCCCTTGGTAATTCTCATTTTCAAAACGTGCTTGCAGCTTATTATTTGAAAATTGTTTACAAATAGATTTCGCGTCGGCCGCCAGTGCTTGTAAATTTTCCGCCATCATGGCGATGGGGGCGTGTACATGAACCAAGCCATTGTCTAAGGCTATTTCTGAGTTTTCAACTGTGGTGAAAGTGATATCAAGCGAATTAACAATAGCCACTTTCTTATCAAAATCACCATGATTAAGACCATCGACAAGTGCGATAACTTCCACATGATCTGCCGCTAGCTTCACCAGCATGCTGTTGATGAGTTCTGAGATTTGGCGCAAATCTTCTTGGTAATTATTGGAGTTAATAATGACTACACCGTTACCTTCAACGATGGCATTGGCCACTAAATTTAATTCTGTAATGAACTGACTAGTATTACGGCATTGCATTGCAAGTTGAATTTTGTGCTGTTCAATTTTACTAGCCAACGTAGCCTCAACTTGCCTAAATATTACTGAGTAGCTACCGTTAAGCGTTGTTGCTGGGACGACTGGATTTTCAGTATGACTTTCAAATGCAATGCTTAAATCGACGATTTCATTTTGTAGCTGACTAAGCTTAAGATTAAGCGCATGTACTTTAGCCAAAATACTATTTGGCTTAGTGCCAGCTGGATAATAACTAGCCAAATCACCATGAGTAATTTTATCTAATAGCTGCATAATGTTTGCAGCACTAGCACCGAGTTGCTGCTTAAGTTTATATTGATAAACTAGGCAGGCTAATAATGCGGTGATGATAACTGACGTGCTTATTGCAATAAAAATTTCCACAGCAAAAGCTCCTTTACCTACCAACTTAAGCATCTTTGGTGATGTTATTACTGGCCAAAAAATGAATCTATTTATTTACCAGCAACACAATGACTGTTGGTATGTTGGCCATAATGGACTTGTCAACAGGTGCCCACAATCAGCAACGGCCTAATTTCTCTAAGGATTCCCCTACAAGCGAGGCTGTATAAATTTGTAGGGTAAGGACTACACGCAACTTTCTAACGGTAGATATTGCATATCTGCTGTAGTCAGTATGGATATGGCTTCGCGTGTGGTTTTGCGCCTAATATTTAAGGGGAAATTCAGCCCAATTAGGCATGAACTGTGTAGGCTGCAGGCGATTAAATGTCTACATTATTGGGGGAAGTCCAGCGCTATGTTTATTGGTAAAGAAGTCGCTTATGACAAAATATTAAATCGTGCAGATGAGGTCATGTATTTAGCAAAAGAAAGTGGACGAAACAAGGTTCAAATTTATCACCAACAATGTAAAACACCGCCATAAAGACGGTGATTTAGTTGGGCTTAGTTTTTTAATACTCAACTCACTGAAAAAATTAATCTCGTAGTTAGGTAATCGTTATCTTAATAATACTGACATTCATTGCCACATATAAGCATCCATAGAAAGAATGCCGTAAGTAATGCCGCCTTCAATGACCTTTAATTGCTCATCTGGCGTACTTGCACCCAAAGCTACAAAAAGTGGTAGCAAGTGCTCATCGGTTGGGTGAGCTTGACTGGCATTAGGAGCATGCTCTCGATATGCCAGTAGCAAATCTATATTGTTTGCGATCATTGCATTTCTTATCCACTGCGCAAACTGGTTCACATAGGGTAAAACTTTAGCTTGATGCCTTAAGTCACTTAAATTATGCGTAATGCCACCAGAGCCTAAAATCAAAACACCTTGCTCTCGCATAGGCGCTAATAGCTGGCCTAACTTATACGCACTGGCGGCGTTTAGCGAATAAGGCATGGATACCTGAAAGACTGGAATGTCTGCGTTTGGGAGCATATGCAATAAGGGCACCCAAGCACCATGATCTAAACCTCTATCATGATTCAAGCTTGCCCTTATTCCCTCATCCGCAAACAAGCGCAGTACGCTATTGGCAAACTCAATATGTCCATTCACTGGATATTGAAGCGTATATAGTTCAGATGGAAAACCGTAAAAATCGTGTATGGTTTCTGGTTGAAAATTGGCCAGCACTTCAATATGTTCTGTTTGCCAGTGCGGCGAAACTACTAAAATGGCTTTAATGTGATTCAGACTGGCACCAATCTTTCTTAACTTTTCACCCAGTAAATCAGGCGCTAAGGCAAAGGTAGGCGCCCCATGTGAAACAAAAAGTGACGGTGCTTTCATCTTGAATGACTTACTCTTTAATCGCTTCAACTGGAAGGGTAATCGTCACGTCATCACCTACATATGGCGCATGTTTACCCATGTTAAAGTCTGTGCGCTTCACAATGGTAGTGGCATTAGCGCCACAAGCTTCTTTTTTAAGCATAGGGTGAGGCATACATAAAAATGAAGTTACATTCAAGGTCACAGCTTTGCTCACGCCTTTTAAAGTTAGCACGCCATCTATAGTAGTGATTTTATCGCCATCAAAATTCATCTTGCTTGAAGCGAAGTTAGCTGTAGGATATTTGGCAGTATTTAAAAAATCTTCGGCTTGAATGTGCTCGTTGAAAAGGGAATAACCGGTATTGACTGATGTAGTATCAATCGTCACGTTCACAGCGCCAGTTTTAGCCACTTTATCAATCACTATCTTGCCGGATGCTTTATCAAAACGACTTAATTGCGTTGAATAACCAAAATGACTATATGAAAAACGCGGCGAACTATGATTGCTGTCAATAATGTAGGTTTCAGGTGCGGCTAAAGCGGCACTAGAGAAACAAGCGGCGATTACTAAAAATCCTAATTTTTTCATGATGCTTTCCTTATATAAATATCTGAATGTTGAGTGACTTCTCAACGAATAGGTACACACTTTATACCTAATAGAATGTAAAATAAATATCGCATAATCAAACAAATTGTATCGGAAATTGAAACAATGGACCGCTTTATAGAAATGGAAGCCTTTAACGCTGTTGTTGACTATGGCAGTTTTGTAAAAGCTGCAGACAGTTTAAATACGTCTAAAGCGGCTGTATCAAGGTACGTTTCAGACTTGGAAACCAGACTTGGTGTCAGGCTGCTGCATAGAACAACAAGAAAGCTCTCACTGACAGATGAAGGGCAGATTTTTTTCTTGCGTAGCAAAGAACTGCTCTCAGAATTGAATAATGCTGAATTAGAAATCACTTCGAGAAATGATATCGCCAGCGGTTTAATTAGAATCAATACACCGGTCACATTCGGCATCAAGCACTTATCTCCGCTATGGGGGAAATTTCTAGATCGTTATCCCGAGATTAAGCTGGAAATTAGCTTAGCAGATCGAATTGTTGACCTAGTTGAAGAAGGATACGATGTTGCAATTAGAATCGCTAACCTTCCTAACTCCAACCTAATCAGCAAAAAACTAAGCGCTACTCGTTTGATTATTTGCGCATCGCCAGATTACTTAAAGAAACATGGCATCCCGCAACATCCTCAAGAATTAGCGCATCATGCCATCATTTCATACAACCTCTTCTCGACAAAAGATGAATGGCATTTTGATGGCCCTGAAGGCCAAGTCAGCGTAAAAACTAACCCTCGCATACACTCCAATAATGGTGACACATGCCGCGCTATTGCACTCAATGGATTGGGCATCATATTGCAACCCAGCTTTTTAATTAGCGAGGATATTCAATCTGGGGCGCTTATTGAGCTGATGCCTCAATACAAATCCATTGAATTAGGCATTTACGCCATCTACGCATCAAGAAAACATTTGGCACCTAAAATTAGAGTATTAATTGATTTCTTGGCAGAAAACCTTAAAAACATTTAAGTACACTGTATTTAGATATGTACTAAACAAGATTTATAGCTGCCGACCTAAAGAAAAAAGGACTTAGATTTCTCTAAGTCCTTTTATTTTGGTGGCCCCTCTGTGAGTCGAACACAGTACCAACGGATTATGAGTCCGCTGCTCTAACCAAGCATGAGCTAAGGGGCCGATAACCTGTAATTATAAATATTACTCGCGTCTATTACTAGTCTTGACCCGTTTCTAAAAAGCTACGTAGACGTTCAGAACGTGTAGGATGGCGCAATTTACGCAATGCTTTTGCTTCAATCTGACGGATACGCTCACGCGTTACATCAAACTGCTTGCCTACTTCTTCTAACGTATGATCGGTATTCATTTCAATACCAAAACGCATACGCAATACTTTAGCTTCACGTGGGGTGAGCGATTCTAACACTTCGCTGGTCGCATCGCGCAAACTTGCGTAAATAGCAGCATCTACTGGTGCTAATGTTTGGCCATCTTCAATAAAGTCACCCAAATGTGAATCTTCATCATCACCAATTGGCGTTTCCATTGAAATTGGTTCTTTGCTGATTTTTAAGATTTTACGAATCTTATCTTCAGGCATTTCCATTTTCTCTGCCAATAACGCTGGGTCTGGCTCTACACCTGTTTCTTGCAAAATTTGACGGCTGATACGATTCATTTTATTAATCGTTTCTATCATATGCACAGGAATACGAATGGTACGCGCCTGATCTGCAATTGAACGCGTAATCGCTTGGCGTATCCACCATGTTGCATAGGTTGAGAATTTGAAACCACGTCGGTATTCAAATTTATCGACCGCTTTCATCAGGCCGATATTTCCTTCTTGGATTAGATCCAAAAATTGTAGGCCGCGGTTGGTGTATTTTTTAGCAATCGAGATTACTAAACGCAAGTTAGCTTCAATCATTTCACGCTTGGCACGACGCGCACGCGCCTCACCAGTGGTCATTTGCTTATTAATTTCTTTAAGCTCTTTGATTGGAATACCGACGTTTTTTTCTAAATTAATCAAACGTTGTTGCTGATCTAAAATAGAGTGGTTATAACGAATTAATTTTTCAACGTATGGTTTTTCAGCTTTTAATTCTTCAGCTAACCAAGTTAAATTGCTTTCATTACCTGGAAACGATTTAATGAAATGCAAACGCGGCATGCCAGATTTATCTACACAAAAATCTAACACTTTACGCTCATGACTACGCACTGTTTCGACCAATTCACGCACTTGGTCACATAGACCTTCTACTTGTTTTGGTGAGAATCTAAAAGCCGTCAGTTCTTCTAAAATTTCAGCTAATAATGCTTGATATTCAGGATCTTGAGAACCACGTACTGGCAAGATTACTGTCATTTTTTTATGAGCAGCACGCACAATAGTAAAGCGCTTGATGACTTCTTCTTTAAGTTTAGCTAAGGCCTCTGCTGAAATGGCTGCGGCTTTCGCACCATCTTCATCGCTATCCTCTTCTTCTTCGTCGATTTCTTCTTCATCTTCGTCGTCATCCGACTCGACTACAACAGCTTGCGCTGGAGCAATGTCTGATTCTATTAAACCATCGATTAAATCATCAACGCTTAGTTCGTCATCTTCAACTTTATCTATCATTACCAGCAAAGCGGCAATGGTTGTTGGGCAGGCTGCAATCGCTTGCACCATGTGTTTTAGGCCATCTTCAATACGGCGTGCAATTTCAATTTCACTTTCACGCGTAAGCAAATCTACTGTACCCATTTCACGCATATACATACGCACAGGGTCAGTAGTACGGCCAAAGTCTGAATCAACCGTTGCTAGCGCTTGCTCGGCTTCAGCCACCGCATCATCATCGGTGACGGCTGGCGGTGAATCTGACATCAACAACACTTCAGCATCAGGCGCTTCTTCGTAAACCTGAATACCCATATCGTTAATCATGCCGATAATGCCATCGATTTGCTCAGAACCTTGCACATCGTCTGGTAAGTGATCGTTGATTTCAGCGTAGGTTAAATATCCACGCTCTTTACCCAAGATGATCAGGGTTTTTAGGCGCGTGCGGCGTTCCTCAGCGTTAGCTTCTTGTAGCTCTGGGCTAACAATCTCAACATTCTTTTTATCAGATACTTGGTCGCTTTTCTTTGGTCTTGCCATCACTTACCTCTAATTTAGATACTGACCATGCAAACTGCAAAAACTACGCATAGCGAATATGATTACCGTAACCGGCCATTATAACAGAATTAAGCCCTATTTTGACTGCGTTTATTACCTAAACTTTTCAGCAAGGTTCGCTCGTTTTCAGTTAACGCACTCAGGGGCTTTTCACTTATTTGGGCCAATAGCAGCCCTTCTTTTTTTTGTACATACAAATCTTCTAGCTGACGCCTTGCACCAGCCAATTCTTCAGCTAAATCCAAGGTTTCATCCAACACATTAAGCTCACGTTCCAGCTCAGCCAACACCTTTGCATCAACGCGACTTTCAAGCTCACGCATAATGACTACAGGTTTAGAGTGAGGATGAATCAGGCAAGTTTCAATAGTCTGCTGTAATAATATGTCTTCATCAGCCTGACCTTCAGCCCACAATAAATCATCACGAGTCGCCAGTGCCGGTTGCATTAACAACATCAAGCAATAGCGTTTATGCATAGACAAAGTAGTCCGTGTAAGCTTAGGTCTCGCATCAACAGGTGCTCTTGTCAAATTAGGCAGCTTAAGCAAACTTTGCATTTCTTCTGGCGACAATTGCGCTAACTCTGCCACTTTTTTCCGCAGAAACATTGCACTGCGTGGCGCGGTAATTTGCTGCATGATAGGTTCGGCTTCATTCAAAAACCTAACCCGGTCTTCCTGACTTTGCAGGCTATTATTTTCACTTAGATGCTTTAAGATAAATTGTGAGAGCGGCATCGCCCCTTTAATCTCAGCTTCAAATTTTTCTTTACCGAACTCGCGCACATAAGAATCTGGATCGTGCTCTTTTGGTAGAAATAAAAACGATAATTTCAGCCCATCTGTGAGTGCAGGCAATGCATTCATGGCCGCTCGCCATGCGGCTGTAAGACCAGCATTATCGCCATCAAAACAAAATACAACTTCGTCAGTTTGTCGCATTAATTTGGTGATATGAAAAGGTGTGGTCGCTGTGCCCAATGCCGCTACTGCATATTCAATGCCAAATTGCGCTAAGGCTACAACATCCATATAGCCTTCGACTACTAAGGCACGGCCAGCATCGCGAATTGCTCTACGCGCAATAAATAGACCATAAAGCTCGTGGCCTTTTTGAAACAATGGCGTTTCTGGTGAATTGTAATATTTAGGCGTATCTTCGGGATTAATCACGCGACCGCCAAAGCCAATCACCTGACCTTTTTGGTCATGAATCGGGAACATAATGCGATCACGGAATCGATCATATCGGTTGCCCTTGTCGTTCTCGACGACTAAACCTGCAACAGATAAGGCCTCATTATCGTAATGCGGAAATACACTTTGTAGATTTTGCCAACCCTCTGGGGCGTAGCCAATTTGAAATTTGGCAGCAACCTGCCCGCTTAAGCCACGGGCTTTAAGGTATTCAATGGCACGCGGTGATTTTTTCAGCTCGGCCTTGTAGAAATTGGCCGCTTGTTGCAGTGATTCTTGCAAACCAACCACCACTCTTGGTGCTGGCTTTGCTGGATCATGCGCTTCTTGCGGCACGCTTAGTCCGGCCATTTTTGCTAAATCGTTAATCGCCTCAACAAAACTTAAGCCCTGATACTCCATCACAAAACCAATAGCGGTGCCATGCGCGCCACAGCCAAAACAATGATAAAACTGCTTGGTTGGACTTACGGTAAAACTTGGGGATTTTTCATTATGGAATGGACAGCAGGCTGAATAGTTTGCACCAGCTTTTTTAAGTGGCACAGATTTATCAATGACATCAACGACATCAACTCGATTTAGCAGTTCTTGAATAAAGCTTTCAGGAATCAAAATTTATCTGCGCCTAACAAAAAAAATTAATCGAAATCCTACCAATAAGAGCAAAAAATATAAATATCCATATTTGAAAATCTTACTTTAAAAAGCATCGTTCACAAAAACAAAAAAGGAGCTTATCGCTCCTTTAATATTTTCCGCGGTTACTTATTACAAACCAATTACAAACCTAAAGCTAAGCGATTATAAGCTTAAGCTAAACGCGTCTTAATTAATCCAGATATTTGACCCATATCAGCACGACCAGCCACTAAAGGCTTAATTGCCGCCATGACTTTGCCCATATCTTTAATGCCTGCTGCCTCAGTGTCGACCACAACCTGCTCCAAGATGGCTTTAACTTCATCTTCGGTAAGTTGTTGTGGCAAATAAGTTTGCAGCACAGTCACTTCAAACTTTTCAATATCCGCTAAGTCAGCTCTATTGGCTGACTCATACGCCGTAATAGAATCACGACGCTGTTTGAGCATTTTTTCTATGACCGTAATCACATCGATATCACTTAATTCAATGCGTTCATCTACTTCACGCTGCTTGATAGCAGAAAGGAGTAAACGAATCGCACCTAAACGCACGCTATCTTTTGCGCGCATTGCGGTTTTCATATCCTCAGTGATCTGAGCTTTTAATGTCATGCTAGCAACCTAAACAGTAGTTCTTAATCAACAGCTCTTAAACACAGCTTTTAAAAAAAGCTTCTTTAACTAAAGCTTTTAAACAATAGCCATTAAACGGCTATTAGAAAAACAGTGTTTAGAATAATTTTGCTGGGAGCGTTTGTTTAAGTAAGCGACGATATTGACGTTTAACTGCAGCAGCAGCTTTACGTTTACGTTCCCAAGTTGGTTTTTCATAAAATTCGCGTGCGCGAAGATCATTCAACAAACCAGTTTTTTCAATTAAGCGTTTAAAACGGCGAAGGGCAACGTCAAACGGCTCATTTTCTTTTACGCGTACACTAGACATTCGTTCTCTCTTATCGGCAACAATATTTAATAGGTTATGCTCAAGTCTCTAAATCTTTTAGGCACTTTACAGCGCTCAAGGTTTATGAACTGAGAAAAGCCGACTATTTTAATCGTATAATCGTTTTTATTCAATTACTTTTATGCATTTGTGTTGTAAATGTGTATAAAGTCACTTTTTAAAGATTATATTTAGCAAAGAAATGGATTTAAATTATGTTAATTCTTGGCGTTGAATCATCCTGCGATGAAACAGGACTAGCATTATACGACACCGAACTTGGTTTGCTCTCACATGCGCTACACTCGCAAGTAGAAATGCATGCCGAATATGGTGGCGTAGTGCCTGAACTAGCATCACGCGACCATATTCGCCGCGTATTACCGCTGACTGAACGCGTGCTGAAAGATGCCAATAAAACCCTGCAAGATATTGATGCTATTGCCTATACCCAAGGTCCAGGCTTATCTGGCGCATTGTTAGTGGGCACCAGCTTCGCTGAGTCACTTGCTTTTAGCCTGCAAATTCCTACTATTAACGTGCATCACCTTGAAGGTCATTTACTGGCGCCATTATTAGAAGATAATCCGCCAGCCTTTCCATTTGTTGCGTTATTGGTTTCAGGTGGCCACAGCCAATTAATGCGTGTGGATGGCATTGGTGAATATACTTTATTAGGTGACACCTTGGATGATGCCGCTGGTGAGGCATTCGACAAAACCGCCAAACTATTGGGGTTGGGCTACCCGGGCGGGCCAGCCCTAGCTAAAGTTGCCGAGCAATCTAAGTCTAGCGGCACTAATCCACGCTTTAAATTACCACGGCCATTACTCAATAGCGGCGATTTAAATTTTAGCTTTAGTGGTTTAAAAACTGCGGTATTAACATTAAGTAATAAGCATCAGCCTTTAGATGACGCGACTACAGCAGATATTGCTTGGGAGTTTCAAGAAGCGGTGACGGATTTATTAACCGCTAAGTCTATGAGCGCCTTACGTGAAACTGGCTTAGATAATTTAATTGTTTCTGGTGGCGTGGGTGCAAACTCAAAATTACGCGAAAAACTAAATGCAGCGACTAAACGTAAGCTTTGCAAAGTCAGCTATCCTAGACTAGAGTTTTGTACCGACAACGGCGCGATGATTGCCTTTGCCGGGGCGATGCGATTAAAAGCAATGCATGGTAGTGGCAATAAAAACTACAGCTTTAGTGTGCGTCCAAGATGGGATTTGGCGGAGTTACAAAAACCTTAATATTACCGCCGATGATCGTATTTAAGAATCGGCGGTTAATTCACTTCTTTCCAAACCCAGACTCAGTGCCAGCCATCAACTTTTGAATATTGGTTCTATGGCGCCATATCAACAAAATTGACATGACCACCACTGTAATCACGTAATTCTTATACGCCGACAATAATATCCACGCATAAACTGGCGCAAGCGCTGCCGCCACAATGGCGCCCAATGAAGAATAACGCGACACGGCAAACACCAACACCCAAGTCAGCATTGCCGCTAAAGCCAGCATAGGCGAAATGGCCAACATAACACCCAGCGCAGTAGCTACGCCTTTACCACCTTTAAATTTATAAAAAATTGGGTACAAATGGCCTAAAAATACGGCAATACCAACCGCGCTGACTACCCACATCAACATACCAGACTGCAGCGCCAGCCAAACCGGAAACCAGCCTTTAAAAACATCGCCTAATAAAGTTAAGGCTGCGGCAGATTTTTTACCGCTGCGCAACACATTGGTTGCCCCCGGATTGCCAGAACCAACGGTGCGCGGATCAGGCAAGCCAAACATTTTACTGACTAAGATACCGAAGGCGATTGAGCCTAACAGATAGGCAGCGACAATCCAGACAACTGGAATTGCGGTAACAGACATAAAACCTAACTCATTCATTTCGCCCAACCCTCATTTGATGCACTAAAATACAGCTACCTGCATTCTAAACTATAGAAAAATAGCGGGCATTATATTTTTAGGCACATCACTTAATGGACATCATTTTTTTAGACAAAGTTGAAGTACAAACCAAATTAGGCGTGCCTGAGTGGGAGCGCATGTTGCCGCAAACCATTATCTTAGATATTGAAATTGGCTATGATTTAGTTAATGCTGGTAAAAGTGATGCTATTGCCGACACTATTGATTATGGCGCAGTGGTTGGGCGTATACGTAGTACTTTGAACGAGCTTAGTTTTCAATTAGTTGAAGCCTTGGCCGAACATATTTGTCAGTTGATTTTGCTAGAGTTTGGTGCATTAAGCGTGAAAATTAAAGTCGCTAAACCTGGAATTTTGCCTGGCTTGGGTGCTTTGGGTGTCATTATTGAACGTAGCCGGAGCATTTAAACCTAGCCTCTAGGATGATGTACGCTGTGTAGCTTTTTCAAGCGCTCCCGCGCTACATGGGTGTATATCTGTGTTGTTGAAATATCCGAATGCCCTAGCAACATTTGCACCACTCTTAAATCGGCACCATGATTCAATAAATGGGTTGCAAAGGCGTGGCGCAATACATGGGGTGATAGATGCTTAGTGATGCCAGCTAGCAAGGCGTAGCGCTTAATCAAGTACCAAAAAGCTTGGCGCGTCATTTCATCACCGCGCTTTGTGACAAACAACGCATCACACAAGCGTTTTTGCATTATTGCGGGGCGAGCCTCACTAAGATAGCGAGAAATCCAATCAACAGCTTCTTCACCCATAGGCACTAACCTGGTTTTACTGCCTTTACCAGTTACGCGCACTACGCCATCACTCAGACTAACTTCTGTGACCTTAACGCCCACCAATTCAGTTACACGCAAGCCGCAAGCATAAAGCAACTCTAGCATAGCCCTATCTCGCATGCCTATGGGGTCATCTATATTGGGCGCATTCAGTAGCGCTAGGACTTCATCTTCACTCAGACTTTTGGGGAGGCTACGTGGCAGCTTGGGCGACTGAATCTGGATGGTCGGATCTAGCGTGATTTTATTTTCACGCATTAAATAGCGATAAAATCGCCTTAAACTGGCAATCAAACGACTAATACTACGAGGTTTACTCAGCGGAAACTTTACCGCTAAATATTGTTGAATATCCGCCTGCTCTACGGTTAATAATGCTTTATTTTGCGTTGTAATCCAAAGTGCAAAGGCGTTTAAATCTAAACGATAACTGTCTAGCGTATTCTTAGATAAGCCATCTTCTAGCCATAAATGATCTATAAAGGTATCTAGTTCAGCAGAGTCTTGTAGCGTAAGTGCTTGCTCACTCATACTGATACCCACTGGCACCTTCGTGCGCTAATAACCATCGCTTAATTTTCAGACCATCGGGCTTACCTTGCATAAATCCACCAATACCATTTTGAGCAAGTACACGATGACATGGGATCACTAAAGGCAGAATATTTGCCCCACAGGCATTGGCTACAGCACGTGGTCCTGAGCCTATTTGTTTCGCCAACGCGCCATAAGTAGCGGTTTGTCCAACTGGAATAGCTGCTATCGCCTGCCAAACAAGTTGCTGAAACGGTGTGCCGTGCACTGTTATTGGTAAATTAAATGGCGCAGTTGACTGCTGTAAATATTGCATGATTTGCTGGTAAGCTTGCTTTACTAAAGGATGCGCGGAAGGGATGTTTTCATGTGATGGCGATTCTGTGAGTAAATTAATGGCCAATTGATTCCCGTATAGCGAAATAGCCACAGCACCGAAGTGTGCGTTAATTAATGCCTCAAATTTTGCATCCATGCTCATCATTAGTAATGATTATTAAATTTCATCGTCATAACTAGATGTTAAACCAATGTTGATATTATGCAATCGTAACAAATGCAGGTATAAAAAAACCCCAATAAACTTCCGTCTACTGGGGTTTTGCTTAAGTTTATTTGCACTTTTCAGCGCTAATAAACTTATACTTTTGCTGCTGGTGCCATTACTTCTTTTTCACGTGTGAACAATTTTTCTTTAATACGTGCAGATTTACCTGAACGCTCACGTAAGTAGTAAAGTTTTGCACGACGAACATCACCGCGACGTTTTACTTCAATGCTAGCGATTAGCGGAGAGTAAGTTTGGAACGTACGCTCAACACCTTCACCAGATGAAATTTTACGTACGATGAATGATGAGTTCAAACCACGGTTACGCTTAGCAATAACAACACCTTCGTATGACTGCACACGTTTACGTGTACCCTCAACAACGTTTACGCCAATAACTACGGTATCGCCTGGTGCAAAAACAGGAATCGTTTTGCCTAAACGGGCAATTTCTTCCTCTTCTAGCATTTTAATAATATCTGCCATCTTGTTATCCTTTATATCGTCTTGGTTTTAATCTTTTGGATTTAATCTTTGTAGATTTAATTCAAGCCATCTAACCGCAACGGGTTCCTTTTAATTATGAAGAGCTTGTTCCTGCTACCTAATCTTGCTGTAGCAGCCGTGCTTCTTCTTTCGTCAACGGCCTTGCGGCCAATAAATCGGGACGTTGATCCCGAGTTCTGTGCAATGACATTTTCAAACGCCACTGTTTAATCTTTGCATGATTGCCTGAAACCAATACTTCAGGAACTTTCACGCCTTTATATTCTTCTGGCCTAGTGTAGTGTGGGCAATCTAATAAACCATCGAAAAATGAATCTTCAATGGCAGAATCGCTATCGCCCAAACTGCCTGGCAACTGTCGTACAATTGCATCTATTAACGCCATGGCGGGCAACTCACCACCACTTAACACATAATCGCCTATAGATAACTCTTCATCTACTTCGGCATCTATTAACCGTTGATCTACACCTTCGTAGCGACTGGTTAAAAGCACTAATCCTTGCTTTTTACTTAACTGCATCACTTTTTCATGCGTCAACGGCTTACCCGCTGGTGAAAAATGGATTACCCAGCTTTCAACATTATTACTTGCTTGAACTGCTTTTGCTGCCTGAATAGATTTTTCTAATGGCTCTGCCAGCATTACCATGCCAGGTCCGCCACCATAGGGTCTATCGTCTACGGTTTTATGATTGTCAGTGGTGAAATCACGTGGATTCCAAAATTGCATTTCATAAATGTTGTTTTGCATCGCTCTGCTGGTAATGCCATATTTAGTGATGGCATCAAACATTTCAGGAAACAGCGTTACAACATCGAATCTAAAGGCCATGATTAAAGGCCACAATTAAAACCTAAGCAAAACCTAAGCCACATGTCTAAAAATCCGCATCCCAATCAACTAGCATTGTTTTTGCTTTTGTATCAACTTCAAGCACGACCGCTGCTGTAAATGGCAACAGTCTTTCTTGTAGTTTTTCTTTTGCATCTGCTTTTTTTTGCGTAGCTTTATCGCTAGTCGTAGCTTCAGTAATTGTCGGCGCTATGGCATCGGGCTTTACGACAATCACATCGTTTGCACCGGTTTCAAACACATCTACAATTAAGCCAAAGTCGATCTCTTGCAGATTTTTAACGCGTAACCCGATCAAATCTGACCAGTAGTATTCGTTTTCTTCTGCTTCAGGCAATTGCGCTCTAGGAATGGCAATTTGCTTACCTTTGCAGGCAAGTGCTGCATCCCTATCATCAATACCCTTAAGCTTAACCACGATAACATCGTTATGTACTTTAGCAGTTTCAACGGCCATTTCTCGCCAGTCGTCGCCTTTGCCTAGCCACCAATTATCGTAGTCAAACAAGCCATCGAACGCTTCTGTATCTGGCACAATTTTGAGCCAGCCAAAAACGCCGTAGGGCGCAACAATGCGCCCCATGACTACCATATCGCTCACAGCTTAATCAAGACATTAAAAAACATATTACTCAAACGATACATACCAGTAAAGATATGGGTTGAGTAATATGAAATTTAAGCTTCAGTAGCTGGTGTTTCAGCTGCAGCTGGTGCTTCTTCAGCAACAACTTCAACTGCAGCAGCTGCGGCTTCTGCTTCAGCAGCTTTAGCTGCGGCTGCAGCCTCGGCGGCTTCAGCTGCATCTGCAGCGGCTTTAGCATCTGCTTCAGCTTTTGCAGCATCAGCAATTGCTTTAGCTTTAGCAGCTTCAACAGCCGCAATTTTAGCTTTAGCAGCATCTGCTTTAGCAGCATCTTTTGCTTTTGAAGCAATAGCGTGCTCAGGACCTTTAGAGTGGAACTTAACTAAACGTGCCACTGTATCTGATAATTGAGCACCTTGGCCTTGCCAAAATGTAACGCGTTCTTGATCTACACGTAGGGCTTCAGCGCCTGCTTTGGCGGATGGATTGTAAAAACCAACACGCTCAATAAAGCGGCCATCACGACGATTGCGTGAATCAGCTACTACTAGGTTGTAGAAAGGAGTTTTTTTCGCGCCACCACGAGCTAAACGAATAATAACCATAATCTTGTTC
>CANFZA010000003.1 GCA_947451235.1 Methylophilaceae bacterium | reverse complement strand
TAGAAAAAGGCCTAAAAGCGGGCTTCTTTCGCTATATTACCAAACCAGTGAAAGTGGGTGAGCTGGTGGATACGCTTAACGTTGCTTTTGAAAGTCTAGAAAATATAGCTGAACTTAATTAAATGTAGTAATGTTAAATGTAGTGATGTCAAAATAAGCTTGTGGGGCAACGTTAAAGTATTAGCGTGTTTACAAATTAAAACTTTAGTAGCGCCCTACTTTGCCCTGCTTTTTTTGCATTCTAATAAGCGCATGATATTCTGTCATCCTTTCCATTTAATGCTTTAGCCATAGAAACCGACATGACCACTCATACAAATCCTTCAGACACCTTTGTTGCGCCTAAAACTGGCTTAATCGACACGTTTATTCCTAGCAAAGATGCTTCGCTAGAATCGTCTATCGCAACGCTGCAAGGCAAGCTGGAAGCGCTTGGTATTCATGTGGAAGAAAAATCTTGGCTAAATGAAATTGAAGGCATTTGGTCTGTGCATGTTATCGATAAAGATTGCACGCGCTTATTTACCAATGGCAAAGGCGCGTCACAATTGGCCGCTCGCGCCAGCGCTTTGGGCGAATATTTTGAGCGCTTAAGCACTAATTATTTTTGGACGCATTTTTATCTAGGCGAAACCATTGCCAATGAAGCGTTTGTGCATTATCCGAACGAGCAGTGGTTTCCACTTAAAGGCAAAGGCGAAAAATGGCCAAAAGAGTTACTTACGCCTGAATTGCAAAAATTCTACAACCCAGAAGGCGGTGCGCTTGCCAGTCAACTGATAGATTTAAACTCAGGCAATGCCGAACGCGGCATTTGCGCCATTCCCTACACGCGTTTACGTGATGATAAAACCGTGTTATTTCCAGTGAATTTAATCGGTAATTTATACGTTAGCAACGGCATGTCTGCCGGCAACACCATGATGGAAGCGCGCACGCAGGCTTTGGCCGAAATTTTTGAGCGCGACATTAAATTCAAAATTATCCGCGAAGGCATTTGCCTGCCAGATGTGCCAGAAGAGGTGATTAATCGTTTCCCGCGCATTGCCGCCGGCATTAAAGGTTTACGCGATGCGGGCTACGGTATTTTAGTGAAAGACGCTTCTTTAGGCGGTCAATATCCAGTCATGAACGTGACACTATTGCACCCAGAAGACCAAGGTTGCTTTGCCAGTTTTGGCGCTCATCCACGCTTTGAAGTGGCGCTAGAACGTGCCTTAACCGAGTTACTTCAAGGCCGCGCGATTGATAACCTGAAAAACTTTGTGGCACCGGGTTTTGATATGGAAGAAATCGCCGATTCACAAAACTTGGAAATTCATTTTGTCGATTCTAGCGGCGTGATTAGCTGGGACTTTTTACGCAGCACGCCAGATTATGACTTCGTAGACTGGAACTTTGGCACCACCACGCAAGAAGATTACGACTGGTGCGTGAACACCATACACGGTAGCGGTCACGATATGTATATCGCTGACTTCACGCATTTAGGCGTGTATGCCTGCCGCATTTTTGTGCCTGGCATGTCAGAAATTTACCCGGTAGAAGAATTGCAGTGGGAAAACAACACCGTGGGCAATTTGGTGCGCCCTTTCGCGATTAAATTACCAACACTGACTGAAACAGAATCTTTAGCGCTACTAGAAACTTTATTAGATTTAGAATTGGCCGACGAACTGCCAGTAACAACGCTAATCGGCTTATGCGCAGATGCCAACACTACGTGGGTAGATTTACGCGTAGGCGAGCTTAAAACGCTGGCAGCACTGGCTTGCAACAGTACAGACGACATTTTAGATGGCTGTGCTTGGATCGCGCAATTTAACGAACTAAATGCTGCCCGTGCTAAAGTTTATCGCTGCATTGCAAACTTAGTACAAATTAAAGAAGAATTGGCTGAAGGCGATGCTGAGCTTTACACCGCCAATCTACAATTAATGTACGGCGCAGAAACGTTGCAACAGGCGCTACGCCTAACGAATCAAACCGACCAGTATTTTGGACTATGCCATTTAGGTGCCAATATGGAAGGCAGCAAAATGCACCAGCAACTGCTGGCCGCTTATAGAAAAGTCGCCGCTTATAAAAAAGTGTGGAGATAAGCCAATGATATTAGATACGATTGTTAACGCAGAGCGCTATGCAGGCTTGCATCCGCTATTTGCAACGGTATTTGATTACATTCGCCTCACAGATTTAACCGCATTGGCTTCTGGAAAGCACACTATTATTGGTGACGATTTATTTGCCATTGTAGAGCGCGTGTCCGGTCGCTTACGTTCAGAAGCACAACTGGAATGCCATCGCAAATATATTGATATTCAACTAGTGCTATCTGGCGTAGATACCATGGGCTGGAAGCCCTTAGCTGATTGCCATCAAGCCGTTGAAGACTATTATGCGCCAGCAGATATTCAGTTTTTTTATGATGCGCCAGCTTCTTGGATTCCTACTCCGGCAGGTGCATTCTGTATCTTTTTTCCTGAAGATGCCCATGCGCCTTTGGTGTCAGCACATGAAATTCATAAAATCGTTTTCAAAATAGCCGTGGATGCAGTCCATTAATAAATAATGTATGGATGAAAGCAGCATAGCTAAAAGCAGTATTGAGTGGCGACAAGGCCAGCCATACGCCAACGCCTTTCAAGATGTCTATTTTTCTAGCGATAACGGCCTACTAGAAACAGAATATGTGTTTTTACAAGGCAACCAATTAAGTGCTAGGTGGCAACATTTAAGCACTAAAACTTTCACTATTGCCGAAACTGGCTTTGGTACAGGCTTAAACTTTTTATGCGCGGTCAAGCTTTGGCTGGCAAGCGCACCAAATGATGCTGTTTTGCATTTTATTAGCCTAGAAAAATATCCGTTAAATTTAGCTGATCTCACCAAAGCTCTACAGTTATGGCCTGAGTTACAAGCACTCAGCACACCATTTTTAGCTGAATATGCACAGCTATTATCTACAAGTGCTATAAATAATACTCAAACCGTTATGCTGTTCGATAATCGTGTGCGGCTAACGCTGATAATTGATGACGCAACGGCTGGTTTAAAGTCATTGAATTTAGCCAATTTCAACAACGCCAGCACAACAATTGACGCTTGGTTTTTAGATGGCTTTTCACCGGCTAAAAACCCTGATATGTGGCAAGTAGCGCTCTTTGAACAAATGGCGCGACTATCCAATCTAACAACCACTTTCGCCACTTTCACCAGCGCTGGCGCTGTACGCAGAGGCTTAATAGCCAATGATTTTGTAGTTAAAAAACAAGCAGGCTTCGGCAAAAAGCGTGAAATGTTGTTTGGGCAATTTCTGCACGACAAATGAGTCATTTTTTAGCAAAAAAAATTAAACTCAGTCATCCCGACGAAAGTCGGGATAAAGTGACTTATGCCACCTAAAACCGCCATTATTATTGGTGCTGGCATTGCTGGCTGTAGCTCAGCTTATGCACTGGCACAGCGTGGCATTCAAGTCACATTAGTGGAGCGCCATGCCGATATTGCCGCTGAAGCTTCAGGTAATCCAGTCGCCATGTTGTACCCACGTTTAAGTGGCGACGATAGCGCCAGCCAGTTTGCGTTTGCCGGTTATTTGCATAGTTTGGCTTTATTTGAATCACTAAACCTAGACCCACAAAATTACCAAAATTGTGGCTTGCTTCAACTAGGGTTTAACGCTAGAGAATTAGCCCGCATACAAAAAGTAGCTACGCAAAACTATCCAGAAAATATTTTAAAATTAGTCACTTCGCAAGAAGCTAGTGCACTGGCAGGCATCACCATTTCACATGAGGCGCTGTATTTCCCCAAGGCCGGTTGGGTGCAACCAAAACAGCTTTGCCAGCGATTAATTCAACATGAAAATATTTCATTAAGAACATTAAATAATGCTATTAATATTATGAAAAATAACGATATTTTTGAAATTTATTCTTTAGATTCAACTATATTAAAAGCAGATATAGTCATTACTGCTAACGCGAACGATGCACAAAAATTCAGCCTAAGTTCACACATTAAAACGCAGGCAGTTCGTGGCCAAATTAGCCAATTAGCGGCGACAGAACTCAGTTTAAATTTAAAAAAAGTGGTTTGTAGCGATGGTTATTTAAGCCCAGTTGTTAATGATGAACATTGCCTAGGCGCTACTTTTTCAGCCGAAACTAGTGCTTTAGAGGTGGCTGATTTAAGTGTTACACAAGCAGATCATTTAAGTAATTTAGAAAGCCTTAAAAATATCTCGGAAGGCTTATATCAAAATCTATATCAAAACATCAGCAATGGTCGCGTATCGTACCGTTGCAGCACGCCAGATTACTTTCCCTTAGTTGGTAGCGTCTTGAATTCAGCACAATTAAAATCTGCGCCACCACGCCCTAGCTCAAGCCCAGAGGCTTTGCCGCTAATTGCCGGCCTTTATCTCAACATAGCCCATGGTAGCAAAGGCTTTAGTAGCGCGCCTTTATGTGCAGAATTATTAGCTTGTATGATTTGCAATGACGCTCTACCCATTAGCCATGAACTTGCTGGCTTGCTTAACCCCAACCGGTTTTTATTACGAGAAATGGGTTTGAAGCAATTGGCTAAAATGCCGGTCTTGATAAAATAATAGAATAGGCAAAATCATAAGCCAAGCAAATTTACGCATAAGTTTCAGGTTAAAATCACGCCATGTCGCAATCTCAATATTTAATCGCCCTCACCCTGTACCGCGCTGGAAAATCAGCCGAAGCTGAAGCGGCTTTCCTGCAAACGCTAGCTTTGCAGGCCAACCACGCTGATGCGCTACACATGCTGGGCATTATTTGCTATCAAACAAATCGAGCCGCTGCCGCCGTTAATTACATTAAACAGGCGCTGGTTATTAGCCCACGTAATTCAGATTATTTAAATAATTATGGTTTGGTGCTTAGTGCAGATAATCAACTTGAAGCGGCTTTAAAAAGCTTTCAGCAAGTGGTGTTGCTTCAGCCTAAAGATTTAGATGTGCAACTGAGTTTAGCCAATACCTTACTGGCGCTAAACCGTTTTGAAGAAGCTGCTGGCTATTATCGCCGTGTTCTTAGAATACTACCTAAGAAAGCAGGCGTGCGTGAGGCGCTTTGCCATTGCTTGTCTTCATTGGGGAATCTAGCGCATGCTGCTGGCAATTATCCTCAAGCGGAAGCCTGCTTTGCTGAAGCGGTATTATTTAATTCGCAAGATGCCGCACTTTACTACAACTTAGCAAATGCGCTACGCGAGTTAGGCAAGCCGGCCGATGCCGCAAAAAATTATCAATTGGCGATGCGATTAGACCCCAATGATGCGGATACTTACAATAATTTAGGCAATGTGCAGCGTGAACTTGGTCAGTTAGATTTAGCCATTGCCAGCTATCACAAAGCGTTAGAAATTAACCCCAAGCTTTATCACGCTAAAGTGCATTTAGTGCATCAAAAGCAGCACATTTGTGATTGGCAAGGCTTGCAGGCAGATGTTGCAGAGATACGCCATTGGGTAAACACCGTGCCACAAGCACAAATATCGCCATTTGCTTTTTTAGCCATGCCAACTACCACCGCCGCAGAACAAAAAACCTGTGCAAACAACTGGGTAGCGAATCGTTATGCAGCGTTACTTGAACATGGAAAAACGCTTAATTTCACTTTTTCTTTGGCTGATAATTTGGCGGGTGGCAGCTTAGCTGGCGACACTAAAGCAAAAAGCAAAAAAATAAAAATCGGCTATCTGTCTGCCGATTTTAGATTACATCCGCTGGCATTTTTAATTAGCGAATTAATAGAGTTGCACGACCGTAGCCAATTTGAAATTGTTGCGTTTTCGTATGGTGTTAACGATAAATCTAGCGCCAGAATGAGATTAGAAAAAAGCTTTGACCAATTTCACGATATTCGAGCACTTTCAGAAATAGATGCCGCAAAAAAAATCAACGCCTGCCAAATTGATATTTTGGTTGATTTAACCGGCTTCACACAAACCAGTCGTAGCGGTATTGCCGCCTTACGCCCTGCGCCTATCAATGTAAATTGGCTAGGTTTTGCCGGCACTATGGGAGGCATGGCTAGCAACCAGCAAGCTGAAAATCGGCCTTTGTTTGATTACCTACTCAGCGATGCTTTTATCACATCAATTGAAGCTGCGCCGCATTACGCAGAACAGCTAGCCCTATTGCCACATTGCTATCAACCAAACGACCGCAAACGCCCAGTAGGCCAAACACCTAGCCGTGAAGCCTGCCAATTACCCGCTGATAGTTTTGTGTATTGCTGCTTTAACCAGACTTTTAAAATTACGCCTGAAGTTTTCACGGTTTGGATGCGCCTGTTAAAAGCCACGCCCAATAGCGTACTTTGGCTGTTAGATTGTAATATCTGGGCAAAACAAAATTTAATCAATGAAGCCGCCAAACTAGGCATAAGCGCAGAAAAATTAGTATTCGCCCCTAGAGTCAGCATTGCCGACCACCTTGCGCGCCACGCGCATGCAGACTTGTTTTTAGACACTTTGCCCTACAATGCCCACACTACATGTAGCGATGCGCTGTGGATGGGCGTGCCAGTTATCACTTGTGTCGGTGATACCTTTGCCGCCCGCGTGGCTGGTAGTTTATTAAGCGCTACAGACTTAACTGAACTTATTACTTATACGCTGCAAGATTATGAAAATAAAGCACTTTATCTCTCTAAAAATAAAATAGAGCTAGATGATATTAAGCAAAAATTACAGGCTGAAAAAATGACTTCTGCACTGTTTGATACTGCCAATTTTGCCAAATCGTTAGAAGCTATTTATCAAACGATATGGCAAGGTTATCTTTCTAAATAAAAACTAGCGCGATTACAAACAAGCCTTATAAACTTTCATGCTAAAGTCATGAAAACATAAAAGATATAACCATAGGATAATTAAATGGCTGCAATTGACATCACCCCTATCTTAAAATTTATGCTGGAAAAAACCGGCTCCGATTTGTTTTTTAGTACGGGTGCGCCGATTCATATTCAGATTGAAGGCGAAACTTTGCCGGTTAATGCGCAACGTATGTTACCTGGCATGGTGAAAGAAATTGCTTACTCTTTAATGAGCCCTGAGCAAATACTGGAATTTGAAGCGACTTTAGAATCTAATTTTGCGATTAGCAAGAAAGATGTCGGCCGTTTTCGGGTGAATGTATTTAAACAACGTGGCGAAGTTGGCATGGTGATACGCCATATTAAAACTGAAATCCCAACGATAGACTCGCTCGGCTTACCTGAAAGCTTAAAAGAGTTAATCACGCGCAAACGTGGTTTAATTTTGGTGGTGGGCGCCACTGGATCAGGAAAATCAACGACGTTGGCATCTATGATCGATCACCGTAACACCCACTGTAACGGCCATATTCTAACGCTTGAAGACCCGATTGAATTTATACATAACCATAAGAAATCGGTTGTTGACCAGCGCGAAGTCGGCATAGATACGCTTACTTTTGCTAATGGCCTTAAAAATGCGATGCGCCAAGCACCTGATGTGATTTTAATTGGTGAAGTGCGCGATATGGAAGGCATGAAAAACGCTTTAGCTTATGCCGAAACAGGTCACCTTTGTTTAGCAACGCTCCACGCAAACAGCGCCAACCAAGCGTTGGAACGCGTGATTTCATTCTTTCCTGAAGATGCTAGAACTGGCTTACTGCTTGGTATGGCGATGAATTTAGTGGCGATTTTTTCCCAACGTTTAATTGCTGGAAAGTTAAGCAAACGTGTTGCTGCAACAGAGTTGATGATTAACACGCCGTATATTGCTGAGCTTATTCAAAAACATAAACTAAGCGACATCAAAGAAATTATGGCGGATAGCGGTGATTTTGGCATGCACACTTTTGATCAATCTTTGTTTAAATTACTAGCCAACGGTAAAATTTATGAAGAAAATGCGCTGGCTAATGCCGATTCACGTAATGATTTGTCGCTAAAAATACGCTTTGCTGCTGAGGCTAATCGTAATTCTAGCTTTAGCTAATCCGCATAGCCGCTTGTCATTATGGACCTTAGTCATTAGAGAGTAGTGGCTGGCATTTAGCCATTAGTCGTGATTAATTAATGCGGCGAATATAGAGGCTGCAACAATTAAACTACCGCCTATCCATTCGTTTATGGCCATCGTTTCATTTGCTAAAAAGTAGGAAGTCACCGCGGCAACCACCAACTCAAACAAAAAAAGTACAGAAGCGCGTGTAGCCGGCATTTGTGTAATGCCGTATTGCGTTAGTAGCGTTGCAGCAATCAATGACAAGGCAATGGCTAATATAACTAAGCATTCGTTTAAGCTGAAAAAACTTGGCGAAGGAATCGTTTCCTTCACCAATGGCATGGCTAAAATGGCCATTAATAGTACACCTACCCACACGGCAAATGATTTACTTCTTAGAGTTAAGTGCGTCGACTTTCTAGTGATCACATTACTTATGGCAAATCCAATACCCGAAGTTAAAGCAAACCACTCAGCGGTATTTCTAGGTAGCGGCCAAGCGCTAGCCTTACCTGTGATGTCATAAAGCATAATAAACGCCCCCATCAGCGATAAAGCCATAATCATCAAACCGCGTTTATCTATGTGTTCTTTGAGCCAAAAATGGGCGAGTATCAAGGTCCATAATGGCGATAGATAAAATAACAGCATCACCCGCATGACCTCGCCATCTATCACAGCAAGCACATAAGCTAGATTAGTCCAGCCTGCCGCTAGGGCAAGCCAAAAAATGCTCAAGGGTAGTTTAAAGATACCGCGCCAATGCCTGAAACAGACAATACCGGCCAAAATTATCACAGTTGAGTATGTGTAAAAGCTCGCAGAAACAGCCGCCACACCTGCCTGCGCCATTAATCGATATGGATACCAAACAACCCCCCAGCACAGTGCCGCAAGTAGCAGGCTAGCGCTATGGATAAAAGCGCTACTGACAAGGAACTTCGGTTGATTAAGACTCATTTTATGTTCAACTTATTTTTTATATTGGTCACAATTTTGCAACTTAAACTTACTGATACTTGGCGGCTAGTTTACAATAATGCCTATGAATCCTAATCTTAATTTGTTACAACCTTACCCCTTTCAGCGCTTGCGCGACTTATTTAAAGGCGTAACACCTAACCCTGCTTATTCTCCCATTAATTTATCTATTGGTGAGCCAAAACACGCCACACCGCAGTTAATTAAAGACGCCTTGGTGAATAATTTGGCTGGTTTAGCTAGTTACCCAACTACGATAGGCTCATTGGCATTACGTGAAGCCATTTCTAACTGGATTTCACGCCGTTATAACCTGCCACTGTTAAATCCTGAAACAGCGATATTACCTGTGACCGGCAGTCGTGAGGCATTGTTCGCCTTTGCGCAATTAATTATTGATCAGTCAAAACCAAACCCTGTGGTGATTTCGCCAAACCCTTTTTATCAAATATACGAAGGCGCGGCATTTTTAGCCGGTGCGGAGCCTTATTTCTTAAATACTTTGCCTGAAAATGACCACGCAATGGATTTTGAAAGCGTGCCGGTTGAAGTGCTTAAGCGCACGCAACTGGCCTATGTTTGTAGCCCAGGCAACCCATCTGGCAAAGTGATGAGCCTAGCTCAATGGCAAACCATTTTTGAATTATCAGACAAATACGGCTTTGTAATTGCTGCCGATGAATGCTATTCAGAAATTTATTTTGACGAAGCAAATCCTCCCTTGGGCGCTTTGCAAGCCGCGCATAAGCTTGGTAGAGATTACAAAAACCTGGTTATTTTTAGCTCACTTTCTAAGCGCTCAAACGTGCCGGGTATGCGTTCAGGCTTTGTCGCTGGCGATGAAAAAATTATAGAGAAATTTGCGTTATACCGCACTTATCATGGCTGCGCGATGAACCCCGCCGTACAAGCCGCCAGCGCAACGGCTTGGAACGACGAAGCGCATGTGATTGAAAATCGCAGACTTTATGCAGAAAAATTTGAAATAGTCACCCCATTATTAAGTGGCGTATTGCAAGTTGAAAAGCCAGATGCCGCGTTTTATTTATGGGCTAGGAGTAATTTGGCTGATACCGAGTTTGCTCTAAGGCTGTATCGTGACTTTAATGTGACGGTATTGCCGGGCAGTTATTTAGCGCGTGAAGCGCATGGCGTGAATCCGGGCTTAGGCTTTGTGCGCTTGGCCTTGGTGGCAAGTTTGCAAGAATGTGTGGAAGCAGCGAAACGGATTACACAGCTTTAACATTAGATAAGTAATTGTTTATTTGGCTGAAATCCAAAGGTAGTGTGGGCAAATATTTCATCTTGCCCACCATAGCAATCTTGGGTAAATACAAAAATTTTACTTACACTACTCAGTTACTGGTCTTGCGTATTTATAATAAACCGCGTTATTTCATTTAGTACCAATGCGTTTAAATCAGCCTCCAAGCAATCCAACTCAACTATATCTTTCATACCGCGTAACCAAGTTAACTGGCGCTTAGCCAATTGGCGCGTTGCAAATATGCCTCTATCGCGCAATTCAGTAATATCATATTCGCCTGCCAAGTGTTCTAAAGCTTGTCGATAACCGACACAGCGCATAGCCGTTGATTCTGGCGTTAATGTAGGATATTTAACCATCAGCGCCCGCACCTCATCCACAAAACCAGCGGCTAGCATCTGGTCAAACCTCACAGCAATACGCTCATGCAAAACTTTTCTATCGCTAGGCACCAGTGATATTTTAAGCAACTGATAAGGCAATGCCTCACTAGTTTGCTTTGCAAATAAACTAGACATGGTTTCGCCAGCAATTTCATACACTTCTAAAGCACGCTGTATACGCTGTGTGTCATTAGGCTCTAATCTTGCAGCTGTTACCGGGTCAATTTCCGCAAGTTTGCTGTGCATGGCTGGCCAGCCGATTTTTGCGGCTTCGGCATCTAAGGTTGCACGTACTTCAGGGTTAGCTTCAGGTAAACCGCTTAAGCCTTCTTCTAAGGCTTTAAAATACAACATGGTACCGCCCACTAATAATGGGATTTTGCCGCGTGCAGTAATATCTGCCATTAAGCGTAAAGCATCACTTCTGAAGTTTGCCGCTGAATAAGCGCTAGTTGGGTCGATAATATCAATCAAATGATGCGGCGCTTTTTCTAAAATGTCCGCTTCAGGTTTGGCCGTGCCTATGTTCATGTCTTTGAATACTAAGGCAGAATCTACGCTGATAATTTCTACGTCTAGCTTGGAAATAAGCGAAACTGCCGCGCCAGTTTTGCCGCTAGCGGTTGGGCCCATTAGGAAAATAGCTGGCGGTAATGGCGCGTCATCTTTATTCATAAAACTATTATTCATAATGCGTCCATAGTCTAAGCACTTTTACGACCTTTTCAGCTTCCAATACTTGATAAACCAAGCGATGCTGTATGTTGATACGACGCGAATAGGCACCGAGTAAATCGCCAATTAACTTTTCATACGGTGGCGGGTTTTTAAAGGGGTTTTCTGCAACAATTGATAGCAGCAACAAAGCCTTATCTTTAAGTCCTGCCGCACTTAAGTTTTTAGCATCTTTTTGCGCGGCTTTAGTATAAAGCAGTTGATATTGCGACATGATTACCAATCTAAACTAATGGCAAGTTCACTTATAGGCGTGTTCATGCCCTCGCGTATCGATTCGCGCATATTGGGCACCGATAACAAAAACAAAGTCTCTTGAATGGCAGACCAGTCTTCTTGTGAAACCAGTACGGCATTATTGCGCTTACCGGTAATAACGATGGGTTGATGCGAACTGCTAGCCTCGTCTATCAGGCGATAAAGATTAGTGCGGGCAGTGCTGGCGGATAAAGTTTGCATGATTAGCTTAATGTAATTTTTATTAATGGTACGATATTGCGTACGATAAATCAAGGTGTGTAAGTTCAGCTTGAATTGCGGATGGTTGGTGTGTGAAATTAAAGCGTTTTGCACACCCTGCCGGTTAAATATTCTATCGTTTGCCTAGAGTTTGTCTAAGGGTGTTTGACTAAGGGCGATTATCACACTTACTTACCCCGCATAAACATCTTGTCCAAGTCCGTAATAGAGACTTGAAACCAAGTTGGCCTACCGTGATTACACATGCCGGAGCGCTCAGTAGCTTCCATATCACGCAGTAATGCGTTCATTTCTGGAATTGTCAGCTGTCGGTTGGCACGCACAGCTGCGTGGCAGGCCATTGTGCCTAGCAGTTCGTTTCTGCGTTCGGTTAAGGCGCGGCTGGCGCCAAATTCTCGTAAATCGCGTAATACATCTTTGGCCAGAATGACCGCATCGGCATTTTGTAACATAGTAGGCACGGCGCGCACGGCTAAAGTACTGGGCGATAATATGGCAATATCAAAGCCTAGTTGCTCTAAACTATTATCGTTGCTGGCTAGGGCTTCTTGCACGGTGGCCACTTCCAATCTATCAGCAGTAAAGCTGACTGGGATTAACAAAGGCTGCATGGCGACAGTTTTTGAGCCATCTTTGCCGTCTAGTGCATTTTTAAGTTGCTCGTACATAATGCGCTCATGGGCAGCGTGCATATCAATCACCACTAAGCCTAGCGAGTTTTGTGCTAATACATACACGCCATGAATTTGCGCGACAGCGAATCCTAAAGGAAAGTCATTTTGCGCAAAGTTGTCTTTGGTTTGATAGTCTGAATCAGTAACGCCAGCAGCGCCGTAGTTAGCGCCTTGCAAACCTGATATTTCAGCATTATTTTGCGTGTTTGCAGCCCCAATATTGCCAAACAAAGTTTGATAAAAACTATTCGGTTCATTCGCATTTAGGTTAATTTGCGCTTGATACTGGGGATAAGGGCTTGGCGTGTAATTTGCAGACTGTGAATTTGCAAGCGGTGAATTATTAGAAAAAGCTGCGTTTGCAAACGGATTAAACGCCGCCTGATTCGCCGTAGAAGCATTAGATACACCTGTTGGCGTGCCTAGCGCTTTATGCAAGGAATGAAAAATAAACCTATGGATGGCTTGCCCATCTCTAAACCTGACTTCAGTTTTACTTGGATGTACATTTACATCCACTAAATTGGGGTCTAGCTCAATAAACAGCACATACGCTGGGTGTCTGTCATGGTGCAATACATCTTGATACGCTTGGCGTATGGCGTGCGAAATCAATTTATCGCGCACAAAACGGCCGTTTACATACACATATTGCGTGTCACTTTTGTGGCGATTAAAGGTCGGTTTTGCCGCTACTCCCCATAAACGTAACCCTGCGGCAGATTCATCTACGCTAATCGTTTCGGCTGCAAAGTCTGCACCTAAAACCTCACCGAATCTCTTGCTAGGTTCGCCAATCGCATAGCGGCTAAGCGCTCTGCCATTGTGTTGCAGCATAAAAGCGACATCTGGCCGCGATAGTGCCACGCGATTAAAAGCCGCTTCGCAATGGCCAAATTCCGTGCCTTCGGTTTTTAAAAATTTACGTCGCGCAGGTGTGTTGAAATATAAATCATTCACTTCAATCACCGTGCCAGCATCCAGCGCCGCAGGTTCTATGGCGGAAATGTCACTGCCATCAGAAGTAATCCGCCAAGCGTGTTTGCTTTCGGCCAAACGGCTATTAATTAAGGTGCGCGAAACTGAGGCAATACTTGCCAGCGCCTCGCCCCTAAAGCCTAAACTGGCGACTGACTCTAAATCTTCTAAACTGGCGATTTTACTGGTGGCGTGACGCGTTAGCGCCAGTGCCAAATCTTCCTCGGCAATGCCGTTGCCATTATCGGCCACTCTTAATTGCTTTACACCGCCCTGCACTAATGACACTTGAATGTCGGTACTGCCTGCATCTAAGCTATTTTCCAGCAATTCTTTTAAGGCAGAAGCTGGACGTTCTACCACCTCGCCGGCGGCAATTTGGCTGATAAGTTGGTCGGGTAAAAGTTGAATGCGCATTAAGATAGTAGATTGATGATTGAGTAAATAGGTTGGTATTTTACCTGTTTTAAGCTAAATTCTTAAAAGTATGCATTTTAACAAACCCGCACATTCTCAAAACACTTATCTAGCAAGCTTCGCCCAAGCACGTGCGCTAAAACGCCATCATCATTTTTACCTAGGCCCAACTAATTCAGGCAAAACGCACAACGCCTTGATTGCCTTACAAAATGCTAAATCTGGTGTTTATCTAGCGCCTTTGCGTTTACTGGCCATGGAAATCCGCGACCGCTTAGTGGCGGCTGGCGTGCCGTGTAATCTAATTACTGGCGAAGAACGAGTATTAATGGAAGGCGCGCAACATACCGCCTCAACCATAGAAATGATGAACCCGAGCAAGCTTGTAGAAGTGGCGATTATTGATGAAATTCAAATGTTGCAAGACCCTGATCGCGGCAGCGCTTGGACAGCGGCTTTGGTTGGCGTGCCGGCTAAACAGGTGTTTGTTTGTGGCTCAACTGCGGTGACCGCGCCTTGCATTGCCGTTATCAAACAAATGGGCGAAAGCCATGAAATTACTTATTTGGCCAGAAAAACACCTTTGGAATTAGAAAATGACAGCCTTTGCGGCAAACATTACAGCCGGCAAAAACTCAAACCTAAACTACAAAAAGGCGATGCCATTATTGCTTTTAGCCGTAAAGATGTGCTGACTTTTAGCGCCCGCTTTCGTCAATGGGGCTTTACTGTGGCGAGCATTTACGGCGCGCTATCGCCTGAAGTTAGGCGCACAGAATCGGAGCGCTTTTGTTCAGGCGCAGCAGATATTTTAGTGGCTACGGATGCGATTGGTATGGGCTTAAACTTGCCGATACGCCGTGTGATTTTCTCTAATATTCATAAATTTGATGGCGTAGCCTCGCGCCCGCTAAATGCCACAGAAGTACGCCAAATTGCTGGTCGCGCTGGGCGCTTTGGCATTTACGAAACCGGCTATGTGAATGTGCTAGAAAACGACGAATTGATTCACATTGAACACATGTTAGGCGTGGATGACACGTCGGATTTAATAAAATTGCCGGTGAGTATTAATTTTCAGCAACTTGGTCAAATTGCCGAACAATTACACACACGAAAGATAGCAGAAGTGCTGACTTATCATCAACAAAGAAGCCAATTTAATGCAGAATTATTTGCACTAACGCCGCTTAATAATCAAATTTCGCAGGCGCTAATGGTGGACGAACACGCGCCCAATATGGCATTAAAAGATAAGTTTATTTTTGTCTGCGCACCTATTTCACTCAATGTGGCGTATGAAAAAGACTATTACTTGCTGTGCTTAAAAAGTGTTGCAGAGTCTCAGCAAAGAATTTTACCTGCTGCGCCAGTTTGGCTAAGCGCCAATAGCCCTAAACATTTAAAAGCGGCTGAGTTGCTAAGCCATAATTTGAGTTTATACGCTTGGCTAAGCTTTAAATTTCCAAATATTTTTGTCGATTGTACGAAAGTTAAAAATTTGCGCCTACAAGTCAGCCGCTATATAGAAAGCGCCTTACTGACTCAGGCGGGATATGGTGATACCAGTAGAGAAATTGATTATTTAACGACAAATCGTAGGTGAGTTTTTAAAGGGTAGGAGCGAATTTATTCGCGAAAACTGCTTATTAAGGCTAGCGGGCGGTCAATTAAAAAATAGTATCGCCATAAAGCAACTTTGCCATCGTGAATAAATTCGCTCCTGCATTAAAATCACTAGTAATTTAACATCTAATCCAAATTTACCGTTTCAAGATACTCTGGCACACTCACATGCCAATGTAGCTTCTCTTCAATATGTAAGCGCATGGCATCTGCCGCCACAGGCTCACCGTGGGTAATAAAGATTCTTTTTGGTGCCTTTTCAAAACCACCTAGCCAATCAATAATCTCCGCATAATCCGCATGTGCAGAAAGATTAGTAATCTGCGCAACTTCGGCGTGTATCGGCACATATTTACCGTGAATTTTAATGCTTTCTACACCATCCAACATAGCCGCACCTCTAGTGCCAGCCGCTTGAAAGCCGACAAACAAAATGGTGTTTCTAGGATTAGGCACAAAGGCCTTTAAATGATGCACAACACGCCCACCAGAAGCCATGCCGCTGGCTGATAGAATTATCATCGGGCCGCTAGTATCGTTAAGGCGCTTAGATTCTTCTATACTGTTCACCATGTGTGCGGTGTGGCAAAGCGCGCTAGATTGCTCAGGCGTTAAACGATGTTCGCCGCGATAATGGTTGAATATTGCCGTGGCATCCACCGCCATTGGACTGTTCAAATAGACGGGAATGTCATTCGAAATTGCGCCTGAAGCTTTGAGTAAATGTATGTAATAAAGCAACTCTTGCGCCCTACCCACAGCAAATACAGGAATAAGTACAATGCCTTTACGTGCGGCCGTTTTATTGATAATTTCGGCTAGCTTAACTTTAGCATCGATATGCTCATGCAGGCGATTGCCGTAGGTGGATTCGAGCACTAAATAATCAGTATGTTTGATGCTTACGGGCGCTTGCATCAAAATATCATTAGGTCGGCCTATATCGCCTGAGAATACAATCGTTGTTTTTTGATTATGTATACGCACAAATGACGAACCTAGAATATGGCCGTTAGGCGAAAATTTGAGCATTAAGCCATCGCCTAAATTCACTTCTTGCTCGTAATTAACCGCATTGAGTAAAGCCAATGCGTGTAGCGCGTCTTCTTGCGTGT
The DNA here is from genome assembly GCA_947451235.1 of Methylophilaceae bacterium. Lineage (GTDB taxonomy): Bacteria > Pseudomonadota > Gammaproteobacteria > Burkholderiales > Methylophilaceae > Methylotenera. Next base: position 42,474 of record CANFZA010000003.1, on the reverse strand, counting down.
AAAGTGGTAAAGCTGGATTGTGTTTTGAAAAACCACGTTTGTTGGCGTATTTGGCATCTTCTTCTTGCAGATGGGCAGAATCAGGCAGCAGAATTTCGCATAAATCACGCGTGGCTTCGGTGCAATATACTTTGCCAGAAAAACCATTTTTAACGAAAAGTGGCAAGTAACCAGTGTGGTCAATATGCGCGTGGGTTAATACTACAAAATCTACAGTGGCTGGGTCTATGGGTAATTTTGCCCAGTTTTTAAGGCGTAATTGCTTAAGCCCTTGAAATAAGCCGCAATCAATTAATATGCGTTTTTTGTCGCCTGATGGCGTCTCGCAAGTGAGTAAATATTTTGAGCCTGTAACGGTGCCGGTGGCACCAAGAAATGTTAATTCCATGACATAAGCTCCTTAAGTAAAAGCTTGCCACAGAGGTGATATTGACATGACGAAACATTACATCACTCGGCGGCAACCTTGGTTTTTGCTAGCGCAGGATTGGTAGAAAAATACTTCTTAATGCCCGTTAAAATAGAGTTTACCAATTTATCTTGATACGCTTCGTCGTTCAGTTTTTGTTCTTCTTCCGGATTACTGATAAAAGCCGTTTCCACCAAAATTGACGGGATATCTGGCGATTTCAGCACAGCAAAAGCAGCTTGCTCGACATGTTTTGCGTGCAGCATATTAATATTGCCAATCTGCCCAAGAACAGCTTTACCTAACTTTAAGCTATCGTTAATAGTCGCCGTTTGCGATAGGTCAAGTAAAGTTCTTGCCAGCACCGGATCTTTATCATCCAAACTTACACCACCGATTAAATCTGATTCATTTTCCTTTTTAGCCAAATAACGTGCGCTGGCGCTGGTGGCACCGCGTTCAGATAAGGCAAATACCGACGAACCTCTTGCCGCAGGGTTGGTAAAAGCATCAGCATGAATCGAGACAAATAAGTCTGCCTGCATTTTTCGCGCTTTAACCACACGCCCATGTAGCGGAATAAAATAATCGCTATCACGCGTTAACACGCCGTGCATATTAGGTTCGCCATCAATTCTAGCTTTAAGTCGTTTTGCTATCATCAAAGTAATATCTTTTTCGCGGCTACCATTTGCCCCACGTGCGCCTGGGTCTTCGCCACCATGACCAGCGTCAATCGCAATGGTAATTTGGCGTGAATCTTTATTGATATTGTTATTAGTCGCCTCAAAACTTTTTACATCAGCATTATTGAAACTGTTTTTCTTAGATTTTGTTGGATTGGATTCTTGGCTTATCTCTTGATTGCCTCGCTCTGATTTTTCTAGCATTGGAGGTAAAGCTTGAGAAACTTCAGCAGATTTCACGTTGCCGGCATTTTCATTTGAATTGATCACCGCAGTTTCATCAACTTCAAGCTGCTGCGGCGGTAATGGCTCAATAATCAGTTGGGGTTTATTGGTATTTGCGGTCGCAGACTCAGTGATGACAGCATGAGTTTTTTTATCTTTTTTTAGATTGGAATCATTATTCAAAGCAACAGAGTTATTAGCCTGCGCAGCAGCGTCACGCTCGGCAACCATCGCCATCAACGGATCTTTAAGCGGATAAACATCTAACACCAATCGATATTTATACTCAGAGGTAGGCGCTAAGGTAAACGCATTCGGCTTAACTTCTGTTTTTAAATCAAGCACTAAACGCACAGTGCTAGCTTGATATTTAGCCACTCGTATTTGTTGAATATAAGGGTCACTTGCCAAAATTTTGTCTGATAACGATTTGACGATTTGATTGAGTTCAACATTCTCAATATCCAGCACTACGCGCTGAGGATTTTGTAGCACGTTCATTTTATACACAAATGGCTGGCTAGATTCTAAAGTGATGCGTGTGTAATCTTGCGCAGGCCAAACTCTGGCAGCAACAACGCTATTTGCGGCCTGTGAAGTAGCCACAAAAGCAATGCTGATGAGTAGGCTAAAACAGAATATTCTGCTTAAGGCCAATAATGCCAGACTTAATACTTTAAACACCATCAAAGTGTTGCTGCTATTGCTGTTAGGCATTGTTGTCCTAGTATTGTATGCGCTGAGATGCTAATGCTGCGGCCTGCCTCTAGGCTTAAATCTTGTCGGCTAGAATCTTGTCGACTTGAATCTTCATGGCTTGAATCTAAAGCGGTCAAATTAAAATCTTTCAGCGCAAAAAAGATATTAAGATCAGGCGTTGGCAATACATTTTGCGCTTTTTCTGGCCACTCTATAATGCAAACACTTTCATCATTAAAGTAATCTCTAAAACCGGCAGATTCCCATTCTTCGTCGTCATTAAAACGATACAAGTCAAAATGATACAGGTTTATTGTAGAAAGCACATTAGATTTAATTTGGTAAGGCTCAACCAGCGTATAAGTCGGACTTTTGACCTTGCCCACGTGTCCAAGCGCATGTAGCAAACCGCGTACTAAAGTGGTTTTTCCTGCACCTAAATCACCATGTAAATAAATGGTTAAATTAGGCTGAATGACTTTAGCTAACACCGCTGCAAATTCTAGGGTGGCTGCTTCATCGGGCAAATCACGTGTAAAATTGTTAGCCATGACAAACTCTCACAATTTTGAACAATTGAGCGCCGACATTAAAAAATGGGGCTTGGCCTTGGGTTTTAATCAAATTGGCATCACTGACACCAACTTGCAGGTGGCGGAGCTTGAACATCAGGCGTGGGTGGCTAAAGGTTTTCATGGTGAAATGGATTATATGGCAAAACACGGCGTAAAACGAACTCGCCCAGCCGATTTAGTGCCAAATACCTTGCGCGTGATTGCTGTTCGTTTAGATTATTTACCACCCAATGCGGAGCATAGCGAAAGTGTATTGCAAGACCAGTCGAAAGCTTTTATTTCACGCTATTCTCTTGGGCGCGATTATCATAAGGTGATGCGTAATAAGCTGCAAAAACTCAGCGAAAAAATACAAGAAGAAGTCACTAAACTTAATATTTCAGACTTCAGTTATCGCGTTTTTACCGATAGCGCGCCGGTGTTAGAGGTGGCGCTTGCAGAAAAAGCTGGCTTAGGTTGGCGCGGTAAACATACCCTACTCATCAATAAAAATCACGGTTCATGGTTTTTTTTGGGAGAAATTTATACTAATTTACCCCTTGCTATCGATGAAATTGAAGCTAGTAATCATTGTGGCACTTGTACCAGTTGCATAGATGTTTGCCCAACTAAGGCCATTACAGCACCTTATGAAGTGGATGCAAGGCGTTGTATTTCGTATTTAACCATAGAACTAAAAGGCAGTATTCCACTTGAATTTAGGCCGTTAATTGGTAACCGTGTGTATGGTTGCGACGACTGCCAGCTTTTTTGCCCATGGAACAAATTTGCACAAATCACGGCTGAAAATGACTTTCATGTCAAACACGGTTTAGATGATATTAGCTTGGTCGATTGTTTTAGTTGGACCGAAAGTGAATTTAAAGCAAAAATGGCTGGCAGTGCCATTTACCGTATAGGCTACGCGCAGTGGCTGAGAAATATTGCCGTAGGTTTAGGCAATGCGCCAACAACGCCAGCGGTTATTAACGCGCTAAATCATCATATAAACCATGAAGATGATCTGGTAAAAGAGCATGTACGATGGGCACTTGCTCAACATAGTTAAAATTTAAGCTTGCTTTTAGAGTTCAATATTTTCTAGTTACTTACTTTAAAATTCAAGACGTTAAATTCAAGATGTTAAATTCAAGACGTTAAATCTCAGTAATCCAGCTTTACCCCTCCAAAACTACCAATTCAAATCATCAATACAACTTCCCCCCAATAAACAGCCCTTTATATTCTATTTAGTTATATTCTTATTAAAAATAATTATTTTTAATTATTAAAAGGCTCATTTATAGTGCATGCATTCGCTGATTAGCGAGCACACATTAAGGGCCAAATCATGACATTCCAAGCTAACACCAAAAATAACAGTGATGCTTCACAAGAAATTTTGCGCGCTGTTGAAGAGCTTAGAGCAGGCTCAGGCTTCGGATCTGTGGAGATTGTTCTTCACGAAGGCCGTGTGACGCAAATTGAGAAGCGCGAAAAACTAAGATTTATTCAAGAAAATACAAAAATTTCGCCTACTGCACCAGCAAAGGCAAGGTAAAAAAATAGTAATTAACCAAACACACTGGCCTACCAGAAAGCTGGTTGCTTGTAATCGGAGATAAAAATGCAATTTAAATTTACAAAATTCGCCACAGTGCTTATCGCTAGCGGCATTATTTCACTACCAATCGCAGCGCGTGCTAATGACAGCTCAGAGCTGGAGGAGCTACGCGCTTTAGTACAACAGTTAGATCAGCAAGTTAAAGTATTAGCACGCCAAGGTGAAATTTCAAGCGAAGAAGCTGTTGCTGCAAAGAAAACAACACCAGTAGTTAAAGCCAGTGAAAATGGTTTTGGCATTGAGTCCGCTGATGGTAAAAATTCAATTAGATTCAAAGGACTTTTACAAATTGATAATCGTAATTTCAGTAATGTAAATGGCTTGGGCAGTGATGGTAAAAACATCAGTGGTTTTGACTTTAGACGAATTCGTCCAACAATTGAAGGTACCGTTTTTGGTAAATATGACTTCCGCTTTACGCCTGAGTTTGGTGAAGCTAAAACTACCAGCACCATCAGTACCAGCGGTATTGTAGATGCCTACATAGATGCACGCTTTCAGCCGTCATTTAAAGTACGTGCCGGTAAATTTAAGCCATTTGTAGGTCTAGAAAGACTACAGAGTGGTTCTGATATTAAATTCATTGAGCGTAGTTACGTCAGTAATAACATTTTACCAAATCGCGACCTAGGCGCTGCGATTCATGGCGACGTACTTGAAGGAAAAATAAATTATTCAGTGGGGATTTATAACGGTGTGGTCGATGGCGGTGATATTACAACGGTACAAGATACCAATGTGGATAAAGAATATGCTGCACGCGTGTTTGCCACACCATTCAAGGATAGTGACAGCGCGCTTGCTGGGCTTGGGTTCGGTCTTGCTGCAACCCACGGTAATTTCAAAGGTACATCAACTGCGAGCGGTTTACCTGCATATAAAACTGCCGGTCAGCAATCTAGCTTCTTTGCCTATACCAACACTTCAGTATTTGCTAACGGCGCACGCGATCGAATCTCACCACAAGCTTATTACTACAATGGTCCCTTCGGTGTAATTACAGAATATGCACGCGTTTCGCAAGGTTTAACTAATGGTACTAAATCTGACAAACTAGATAACGATGCTTGGCAGATTGCTGGCTCCTACTTACTCACAGGAGAAGACGCTTCATTTAAAGGCGTGAAACCTAAGCAAGTATTTAGTACAGACGGCGGTGGCTGGGGTGCTTGGGAGTTAGTTGCACGCTATCAAGAAAATAATATAGATAGCAAGGCTTTTCAGACGGGCTCATCAGCTAACACAGGTTTTGCAGACCAACGAATTAATGCTAGCTCCGCAAAATCTTGGGCAACTGGCGTCAATTGGTACCTAAACCAAAACGTAAAAGTCGTCTTAAATTATGAACAAACATCGTTCAAAGGTGGTGGTGGCACAGCTACAGGATCATTTGTAAATATTGCAGATCGTCCTGATGAAAAAACGCTATTCACTCGAATACAACTTTCATACTAATTAAAGAGATCATAACAAATGAAAAAATCATTACTCGCCATCGCACTGCTAGCAGCAGCATTTGGCACAGCAGCGCCGCTAACGGCTACTGCCAAAGACATTAGCCTACTGAACGTTTCTTACGACCCAACGCGTGAGCTTTACCAAGACTTCAACGACGCTTTCGGTAAATATTGGTTAGCAAAAACTGGTGATAAAGTCACCGTTAAAGCTTCTCACGGCGGCTCTGGCAAACAAGCACGCGCCATTATTGATGGATTAGATGCTGACGTAGCTACGTTGGCTCTCGCTTACGACATTGATCAGTTGTCAGAAAAAGGCAAATTAATTCCTAAAGATTGGCAAAAACGTTTGCCACACAATAGCTCGCCTTACACCTCAACCATTGTTTTACTGGTAAGAAAAGGCAATCCTAAAAATATTAAAGATTGGGATGATTTAGTCAAACCTAGTGTTTCTGTCATTACGCCTAACCCTAAAACATCGGGTGGCGCACGTTGGAATTACCTAGCGGCTTGGGCATACGCGCAAAAGAAAAATGGTGGTGATGAAGCTAAAACTAAAGAGTTTGTCGGCAAGTTATTTAAAAACGTGCCGGTGTTAGATACCGGTGCGCGCGGATCGACCACGACCTTTGTGGAACGCGGTATTGGGGATGTATTGCTTGCTTGGGAAAACGAAGCGTTCTTGGCACAAAAAGAATTAGGCGTAGGCAAGTTTGAAATTGTCGTGCCTTCACTTTCTATTTTGGCTGAACCGCCAGTGACTGTGGTTGATAAATTCGCAAAAAAACACGGTACTGAAGCTGTTTCTAAAGCTTATCTTGAGTATTTATATACTGAAGAAGGCCAGGAAATTGCGGCTAAAAATTACTACCGCCCAACGTTAGCATCAGTAGCTAAAAAATATGAAGCGCAATTTCCAAAAGTTAATTTTGTGAAAATTGATGATGATTTTGGCGGTTGGCAAGTGGCGCAGAAAAAACACTTTTCTGACGGTGGTACCTTCGATCAGATTTATCAAAAATAGTGACTGACTGAACAGATGAGAGTCATTCAATATATTACAAATACGCATTTACTTGGCTTAGCGCCAGTAGGTGCAAAAGGAGAAATTATCATGGCTTTAATAGCAGTTAATGTTCGCAATCAATTACATGGAAAAATCAAAGCCATTATTTGGGGTGATGTCGTTTCAGAAGTTGAAGTTGAAACAAGTTCCGGCATCATCACCTCGGTAATTACCACTCGATCTATCAAAGATTTAGGTCTTGCCCTTGGTTCTGAGGTATTGGCCTTGGTAAAAGCTACCGATGTTTCCATAGCACGGCTATAACAATAATGGTTAACACGGGCTAGCAATCAAACATGATTATTAGCCCGTATTAAAAGTGAAATCACATGGCAAAACAAAAAAACGTACTCCCCGGATTTAATTTATCACTAGGTTACACCCTGCTCTATTTGAGCTTAATCGTGCTTATTCCGTTATCAGCTGCTTTTATTAAAACCACAGAATTAAGTTTTAATGAATTTTGGGCAGTCGTGACCGCCCCCAGAGTATTAGCTTCTTACAAATTAACTTTTGGCGCTTCATTTTTAGCCGCTTTAATTAATGCTGTATTTGGTTTACTCACGGCATGGGTGTTGGTGCGCTACCGGTTTCCTGGTAAAAAAATAATTGATGCCTTGGTCGATTTACCTTTTGCGCTGCCAACTGCTGTAGCCGGTATTGCGCTAACTGCCGTATATGCTGGCAACGGCTGGATAGGTTCTTGGTTAGAGCCGCATGGTATTAAAGTTGCATTTACACCTTTGGGCGTGATTATCGCGCTGACATTTATTGGCTTACCGTTCGTTGTGCGCACCGTTCAGCCGGTGCTGGAAGATTTGGAATCTGAGACAGAAGAAGCCGCTGCCAGCTTGGGCGCTAATCGCTGGCAGACTTTTACTAAAATAATCTTTCCGGCGATTTGGCCTGCGCTTTTAACAGGTTTTGCTTTGGCCTTTGCCCGTGCCATTGGCGAATATGGTTCAGTTATTTTTATTGCCGGCAATGTGCCGTTTGTATCAGAAATTACCCCGCTCATTATCATTACCAAGCTTGAGCAATATGAATACGCCAGCGCAACAGCGGTGGCTGTGGTGATGCTGGTTATTTCATTCTTATTACTATTTGCGATTAACGGCTTGCAGTGGTGGTTCAATCGTCATGCCAGGGCTGTGCGCTAAATGTAATTTATCGCGTTTATGGCGCTTAAAACCATAAACTAAAACTAGCAAACTAAAACCAGTACAGAAGTAATTTTATCGAGAAACAATTATGTCTTTAGCACCCATATCACAGCACAGCAGTTACCAAAATAAAGTAGCCCGCAGTCGCGCCACATCAGAACCCGCTTGGATACGCTGGACGCTAATTACGATTACCTTGCTGTTTTTAGGTTTGTTTTTATTAGTGCCGCTAGCTGCCGTGTTTACCGAAGCTTTACGCAAGGGTTTTGATACTTACATTACTGCATTAACTGATCCGGATGCGCTGTCATCAATCAAACTTACACTGATTGCTGCAGCTATTGCAGTGCCACTTAATCTGGTGTTTGGTGTGGCAGCGGCTTGGGCGATTGCTAAATTTGAGTTTAGAGGAAAAAGCATTTTAATTACCTTAATCGACTTACCTTTTGCGGTTTCACCCGTCATTGCTGGTTTGATTTATGTGTTGATTTTTGGCATGCAAGGCTGGGTCGGCTCTACGCTGATAGACCATGATTTAAAAGTGATATTCGCCATTCCTGGCATTGTATTAGCTACGGTTTTCGTCACCTTTCCATTTGTTGCGCGTGAGTTAATCCCGTTAATGCAAGCGCAAGGCAAAGACGAGGAGGAAGCTGGTTTAGTGCTTGGCGCTTCAGGTTGGCAGATACTTTGGCGCATTACCTTGCCCAATGTGAAGTGGGGCTTGCTGTATGGCGTCATTTTAACCAATGCCCGGGCAATGGGCGAATTTGGCGCGGTATCGGTGGTGTCTGGCCATATTCGCGGCATGACCAATACCATGCCACTTCATGTGGAGATTTTATACAACGAGTACAACTATGCAGCGGCTTTTGCCGTGGCGTCTTTACTCGCTTTATTGGCACTTGTGACCTTGGCGCTTAAAAGCTTTGTTGAATGGCAAGTGGCGCGCAGTGCATATCAGCATGAACAGACTTTTAATTAGAAATTTACTTAAGTTAAAAGCGTTATTTATAGCTTAAATGCAATAAAAATTACTATATATACAACGCTCAGCAAGTACTTCTTTTATTCACCTGTAGGAGCGGCGCCCTCGCCGCGATGCAATCAATCATGCTTAGCAATTGCACCATTGCATCGCGGCGAGGGCGCCACTCCTACATATTGCATATAAACCAGCCTGAATAATTGATAGGCATAAAAAATTAATTCAAATACAAATAATTTAAATTGGAACAAAATCATGAGTATCGAGATTCGCAATATTAGAAAAAACTTTGGCAGTTTTAGTGCATTGAATGATGTCAGCCTAGATGTGCCAAGTGGAGAGTTAGTCGCATTACTTGGGCCTTCAGGTTGCGGCAAAACCACCCTTTTACGTATTATTGCCGGCTTGGAAGCACCTGATGCTGGCAGCATACATTTTCATGGCGAAGATGCCACCGCACGACAAGTACGCGAACGGCAAGTCGGCTTCGTGTTTCAGCATTACGCCTTATTCCGCCACATGACCGTGTTTGAAAATGTTGCATTTGGCTTACGTGTACGCCCAAAAGAAACGCGCCCGTCAGATGCTGAAATTAAACGTCGTGTGCATGAACTGCTAGAATTGGTGCAATTAGATTGGCTGGCGGATCGTTATCCACCACAATTATCAGGCGGTCAACGTCAGCGCATTGCCTTGGCTCGCGCATTAGCAGTGGAACCCAAGGTATTATTGTTGGATGAACCGTTTGGTGCGCTAGATGCAAAAGTGCGTAAAGAGCTACGCCGCTGGTTGCGTAGGTTGCATGATGAATTACACATCACCAGTATTTTTGTGACGCATGATCAAGAAGAAGCGCTAGAAGTCGCTGATCGCGTGGTGGTAATTAACAAAGGTAAAATCGAGCAGGTCGGCTCGCCGCAAGAAGTTTACGATCATCCAGTCTCACCGTTTGTTTACCAGTTTTTAGGCAATGTAAATCAATTCAAGAGTCACATTCATGAAGGTGAGGCTAAAATTGGCGAGCTAGGCGTAAAACTAGATGCGCATCACGACACGCAAAACAGCGCGGGATTAGCCTTCGTGCGGCCGCATGATATTGAAGTTTTCAAAGAGCGCCAAGGCGATAATCCAGTATTTGAAGCCGTAGTCAGTTACATACACGCCATCGGTCCTTTAGTAAGATTGGAGCTAAAACGCGCTGATCAAGATGAGCTAATTGAGGCTGAGTTGACGCAAGTACGCTTCCGTGAACTTGGAATTACGCAAGGTGAACAGGTTTTTGTTTATCCGCGCAATGTACGGGTATTTTTAGATAAACCTGCTCAAGGGGCGGACGCTAGCCATTAATTTTATTGGGTATACGTATACTGTGGTTGATTTTAGGTTTTGTCACTTCTAAGCAAAGAAATTGTATGATTGGCTAGAAAAATTAACGCTGAGATTAGACTTGCATATAGTAGTCGTTGGTATAACGTAATATTCGGCCAATTTGTTTCATACGCTAATTTCACTGATTGAGGCCTTGGGAATGAAGTAGCCAAACAGATTTGGTAAGTCAACTACAGCAACCAGTCATTAATAGTCGCTTACCAATTTAGGCTGGTTTAAGGCAACATCACCTCAACTGAATGTCAGTGTCAAAAGCCCCCCCACAACACAAAGAAAATACAAAGGACCTAATACGTTATTTAATTAGGGCCTCTTTGACGCAGGTCAATCTTCTACACTATTAGAAGCACATACTGTACTTATCTTGTCAATTAAAAAATTAGTCAGTAAGAATTGAGAACATGAAATGGTTACCCCCATTACTGTACAGCGCAAAATTCAGTTAAATGATTCTGCTATTAACTTGATTTTTTACAGCCTATTGATTACTTAGATATAAATACTCAATTGAATCAAAATGATACTTATTAGCAGGTTCGTTTGTATTAAGCATAGACTTAAAAGATTGGCGAAGCATGATGACCCAAATCAGTACGAACGTTAATGCGGTTTCATCAAAGCAAATGCCATATTAAAGATAGCGTTTCTATTTAGGATTTAGTATCTGTCTATGGCTCACTTCTGCCATCCATATATATTTTGTTGCCAAGCACTAAGTTAAACAAAACAGCCTTCGTCTTGCAATGGTTGCCCAGCCTTCAAATGTAAATTTAAAACTTGCTGTGTTATTCAGCGATTGATTCAATTAGCGAGTTACTCCCATTAAAGGTTACAACAATATGATTTTTCAAGTGCTATGAACTTCGATAATAAGTTAATGCCTTTATCAACACTAGACTTGTCCAAGTTACTAGAAGTATGTGTAGACCGCTTGAATGATGCAATCGTCATTACTGAGGCTGAGCCGATTAATGAGCCAGGCCCTCGTATCGTTTGGGCTAATAAGGTTTTTTACGAGCACAATGGGTATTGCTCTGAAGAAATTATAGGGCAATCGCCACGCATCCTTCACGGACCAAATACGGATCGATCGACTTTAGACAGAGTCCGTCACGCAATCGAACATTGGCAGTCGACTCGAGTTGAAATTCTAAACTATCGCAAGGATGGCACTACCTATTGGAATGAGTTTGATATTACTCCAATTGCCAACGAAAAAGGCTTGTATACGCACTGGGTATCTGTACAGCGCGACGTCACTGAACGCAAGCAAGCGGAACAAATCTTAATCGATAGTGAGGCTCACTTCCGATTAATCCTAGAGAGCAGCCCCACTGCGGTAAGAATTACAAGCATGGCGACTGGCCTAGTAAAGTTTGCTAACCAATATTATGCCAAGATGACTAATTGCGCTCTAGATGCGGTGATCGGCCTTGACGCAAAAATATACTATGCGAACCCTCAGGATTATGTTGATGTGCTTGAATCACTGAACAATGGAGATCATGTCACCAATAAATTGATCGAAATAATTAATTTTACTGAACCAACAAAACCAAAATGGACGTTGGCCACGTATATGCTAATCACATTTGATAATGAATCAGCGATGTTGGGTTGGTTTTATGATATTACTGAACAAAAACAAGCTGAAAATTACGAACAGTTTCGCAGTAGTACGTTAGAACTATTGGGTAGCATGCACAAGTTGCCCTACATATTAGAGGCTATTGTACTTGGCATAGAGAAACTCGACTCCAAAATGTTATGCAGTATTTTGCTACTGGACAAAGAAGGTAAACATCTATGTAGTGGCATCGCCCCCAGTTTACCCAGTTTCTATAATGCAGCTCTCGATGGCATTGGAATCGGTATCGGTTTGGGCTCGTGTGGAACAGCAGCTTTTACTGGAGAGCGTGTCATCGTTGAGGATGTTCAATCGCATCCTTACTGGGCATCCTACAAAGAGCTCGCAGCGAGTGCTGGGTTAGGTTCATGCTGGTCGCAACCTATACGTTCAGCTGCAGGAAAAGTGCTGGGTACATTTGCCATTTATCACCATGAAGTTAATACACCGACAGAAAATGACATTCACCTCATTGAGCAGTTTGCAAACCTAACCAGTATTGCTATCGAACGCAAGCAAGCTGAAGCAGAACTCAAAGTTGGCGCCACCGTCTTCGAATCCCAGGAAGGCATGATGGTCACTGATGCCAACAACATAATCCTTCGTGTCAATCATGCCTTTACTAAGATTACCGGCTATAGCGCAGATGAAGCTATCGGTCAAACACCAAAGCTACTTAGTTCAGGCCGTCAAAGCAAAGCGTTTTATGATGTCATGTGGGACAAGGTTAATAATGCAGGTGCATGGGAAGGTGAGCTCTGGAATCGTCGTAAGTCCGGTGAAGTTTATCCACAACATCTCACCATCACCGCTGTTAACGAGGCCATGGGTATCGTCACCAATTACGTGGCGACGCTCACTGACATTACCTTGAGTAAAGCCGCCTCAGATGAAATTAGAAATTTAGCGTTTTATGACCCATTAACAGGCTTGCCAAATCGCCGCCTTCTTCTTGATCGACTTAAGCAGGCAATGGCGTCAGTGACTCGCAGCAGTCAAAGTGGTGCGCTATTCTTTCTTGATCTAGACCATTTTAAAACCCTCAATGACACGTTGGGGCACGATGTCGGAGATTATCTCCTACAACAGGTCGCAAGGCGTTTGATAGAATGTGTGCGCGGTGAAGACACTATAGCCAGACTTGGGGGTGATGAATTTGTAGTTTTACTTGAAGATTTAAATGCTCACCCAATAGAAGCGGCATTGCAGGCTGAAAAAATTGGTGAAAAGATTTTATCCTCACTCAATCAAACATATCAATTAGGAGAACATATACATCACAGTACTCCTAGCATTGGCGTTACGTTGTTCAATGCTCATTCTCAATCGATAGACGAGTTGTTAAAACAAGCTGATATAGCGATGTATCAAGCTAAGAAGAATGGACGCAACACCCTTAGTTTCTTTGATCCAGACATGCAGGTCGTCATTAATAACTAGGCTTACCTAGAATACGAATTACGAAACGCACTCGAGGCGCAGCAATTTCAAGTGCACTATCAAATTCAAGTTAGCAGTACTGGTCATGGGATAGGTGCTGAGACTTTGATACGCTGGAATCACCCGTCACGTGGCATGATTTCACCTTCTCAGTTTATTCCGATGGCTGAGGAAACAGGGTTAATACTACCCATAGGTCAGTGGGTGCTGGAAACAGCGTGTGCTCAACTCCAAACTTGGAAAAAAAATACGCTCACAAGTGATCTTAATCTTGCCGTTAATGTTAGCGCTAAACAATTTCACCACTTAAATTTCGTGGAGCAAGTTCAAGAAACAATACAACGTCACGGAATAAACCCCGCAAAACTAAAACTAGAACTCACAGAAAGTATGTTAATCAACGATATTGATGACATAGTTATAAAAATGAATGCTCTAAGCCAAATAGGTGTTCGATTCTCATTAGATGATTTTGGTACAGGCTATTCGTCTCTGCAATATCTAAAAAAACTACCTTTATCTCAATTGAAAATCGACCAGTCTTTTGTACACAATATTGTTACCAATGAAAGTGACCGCATTATCGTGCGCACGATTATTGCGATGGCACATAGCTTGAATTTGGATGTGATTGCTGAGGGTGTTGAGACGGAAGATCAGAAGCAGTGCCTGTTGAGTAATGATTGTACGAATTTCCAAGGGTACTTGTTTGGTAAGCCTGTGCCAATTGATGAGTTTGAAGCGTTGCTTAGAAAAACTGATGACCAACTAAAGCTCAGCTAAGCGGATGTTCTAGCCGTTACTCACCAATTAGCCCATGACTAAAATTGGCTGAGATTTATCACATGGCTTTCAAATTAACGCTCTCTAAAGCTGACGCTCATAAGCTTAATGATAGAATCAACTAACACTGTGAATTTATAATCTAGGGATTTTCAGTCAAATCAAGCACAGAATTCGGATACCCTTTATCTTTAAAAATTAATGGTTTAATTCAAAGCGAGGCGCATGCCAAAAGCGCCGCACCTATAATGCCAGACTGATCGCCAGTGTTTGAGATTTTAACCTCAACTTTGCCACGTAATACTGGGATCAGCGCGGCATTCAAAGTGGTGTGAAATACATCAGCCATTAAATCCCAAGCTTGGCTCATGCCTCCACCGATTAAAACGACACGAATATCCAGCACTTTAATAATGTTCGCCAGTGCAGTGGCTAAATTCGAGCTAGCGACTGCATAAGCCTCAATCGCATTAACATCCCCTACCCTAGCTAAAGTTGCAATAGCATCAACCGTAATATTCTGCCCAGTTAATTCTTGGTAACTAAGCGCAACGCCAGTGGCAGAGGCATATTGCTCCATACAACCGCGATTACCGCAGCCGCATAAACGGCCATTTGGCACGGTAATCATGTGGCCAATTTCCATTGCCATGCCATGCTGCCCACCAAAAGGCTGACCGTTTAATATTAAACCACCACCAACACCAGTGCCTAAACCTACATAAATCAGGTCTTGAATGGCGTCTCGATTTATTTCAGTGGTGACAGTTTTATCGGCCATGTTTAAACTACGAAACTCACCGTAAGCCGCTACCAGCGCATCATTTTCTACCAGCACCGGTAACTTAACAATTGCCGACAATGCCACACTCAAATCTACATTTAATAGACCAGGCAGATTAGGCGATTGCAGAATCTTTTGCGACTTAGGATCTATAAATCCCGGAAAGCCTATGCCAATAGCGCCTATAGCTGGATGCTTTTTAAGCATTTCATTAATCGCATTAGCTGTCACTTCTAAAATTTTATGCCAAGCGATATCAGCCGGATTATTTTTGCAGATTTCAGAAAAGTTAGCCTGAAAGCGCATATCGTCTATCAGCAATCCAGACGCTAAAATACCTAAACGCAAATTCGTGCCGCCAACATCAATGCCCATTAGCATAGTCATCGCCTTAATTCCGCCCCGTGCTGGTAATCGTTTCTTTAATATATTGTTGCTGTGCATCGCTAAGCTGTTGCCAATTAAATCGCCAATGCCAATTGCCAGTGCAAGTGCCGGGCGTATTCATACGGTGACTAGCATCCAGCGCCAAGATATCTTGCATAGGGATAATGGCTAAATTAGCTTTAGATTCAAGCGCCATATCGATTAAATCTTTAGGCATATCAACGAAGTGCTCAGCAGAGCGAGATTCGTGCAAATAGGTTTGTACATGGCCGCGTTGCTGCTCGTCTAAAGCGTTATACCAACCAACGGTAGTGTCGTTATCATGCGTGCCAGTATAAACCACGCTATTTTCGTCAATATGATGCGGCAAATAGGGGTTATCTTCAGTGCCGCTAAAAGCAAATTGTAAAATCTTCATGCCGGGTAAATTGTATTTATTTCTTAAGGCATCCACTTCATCAGTAATGATGCCTAAGTCTTCGGCAACTAAATTGATATTGGGTAAAGCCTCAGTAATCGCGGCTAATAAGGCATCGCCCGGAGCCAATACCCACTCGCCATTAATCGCAGTATTCTCGTTTGCGGGGATTTCCCATGCCGCTTCTAAGCCTCTGAAGTGATCAATACGCACGATGTCAAACAACTCGCTTTGCGTTGCCATACGTGAAACCCACCAAGCATAATTTTCAGCGGCCATCGCCTCCCAGTTGTAATGCGGATTACCCCAACGCTGACCTGTTTCAGAAAAATAATCAGGCGGCACACCAGCAACAACTGCCATATTTTTTTCTGAATCTAGCTTAAACAAATGTGGTTGCGCCCAAACTTCGGCGCTATCATAAGACACGAAAATAGGAATATCACCAAATAGATGCACGTTTTTAGTCGCGGCGTACTCTTTAAGATTTAGCCATTGGCTAAAAAAAACAAACTGGGTAAATTGAATGACGGCAATATCTTCAGCGAGTTCTTTAGTGGCAAGCTTAAGTGCTTTTACTTCTCTATTTTTAAAGTCTTCTGGCCAAAACTGCCAACCAGCTTGATTAAACTTATTTCGCAACGCTATAAACAAGGCGAAATCTTTCAGCCAATGGGCGTGTTTTTTACAAAACTTAGTAAAGCTTAGCGTTTGTTTTTTATCTTCAGATTGCGAAAAAGCGTTGTAAGCTTTGGCAATTAAATGTGATTTATTAGTGATTAAGCCAGTTAAATCATCTTTACTTAATAAGCCCTGCGCTTGCAAAGCGTCTAAGCTAATAAAATCAGGGTTACCTGCATGCGCTGATAAACATTGATAAGGCGAATTATCTGCATGCGGCATATTAATTGGCAATGTTTGCCAAACGCTTGCACCTATGCCAGCTAAAAAGTCGACAAAGTGATAAGCCTCAACACCTAAATCTCCCACATAATTAGTACTTGGCAGTGAACTAATATGCAACAAAACACCAGTGCGGCGTTGTTTTAAGAGTGGTAAATTTTGGTGCTGTGTCATTTCAAGCCTAGTTTAAAAAATATTGTTAATTAAAATTTATGACACGAATATTAGGCTGTCTTGTCGATTAAGCTTGTCCTCGCCGCATCGTACCTGCATTGTCTGCGTTACCACCACCCGCGCTAATAGACTTATGCAGCACTGCTGGCACTGGTTCTTGCAATAAGGTGTACAAATTAATCAAATTGCGACGATAAAGCTGATCAAAACTCGCAACACTATCTGACGAATTGTAATCACCAAACCACCAAAACCAATCTGAGCCTTCGCAGATCGCAAGTTGACGTTCACACGCTGACAATTGAGCGGCATCTAAACTAGATTTAGATATTACTTTGTCATATATTTTCTTAGCTTCGCAGAGTAAATCCCATGCTAAATTCTTGTCTTTACTACCTATCCAAGTACTAAAAGTGCCATAAACCCAGCTACCTGCAGCCACTTGTGGTAAAACCGGTGCGGATAATCCCTTATTTTTGTATTCGCTAGATTGATACAAATCAACAATGTCGCTAAAAGTGCTCATTTCAATATCAGGATGGTTAGCTAAGGCCGCGTAAAGTTCATTTAAAAAGTAATAACCGTTGTACGGGTAGTATTCCCATGCATTTTCACCATCAAGAATAACGCTAACGACTTTGGCTTTATTAGCAGCCTGACCATCGTCTTGATTGCTACTATTTTGCTGAATCCGCTCTAGTGTTTGAACAAAATCAGCGACCGCATCTGTGGCATTCATTTTTGCGTATTCAAAGCCAATTTTGTCTGACAGTTGATCATCTCTAAAGAAACATAAAATGTCATGCTTGCCGTTCGTGACACGATAAGGCTGATACAAATATTCATTTTTATCATCAACGCTTAACTGTGATTTTACCAAGCTATTCGCTAATACTGCCTGCCCTGTTGCGGCCCACTCTAAACCGTGTTCAGCCATTAATGATAAGGCGGCATGCGATACACCACCTTCTGCTGGCCACATACCGCGTGGTTTTTCACCAAAACGTAGCGCATGCGATGTTTGTGCAGAAACCACATGTGCGACAGCTCGGCTTTGCCCACCTGCGTATTTTGCATTTTCTGGCAACGGTGCATCCGGCATCGCATCTAGTGTAGATTTAAAATCTAACAATAAAGGCAATATCGGGTGGTAGTAAGGCGTTGTTGAAATCTCTATTTGCTTGCTATCCATTAAGGCTTTGTAGCGAGGAATTAACTGTGTAATTGTTTCACCAATCACTTTGAATAGTTGTTGACGCTCTTCTGCAGTAAACAACACGCCTTTGGTCATCAGTGCTTGAACCACTTTGTTCTCGCGGCGCAGGCTTTCACCACACCAAGCTAAATGGTACCAAACTAATAAATCGGCTTTATATTGCGCGCTTAAATAATGAAACTCATCGTTACAGGCCATGGTTTCAACAAGCTGATACATGTGTAAAAGGCGCTGGTAATGCGGAAAAGGACTCAACATTTTTTCATGGTGGCTTTTAAAGCAGCTTTGCACAATTAAGTGACACTGCTCATGGCTGATACCATTTAAATCTTCTTCAACTAATAGCGCTAATAAAGGATCGCGAATATCATTTTCTTTGAATTGCGCACTGTAATCTTCTAACTGATCCAACAAAATTGGCACAAAGTTAAAGCTAACGCGCGCCGCTGGATTAGCTTCAAGATGAAAAGCCATGTCACTGTAATCTTTTATTGCATGTAAATATGTCCATGGCAGCACATATTCATTACTGACAATGTCACGATAATCTGGCTGATGCATGTGCCAATATAGATTTAGATATAACTTAGGACTGTTTGACTTCACTTAATACACAACCTTAACAATAAAAATTAATAACTATTTGACTCTAAAGCCATCAAATATAAAACCATAAAAAAATAAACTATGAAAATCTAGAAAACCATCAATATTTAGAGGAAACATTAGTCAATAATAAATTCTGAACTAATGAAATCAGGACCATGTTTCCTCAATATCTAAACAAAAAAGACTAAATCACTCGATATAAATCTTGGCCTAACATATCAGGCGTCACCAGCGTAATGCCTTTTTCTGACACATAAAAACGTTTTGCATCAAGGGCTAAATCTACACCAATTTGCATGCCTTCTGGAATATTACAACCACGATCTATCACCACATTTTTCAGTACCACGTAACGATTTATCGTAACTTTTGGCAAGATAACAGAGCCTTCGACAGTGCTATAACTATTCACCCTAACATCAGAAAATAGTACAGAATTTGTGACGCATGAACCGCTGATTAAACATCCACCTGAAACCAGAGAGTCTGTTGCCTTGCCGGTTCTGCCATCATCTTGAAACACAAATTTAGCTGGAGGCAATTGCTCTTGATACGTCCAAATAGGCCACTCTCTATCGTATAAATTAAGCTCAGGCACCACTTTTGTTAATTCCATATTGGCTTCCCAATAGGCATCTATCGTACCAACATCACGCCAGTAATAATTGCCGTTAATGGCACCTACACAACTATCAGTAAAGCGATGTGCTTGAATTTTATATTTTTTGATAATGTAAGGAATAATATCTGCGCCAAAATCATGGCTAGATTTTGAATCACCAGCATCACGAATAAGCTGCTCATACAAGAACTTAGCGTTAAAAACATAAATACCCATACTAGCGAATGCTTTGGTAGTGTCGCCAGGCATATGTTTTGGATTTGCAGGTTTTTCAGAAAATTCAATGACGCGATCGGTATCATCTACCGCAAGCACACCAAAACCTTTGGCATCTTCTAAAGGCACATTGATGCAAGCAACCGTCATATCTGCATTGCTGGTGACGTGCGTTGCCAACATTTGGCCATAATCCATTTTGTAAATATGGTCGCCTGCCAAAATTAAAATGTATTCACCACCGCCTTCGCGCAATAGATCTAGATTTTGATAAACAGCATCCGCCGTGCCTTTATACCAATCTTCAGAAATACGCTGTTGCGCAGGAATAATATTGACGTATTCATTGAATTCACCGCGCAAAAATCCCCAACCGCGCTGAATGTGCTGAATCAAGCTTTGCGCCTTGTATTGCGTAGCAACATTAATACGGCGAATGCCCGAGTTAATACAATTAGAAAGAGGAAAATCAATAATTCTAAATTTGCCCCCAAATTGGACAGCCGGCTTAGCCCGCCAATCAGTTAAGTTTTTCAAACGACTACCACGTCCACCAGCCAGAATAATTGCAGCGGTGTTTTTGGTTAATGTGCTAATAAAACGATCTGAATGCTTGTCTTGCGACATGATGCCCTCCTGAAGATTGAATTTTCATTTACTTTAACTAGCTGGGCCAACTAGTTTAAATTTTCGTTTAACTGTACTTAAGGTACATTATAATCAGCTTAAAGCACTATAATCTAGCTAATAAGACTAAAAGTTAAAAATATTTCTTAGAAAAATTAAGAGGAAATGTATCTTGGTAAAATCTACAGCAATTCAATTACAAGCAGACGCAGTAAGCGATGCTAAACCTAGCGTACTATCAGACAAAGCGTCAAAAGCTTTATCCAAGTCTGAACAACTCATTTTAGAGGCTAAGCATCACGATCCTTTTAGCTATTTAGGCTTACATGCAGTTGACGAAGGTTTTGTATTCCGCACCTTTTTACCTAGCGCGACTGAAGTTTGGATTAAAACTGCAAAAACTTGGGCTAAACTGGATAAAAAACACGCTGATGGTCTATTTGAGTGGCAAGGTAAAACCTCGCTTAAATCACCTTGTTTACTCAAAATTGAGTGCGCTGAAAGCACTTATGAAACATACGATCCATATACATTTTCCTCAAATATTACCCAAGATGAGCTTTATTTGTTTGGCGAAGGCCGCTTAAAACAAGCCTATAAAACCCTAGGCGCGCAAAGTATTACCCAAGATAACATTGAAGGCGTTCGCTTTGCAGTGTGGGCGCCAAACGCAGAGCGTGTCAGCGTTACTGGCAATTTTAATGGCTGGGATGGCAGAGTTCATTCTATGCGAACACATGGTGCTAGCGGTGTATGGGATATTTTCATTCCTCACCTCACCACCAGCGACACGTATAAATTCGAAATTCGTAACCGCCATTCTGGTGCAGTTTTAGTAAAAACAGACCCTTATGGTCTTGAGTTTGAGCAACGCCCGGGTACTGCAGCAAAAATCAGCAAAAGTTATCACCAATGGGAAGATAAGCAGTGGCTAGAATCGCGCAAGAAAAATGATTGGCTACATGCGCCGTTTAATTGCTACGAAGTACATTTGGGCTCTTGGCAGCGTAATGATGCAGGCCACTTTTTAACTTATAGAGAAATGGCAAAAACATTAGTGCCGTATGTGGCTGAAATGGGCTATACGCATATCGAATTAATGCCAATTTCAGAACATCCGCTAACAGAATCATGGGGTTATCAAACCACTGGCTATTTTGGTGTGACCAATCGATTTGGCTCACCTGACGATTTGCGCTTTTTAATTGATGCGTTTCACCAAGCCAATATCGGTGTTATTTTAGATTGGGTGCCTGGCCACTTTCCAAAAGATGACTGGGCGCTAGCACGCTTTGATGGCACAGCCTTATATGAACACGAAGACCCACGCTTAGGCGAGCACCAAGATTGGGGTACTTATATATTTAACTACGGTCGTAATGAAGTGCGTAACTTTTTAATGGCTAATGCACATTATTGGCTGGCTGAATTTCATATTGATGGCTTTCGCGTTGATGCCGTGGCGTCTATGTTATACCTTGATTACTCACGTAAAGCCGGTGAATGGCTGCCTAATAAATTTGGCGGTCGTGAAAACCTTGATGTAATTGATTTCTTGAAGCAATTTAATGTGATGGTCGGTGAAGATTTTCCTGGCGTGTTGACCATTGCTGAAGAATCTACCGCCTGGCCTGGCGTATCTCGCCCAGTATATTTAGGTGGCTTAGGCTTCAGCATGAAATGGAATATGGGCTGGATGAACGATACGCTTTCATACATTGAAAACGACCCAGTACACAGACGTTATTATCACGACATGCTTACTTTTGGACAGCTTTACGCTTATTCTGAAAACTTTGTACTACCCTTCTCACATGACGAAGTGGTGCACGGAAAGCATTCATTATTAGACAAAATGCCTGGTGATACTTGGCAAAAGTTTGCAAATCTACGCCTATTAACAACCTACCAAATGACTGCTCCAGGCAAAAAGCTCAACTTTATGGGTAATGAGTTTGGCCAAGGCCGTGAGTGGAACGTAAATAGTAGTTTAGATTGGCATTTATTGGGTGATGAATACGCCGGTCACGCATGGCATCAGGGTGTAAAACTTGCCACCACCGATTTAAATAAACTTTATAAAAACGTAAATGCACTCCATAGCCTTGATTTTGAACACCAAGGATTCGAATGGATAGACTGTCACGACACAGAACAATCGATTATCAGCTTCATTAGACGCGGCTTAGACAATAGTTTTGTTATAATAGTGCTGAACTTTACGCCTGTGTTACGCAAGGAATATAGAATTGGCGTTCCACAAGCAGGCACTTACCATGAAATATTTAACAGTGATGCAGAATGTTACGGTGGCAGTAATAGCGGTAACGGACCAGAATTACATGTTGAAGATATCGCATGGATGCACCATAAACAATCGCTTGTAATAACGTTGCCACCTTTGGCGGGTATCGTTTTACAATTAAAATAACTTAATAAAGTACTATTATCTAAATGGCTACGTTAACTGCATTACCAGTATGGCAAAATCTTTGCCAACATCAAGAAAAAGTAATTTCTACGCACATGCGCGATTTGTTTTCAAGCGATCCTAATCGTTTTAATCAATTCAGCCTTAAGTTTGATGATTTATTATTCGACTACTCTAAGCATCGCATTACTTTAGAAACAATGCCATTGCTAATGCAATTGGCACGTGAAGCCAAAATAGAAAGCTGGCGTGACCGTATGTTTGCCGGTGAGAAAATTAACATCACAGAAAATCGTGCTGTACTTCACACGGCTCTTCGTAATCGCGCCAACACACCTGTAATGGTCGATGGTAAAGATGTAATGCCTGAAGTAAACGCGGTGCTAGCACAAATGCGTGAGTTTTCAGAAAAAGTACGCAATGGTAGTTGGTTAGGCTACACCGGAAAACGCATCACAGACATCGTGAATATCGGTATTGGTGGCTCAGACTTAGGACCAGTAATGGTCTGCGATGCTTTAAAACCCTATGCAGGACCTGATTTAGAAGTACACTTTGTATCAAATATTGACGGTGCACATTTAATGCGTGCGCTAGAAGTTTGTAATCCTGAAACTACATTATTCATTGTGGCTTCTAAAACTTTCACCACACAAGAAACTATGACCAATGCGCTTTCTGCACGTACTTGGTTTTTAGCTGCGGCAAAAGACGAAGCACAAGTTGCAAAACACTTTGTTGCACTTTCTACCAATGCAAAAGCGGTACAAGAATTTGGCATTGATACCAATAATATGTTCGCTTTTTGGGATTGGGTGGGTGGTCGTTATTCACTTTGGTCTGCTATCGGCTTATCTATTGCCTTGTACGTAGGCATGGATAATTTTGAAGCCCTACTCACTGGCGCACACGAAATGGACGTTCATTTCAAAACTGCGCCATTAGAGCAAAATATGCCAGTCATCATGGCGCTGATTGGTGTTTGGTATAACAACTTTTTTCATGTAGATACACAAGCAATTTTACCTTACGACCAAGGTATGTCACGCTTTCCTGCTTATTTGCAACAGGCTGACATGGAGAGTAATGGTAAATTTATTTGCCGTGATGGTAGCCGCGTAAAGTACAAAACTGGCCCAGTTATTTGGGGTGAAGCTGGCACTAATGGTCAACATGCGTTTTACCAGTTGATACATCAAGGCACGCAAATTGTGCCTTGTGATTTCTTAATGCCTGTACATAGCCATTATGCTATTGGCAAAAGCGGCTACGCGCACCATAAAATTTTACTAGCAAACTTTTTGGCTCAAACTCAATCTTTAATGCTAGGGAAAACCAAAGAACAAGCACGTGCTGAATTAGAAAAACAAGGTCTAACTGGCGATGCGCTAGAGAAGCTTTTGCCACATAAAGTATTTGAAGGCAATCGTCCTAGCACTTCAATTATGTTCGATAAACTTACGCCTAATACATTGGGTAGATTAATTGCTTTATATGAACATAAAGTATTCGTACAAGGCATGATTTGGGACATTAACAGCTACGACCAATGGGGTGTTGAATATGGAAAACAAATTGCTCAGCAAATATTGCCCCAGTTAATCAATGATGAAATGGTTGATAACTACGATAGTTCTACAAATGGCTTAATCAACCATACTAAAGCACATCGATAAATACATTATTGAGCTTGACCATTAAAAAGCCCAACAGCCGTGATGCAAGTTGGGCTTTTTTGAAACTAAAATTGTGTATTCTAATAAGCTAATTTATATTTAACTGCATAGTGTGAATAGATGAAAGAAACGATTAGCTTTAAATAACCAATCATCGGAAGATACTAATTATGCCAAACTTAGATAAATACCGCGCTCATCCAAAAAGCTTTACAATCGAAAAATTTGACCCTAAAGACAAAAGTGAACGTACTGGCACTAAGGAGCAAAACGTAATTGATTTAGCAAAACTTTCTGATGAAATCAATGCGCTACAAGATGTTTTACATGCTGAAGGTAAGCGTAAGGTACTGGTAATATTGCAAGGCATGGATGCTAGCGGCAAAGATGGTACCGTGCGCCATGTATTTCGTGAATGTGACCCATTAGGCATTCGTTTAGCCAGTTTTAAAGCACCTACTAGCGAAGAACTGGCACATGACTATTTATGGCGCATACACAATCAAGCCCCGAAAGCTGGCGAATTAGTGATATTTAATCGCAGTCATTACGAAGATGTATTGATTGTTAAGGTACACAACTGGATTGACGATGCTGAATGTCAGCGACGTTACGATCAAATCAACGATTTTGAATGCTTATTAGCCGAAACTGGCACCACGATTATTAAGTGCTTTTTGCATATCTCTAAAAATGAGCAAAAGAAGCGCATGCAAGAGCGATTAAATGACCCCACTAAGGCGTGGAAATTTAATGATGATGATCTTAAAGAACGTGCGCTGTGGCCACAATATATGCAAGCTTATGAGCAAGCCATTAAGGCAACTTCTACAGACTATGCACCTTGGTATATCATTCCTGCTGACTCAAAAACCAATCGAAATTTGCTTATTTCAAGACTGATATTGAATGCACTTAAAGACATGAAGTTGAAATACCCAGCAATGCCGGCGGAGTATAAATCGATAGTCATTGAGGATTAAGCAATAGATTGTTTTGATAGACTTAGCTTGAGTAAGCTAAGTCTAAAAAAGTGAAGCTTAGCGTAGCTTAACCTCACCAGCACTAACTAATTGCTTAGCTAAGGTTTCACCGATTACCGTACTCGCGCTAGCGCCGATACGTTTAGCGATACGGCTTGCGAAATCTTCTTGGCTGGTAAAATCGACGATTTCTTCTTGCTTAATCACTTCGCGCGCAACGTAATCAGCACTACCGATAGCATCAGCTAAGCCCAGTTTAATACCTTGCTCACCACTCCAGAATAAACCACTGAAAGTTTCTGGCGTTTCTTTTAAGCGAGCACCCCTGCCATGTCTAACAACTGTTTTAAATTGCTCGTGTATTTCATTCAACATGGTTTGTGCTAATACTTGTTGCTTAGGATTAATCGGTGAGAATGGATCTAACATGCCTTTGTTTTCACCCGCAGTCATCAATCGACGCTCAACGCCTACTTTTTTCATCACTTCAGTAAAACCATAGCCGTCCATTAAAACACCAATAGAGCCGACAATACTGGCTTTATCAACGTAAATTTTATCGGCAGCTACGGCAATGTAATAGCCACCTGATGCGCAAATATCCTCTACCACAGCATACACAGGAATCATCGGGTGTAATTTTTTTAGACGATAGATTTCATCGTTAATAATACCGGCTTGCACTGGGCTTCCGCCTGGGCTATTAATTCGCAAAATAATACCTTTGGTGCCTTTGTTATCATAAGCCTCATGCAGGCTAGTCATCACCGAGTCTGCATTCACCTCACCACCTGCTTCAATAACACCATTAATTTCGATCAGCGCAGTATGAAAACCAGTGCTTTTTTTGCTATCGCCAAATATGCCCAACATATAAAACAGAACAATAAACATATAAATAAAGATGAGTGCCTTAAAAAAAACACTCCAACGGCGAGATGTTTTCTGCTCAGCCAGTGCTGAGGACGCAAGCTTTTCTATAGTATCGCGTTGCCATTTGGTATCTTGTGAATGTGCTTGCTGACTATCTTCTGACATAGGAGCTCTTTCTTGATGATAAATTTAAAAATAGGCTAAATTTTATTTTTTTGCTGTGCTGTAAAATCAAACAACTTTAAACAGATTAATGTTAATTAGCGGTATCTATATTGATGATGATTTGTTGATTTTGTTCAACCACCTCAATCGCTTTTAAGCGCTTACCTTTACAAGGCCCCATTACACAAAAACCAGTATCAGGCTGATAATGTGCGCCGTGTGTGGCACAAATTAAGTAATCCTTCTGTGCGGTAAAAAACTCACCTGGGTTCCAGTCTAATTCAACGGGGACGTGTGCGCATTTATTCACATAAGCATAAGGCCGACCATGAAATCGCACCACAAAACCAGTAGCAAACTCACCCAAAGCGGGCAATGCGAATCTTAAACCTGTAGATTCATCTTGCAACTCTTCGCTTTTAAATATAACGGTATTTTCTTTATTATTCATCACATTTTCAACTTAAGCGTGCTCAAGTAGCCATTTTGCCAAACTAGAAAAATCATTAAATTGCTGAATTGGATTCAAGTGCAGCCATTGCTCAGCCTGCTGAGCACCGTAGGTGACGCCTATTGAGCTAACGCCGGCATTTTGTGCCATATGTAAATCATAACTGGTATCGCCTATCATCAGTGTGCGTTCAGGCAACACTACAAAATGATCCATCAACTCGTCTAGCATTTGTGGATGCGGTTTTGAAAAGCACTCATCAACCGTACGCGTCGAATGAAAAAACTTGGTTAAACCACAATTTTCAAGCGCTAAATTTAAACCACGTCTACCTTTTCCTGTAGCAACCGCCAACTTAAAACCTCGTTTATTCAAGGCCATAATGGTTTCTGTTGCACCTTCAAACAAGGGGATATTACTTTCGCCGGCATAGTAATTAGCGGTATATTGGGTGGCAAATGCCTGCGCTTTATCAGCCGGAATATCACCATATAAACTTTGAATTGCCTCACGCAAGCCAAGGCCAATTATATTGCTAGCCGTTTGCGAAGATATTGCCGGTAGGCCAACTTGTTCAGCGGCTTTAAGCACCGCGTGAGTAATCATGCTTGTAGAGTCGGCTAAAGTTCCATCCCAATCCCATACTATTAAATCAAACTGCTTTTGCATTCTCGTTTATTCTTTCACTATATTTCTTAACTATTTATATGATTACTATTTAGCTTTTAAGGTTCTAATTTTAGTAAAAATTTACTCAATTCAGCTGGCATTGGTGCGTTTAATTCTAGCTTGTCATTAGTTAGTGGATGTCGTATTTTTGTCACTGAAGAATGTAAAAACATACGTTTTAAGCCGTGTTTGACTAAGGTTTTATTTAGTGCAAAATCACCATATTTATCATCACCTACAATTACAAAGCCCAAATGTGCCAATTGCACGCGCAGTTGGTGAGTGCGACCTGTGACCAATTGCGCCTCTAACAAACTAAACTTACCGATAACAGGACTGTTGAAGTTTTTAATTAACTTAAACAGCGTTTCAGATGTTTGTCGTTCGTCATATTTATCTTTAGAAGCGTCAGTTACTACATTTACACGGCGCTCACCATTTGGTAAAAGATACTTTTGCAAATCCAGCACCACGCGTTTTTTAGCTTCTAACCACTCGCCCTGCACTAACATTACATAGCGCTTATCTGTTTGATGATTACGAATAGCCTCGTGTAAAGCCACTAAAGCACTGCGTTTTTTAGCCAGCATCAGCACACCAGAAGTTTCGCGATCAAGTCGGTGTACTAACTCTAAAAACTTAGCTTTTGGGCGCTCTAAGCGCAGCTGCTCAATCACTCCACGGCTAATACCACTGCCGCCATGCACAGCAAAGCCAGCAGGTTTATCAATGACCAGCATTGCATCATCTTCAAAAATAATCGCCTGCTCAAATTTTGATGTCGCAGGCGCTACATGTTCTGGCTTTTCAATAATCGTTGCACGAATTGGCGGGATTCTGACAATATCACCTAAACTTAATCGTGAATCAGCGTTAACGCGCTTCTTATTAACACGCACTTCGCCACTGCGCAAAATGCGATAAACGTGACTTTTTGGCACGCCTTTGAGTGTTTTTGTGAGGAAGTTATCGACACGCTGACCTTCGCTTGCCTCATCTACGGTTAGAAAAGCAGCCGCTAATTCACTTACTGCTGAAAGTTTATTACTTTGATCTGATGTTGTTATATTGTTCATGCTTTGCTTAAATGATTGATGTAGCTTATACTTTGTTAATTATTTTGAATTTAACAATTAAATTCTCAGTAAGAATACACTTAATTACCAATAAACATATTGTATATGAATGCATTTGTTTATATCTTAAGTAAGATAGTTAAAATTGGTATTAAGCGATTTAAAGACAGTGACAACAAATACTTGGTTAACACCGCTCGCCATAATTAAAAGTAGCGGTAAGTAAAATTAGCGCTTAAGCCGCCGCAGACAAACAAACATAAAGCGCGACTTAAAGTGATAGTGAAATTTGATGTGCTAGAAACTCTATATATGTTTTTATTAAATATATATTAAAGATTAAATAGACAAGCAAATTAGGATTTACTGAAGATAGAATTTTAACGAGTTTATGCCACCAGTGGCGTAAATTTAATAATTAGTTTGCTTTAACGAACAATAAACTTGTTTTAACTTGATGATTTTCAACTAAAACAATGGAATTACTAGCATCAAAAAACTTAGTCCCAGTGGCTGACTTAATTGATCTGTAAGTAGAATGCGGTTATCCGCCACACACCGTTAAAATGCATTCCTGCGCCACATGCGCCTTCTAGTACTCCAGCCAGATTTCTGGTACTTTCACTTTAAATGCCTTAACTAAATGCTATTTAAACAAGCAGTTAGTCTGCCCGCCTTGCACAGCGCAGGAGCAAACAATGAAACGCATGTTATTTAATGCAACGCAGTCAGAAGAATTACGCGTTGCGATTGTAGATGGTCAAAAACTCATCGATTTAGATATTGAACACGCTGGTAAAGAACAACGTAAAAGCAATATTTACAAAGGTGTTATCACCCGTATCGAGCCTTCTTTAGAAGCGGCTTTTGTCGATTACGGCATGGACAGACATGGCTTTTTGCCATTCAAAGAAGTAGCGCGTAGCTACTATAAAGAAGGCGCAGATGGTAAATCTCGCATTCAAGATGCCTTGAAAGAAGGCCAAGAGCTTATCGTTCAAGTGGATAAAGACGAGCGCGGCAATAAAGGCGCAGCCTTAACTACGTTCATCTCATTAGCTGGTCGTTATTTGGTATTAATGCCGAATAATCCTCGTGGTGGCGGTGTATCACGTCGTATTGAAGGCGAAGATCGCGATGAATTACGTGATGTTTTAGCGCAATTAGAAGTACCAAAAGGCATGAGTATTATTGCGCGTACCGCTGGTATTGGCCGCAATGCTGAAGAATTACAGTGGGATTTAAATTACCTTACACAGTTATGGACTGCCATTGATGGCGCTTCTGCTATGCAAGCTGGCGCCTACTTAATTTATCAAGAAGGTAGCTTAGTGATACGCGCAATTCGCGATTACTTTAGCTCTGATATTGGCGAAATATTAATCGATACACCAGACATTCACGAACAAGCTGTTCAGTTTATGAATCATGTGATGCCGGGTAATGTATCGCGCGTTAAATTATATCAAGATGAAATTCCGCTATTCACACGCTTTCAAATTGAGCACCAAATTGAATCTGCGTTCTCGCGTGAAGTTCGCTTACCATCTGGTGGCGCCATTGTTATTGACCATACCGAAGCCTTAGTTTCAGTAGACGTCAACTCTGGTCGCGCAACCCGTGGTAGTGATATTGAGCACACTGCTTTCAACACCAATATGGAAGCTGCTGAAGAAGTGGCGCGCCAGTTACGTTTACGTGACTTAGGCGGTTTAGTGGTGATTGACTTTATTGATATGGAAAGTCAGCGCAATCAACGTGAAGTTGAAAATGCACTGCGCGATGCCTTACATTTTGACCGCGCTCGGGTACAAACCGGCAAAATTTCACGCTTTGGTTTGTTAGAGTTATCACGCCAACGCTTGCGTCCTAGCTTGGGTGAAACGAATCATATTCCATGTCCACGTTGTAGCGGTACTGGCCATATTCGTGGCATTGAATCTACTGCACTACACATTTTACGCATTACGCAAGAAGATGCGATGAAAGACAATAGCGCGATTATTCAAGTGCAATTGCCGGTTGAAGTGGCAACTTTCTTATTGAATGAAAAACGTGCCGATATTCATGCTATTGAACAGCGCATGGGTGTTGAAGTGGTGTTGATACCTAACATTCACCTAGAAACGCCTAACTACAACATTGTGCGTGTTAAGCATGATGATGTGAATGAAGAAACTAGCCGTGCAAGCTACAAATTAGTTGAATTGCCAACAGAAACTTCTTACATTCCAAATGCTGAAGAAGTAGCTAAAGCCGTGCGACCTGTTGCCGCTGTGAAAGGCATTACGCCTGCCGCACCAGCACCGATTGTGGCGGAAAAAGCGGCTGAAGTAGTTGCTGCACCTAAATTATCATTAATTGCGCGCATTAAAAAATTCTTTAGTGGTTCATCAGCAGGTGCTGAAGCAGCAAATACGGAAGCAGCTAAAACGGAAGAATCTAATAAAGACGCTAACCGTAACAATCGTAACCGTAACAACCGTAACCGTAATGAGC
This sequence comes from Methylophilaceae bacterium, assembly GCA_947451235.1. Lineage (GTDB taxonomy): Bacteria > Pseudomonadota > Gammaproteobacteria > Burkholderiales > Methylophilaceae > Methylotenera. The sequence goes on along the minus strand of CANFZA010000003.1, from coordinate 11,582 downwards.
GTAATAAGAATGAGCGTTCAGACAAAGGTGCTGCACCGAGCCGTAATAATGAAGCCAAGGGACAAGAGCCACGTACACAAGAAGCACGTGCCGAATCTAAACCTCAAGAGCCGCGTCAGCCAAAACCGCAACAGCAACGTACTGAACAGCAACGTAGCGAACAGTCTAGAAACGACCAAGCGCGTAAAGAGCAGCAACGTGCCAACGCGGTTCAGGTAGAGGCTAATGCGCCAAAAGCAACTTCAGAAGCGCCTGCAAGCGAAGTGGCCGCTACAGAAACGCGTGGTGGTCGTCGCAATCGAAACAATCGCCGTGGTCGCCGTGATCGTGACGAAACTACAGCGGTTGATGCAACACGTGCTTTTGTGCCTAATGATGAAATTACTGCTATTCAGGCAAATGAGGCTAAAGAAGTAGCTGCAACGAATCCTGCCAAGATTGATGTGGTGAATACTACGCCACTTGCTCCAGAAAAGTCTGTAGAAACTACTACAACCTCAACTGAAGTAACGATTCAAGAAACAGCTCAAGTGACACCTAATGAAGCTACTAAAGTTAAATCTGAAGGTAGAAAACCTAGACCAACTAAAGCTTCATCAGCTAACGTACCAGTCGCTAAAGAAGATAAAATTGAGCTAATTAGCACTTTACCAGTGGCAGAAAATACAGAGTTGCCAGCTAAAGCAGACAAGCGCCCTGCTCGTCCACGTAAAGCAAAAGCTGAAGCTAAGCCAGTAGATTTAGCTACGGTTGGTTTACAATTAGTTGAAACTAAAGCGGATGCGCCTAAAGCGACCGTAGCAGTTGAATCTGAAAAACCTCGTGCACCACGTAAAGCAGCTGCATGGCAAAAAAATGCTAAAGATGAAGCTAGCGCAGAACCGATGGTGATGGTGGAAACGCAAAATAAGTAGTCCTTATCGCAATTTGATTAGGCTAGTTAAGCAATAAAAAAACAGCACTGATATTTTCAGTGCTGTTTTTTATTGTGCTCGGGCCTTGATCTGTTGGAGTTACTGGTTTACAAGCAACTTAACCTACCCGTAACCTAGCCGGCATTATATTTTGCGTCTGAGTCTGTCCTACCAGAGCAAATATTGAGCACTATAGAAGATAGCGATAATCATTTTAAGCCGTAATATCTAGCATTAACCACGAATGAACTGCACTGTAATGAGCCCCAAAGCTGTCATGGCAAGTGAGCCTAGTACATGCACTAATATATGCGTTGCCGCCCAACCATACTGACCGCGACTAATCAGTGTTACCGCTTCTGCAGAAAAACTAGAAAAAGTAGTTAAGCCGCCGAGCAGGCCTGTCATCACAAAAAGTCTGATTTCAGGCGAGAATGTAGCAGTTGCAGTAAATATCCCCATAAATAATCCCATGAAATATCCACCAACTAGGTTAGCCGCCAAGGTACCTAGGGGTAAGGCTGGAATCGTTGCATTAAGCATCAATCCTAAACCCCAACGCGCCCAAGCCCCAACTGCAGCCCCCACACCAACCGCTAAAAAACCGTTAAAACCCATGCATTGCTCCTAAATCAATGTTAATGCTGCTTATTTATACAATATAATAATGCATCAACGTCATTATCAAGAAAGTATATTTTGCGCGTCTTATTTGTTACCTCTGAAGCATTCCCACTCATTAAAACTGGAGGTTTAGCAGACGTAAGCGGCTCATTACCTTCTGCATTGCAACATATCGGGGTAGACATTCGCATTCTGATGCCTGGTTATCCAGCCGTGCTAGAAAAACTAACGGATCTACAAACGATTGCCTCACTGGATAATCTGCCGGTCATTAACAATGCAACGCTCATGATGGGTACGATTTTAGATACTCAAGTAAAAGTCATGGTTATTAAATCAGAGACCCTTTACGAACGTGAAGGCGGCCCCTACTCTGATGCTAACGGGCTTGAATGGCTAGATAACCCTTTACGCTTTGGTATGTTATCAAAAGTGGCGGCTATTTTAAGTGGCCCACATTCACCTATCGCAGATTGGCAGCCAAACATTGTGCATTGTAATGACTGGCAAACTGGGTTAACACCAGCTTACATGAAGCTGGTTGAGCACTCACATGCCAAGTCTATGATCAGCTTACATAATATGGCATTTCAGGGCTGTTATGCGCCAGGTTGGTTATCTACCTTAGAATTACCGCACACCAGCTTTGCCGTAGAAGGTTTTGAATATCACGGCCAATTGTCATTTTTAAAAGCAGGCATTTTTTATGCAGATGCTATTACTACCGTTAGTCCAAGTTATGCCAAAGAAATCCAAACCGCTGAATTTGGTTTTGGCTTAGAAGGTTTACTTAGCAAACGTGGTGATGAAATTAAAGGTATTTTAAACGGCATTGAAACTGACGAATGGAACCCTGAGACTGATCCGCATTTAATCAAAACCTTTAGTGCAACAAAGTTAGCTGGCAAAAAATTAGTTAAAAGTGCTCTGCAAGAAAGATTAGGGCTTCATATTGATGCAAGCGCACCATTATTAGGCGTAGTTAGCCGCCTGACACATCAAAAAGGCCTAGATATGCTGGTGCCAATTATGCAAAATCTAATCGATTCTGGTTGCCAATTAGCACTATTGGGAAGTGGTGAAACTGCGTTAGAAAATGCATTTCGTACATTAGCAACAGACAACCCTGGAAGAGTGAGTGTCACTATTGGCTACAATGAACCACTTTCGCACCAAATTATGGCTGGTTGCGATATGTTTATTATGCCTTCACGTTTTGAACCTTGCGGCCTTAATCAATTATATGGCCTAGCTTATGGTACGCCGCCAATTGTGAACGCCACCGGCGGACTTGCCGACTCAGTGGTCGATACCAATATTGTGAGCTTTAAAAATAAGACTGCCAATGGTTTTGTGATGAGCGAAGCAAGTTCAGCAAGCCTGTTAAGCTGTATTAAACAGGCTTTAAATGTATTCAATAATGACGAAAGCGCATGGCGACAAATCCAGAAGAATGGCATGTCGTTAAACTTAAGTTGGGACAAAAGTGCGCTAGAATATTTAGCTGTTTACGAAGCGCTAACTCAAACAAAATAATGAAATGTATTGAGGCGGAAAACTTGGCATGGTAAATGCTTAATATAAACTAAGCTTCTCCAAAGCTGTTATCTCCTCCTCAAAGGGCGTCTTTTTAGACGCCCTCTTTTTTTGTCAAACGTGTGTTACTTAATAACCGCACTATTTAACAATAAAATGCTCACGGTAATATTTAAGCTCATCAATGGACTCGTAAATGTCAGCTAAGGCTTCGTGTTTGCTGGCTTTTTTAAAGCCAGAATAAATCTCAGGCTTCCAGCGGCGTGCAAGCTCTTTAAACACACTGACATCTAAATTGCGGTAGTGAAAGTAGCTTTCCAAATCTGGCATATAACGCGCCATAAAGCGGCGATCTTGGCAGATAGAATTGCCACACATTGGCGATTTACCTACAGGAACATATTGCTGCAAAAAAGCAACCATTTGCAAAGTTGCCTCAGCTTCATTTAACGTTGATGCTTTTACTTTTTCAATTAAACCAGAACGTCCGTGCGCACCTTTATTCCAAGCGTCCATGCCGTCAAGCACAGCATCACTTTGATGAATCACGAACACTGGCGACTCGCCTAACACGTTTAAATCAGCATCTGTCACCACTGCTGCAAGCTCTAAAATACGGTCTGAATCTGGCAATAAGCCACTCATTTCCATATCCAGCCAAATTAAATTATTTTGATTAGTGCCGCTGATTAACTCTGCCATCATGATTTCCATTAAAATTTTAAGTTAAAAGCAATCTTGATGAACTAACATCAATAAAATGCTTCACAATGTAACCATATTAACCGAACTATTATAAATTATGCCTTTAGCACCCACTTTTATCTTAACTTCCACTTTCATCGCCTTGGTTGTGGCAACTACGTTGATTCGTGTGTGGCTTGGCCGCAGGCACATTTCCTACGTTCAAACACACCGTAATTTAGTACCTGTTGCTTTTAAAGATAGCATAGCTTTAGATGCACATCAAAAAGCAGCTGATTACTCGTCAGCCAAAACTAAATTGGTGATGGTAGAAGCTTTTGCGCAGGCAATTTTGCTTTTAGCGTTAACGCTGGGTGGTGGCCTACAGTTAATTGATGATGTTTGGCGTAACCTATTACCTGCTCAAGACATTATCCGCGGGGCGTTGGTTATTTGTAGCGCCATGCTAGTCAGTAGCTTTATTGACTTACCTTTTGAATACTACAAAACATTTACTGTAGACGAGCGATTTGGTTTTAACAAAATGACGCCAGCCATGTTTTTTAGCGACCTAGTTAAACACAGCTTAGTTGGTATTGCTTTAGGCGCGCCAATTTTATTTGCAGCCTTATGGTTAATGCAAGGCGCGGGTGATTATTGGTGGTTATATTTATGGTTGGTTTGGAGCGGCTTTAATTTAATTATGTTAGCGGTTTATCCTACATTTATCGCCCCGCTGTTCAATAAATTTTCACCGTTGAAAGACGAAGTTTTAAAACAGCGTATCGAAGCCTTACTTACAAAATGTGGTTTTAAATCACAAGGGTTATTCGTGATGGACGGTTCGTCACGCAGCAGTCACGGTAACGCCTACTTTACTGGCTTTGGAGCATCTAAACGCGTAGTGTTTTTTGATACCTTACTTGAGCGATTAAATGCGGATGAAATTGAAGCGGTTTTGGCGCATGAACTAGGCCATTTTAAACATCATCATGTGATTAAACGCATCGCATTAATGTTTGCAGTGAGCTTTTTAGGCTTAGCTTTATTGGGCTGGCTCATAGGCCAACCTTGGTTTTATGCTGGCTTGGGCGTTACTCAAGAAAGCAACTATATGGCTTTGATCTTATTTTTATTAGCCTCGCCTGCATTTTTGTTTTTGCTACGTCCTGTCATGGCGAGTTATTCACGTAAAAATGAATTTGAAGCTGATAGCTATGCGGCAACGCATGCCAATGCAAAAGATTTAATCGAAGCACTGGTGAAGCTATATCGTGATAATGCCTCTACGCTAACGCCAGACCCATTACATTCGGCTTTTTATGACTCTCATCCACCAGCAAGTATTAGAATCTCTAAATTAGCAGGGTATACTGCATAACATCGTTATGTTTTTTGGAAGAGCTGCAATGAAATCATTATTATTGCTTAGTATATTAGTCATTTCTTGTAATGCATACGCAGAGCCTTTCAAAACTGCTGATGTATTGGCTGGAAAAGCTTTAGTCGATAAAAATTGTGTGAGCTGTCACGCCCAAAGCTTTGGTGGCGATGGCTCATCTATTTACACGCGAGAGTATCGAAAAATTAAAACATCAAAAGGCTTAGTCGCTCAAGTACGTAATTGCAACACCATGATAGGCTTAAAGTGGTTTGAAGACGAAGAGCTTAATGCTGCTAGTTACCTAAATAAAACTTACTATAAATTCACAGAATAATTGGATACTTTGCACATTAACGACACTATCAATACGCAAGATAAAACACGCTTGCAAGGCCCTAGCCAAAACACTAGCCAAGGCACCATCGTTGCGGCTTATGGCAAACGATTTCAAGTTGAATTAACCGAGGGAAAGTCACGTATTAGCTGTGTCACTCGGGGCAAAAAAACAGATTTAGCTTGCGGTGATGCCGTTATGATAAAACTGACTGATAAACACGAAGGCGTTATAGAAACTGTACTGCCACGAAAAACCTTGTTATATCGTAGTAATGCGTTTAAAAGCAAAATGCTAGCCTCTAACGTATCGCAAATTATTATTGTGTTAGCCACCCAACCTAGCTTTTACGAAGCCTTGCTAAATCGCTGCTTAATTGCAGCAGAAGCGGCAAATATTAAAGCTTTAGTCGTGCTGAATAAATGCGATTTGGCAGATAAAGATGATGCTAAACAGAAGCTCGGGCTTTACACCAATCTTGGTTATAGAGTGTTAGCGCTTTCTGCCAAAGAAGACATTTCTTCTTTACGGCCATATCTGCAAGGTGAAGCCAGCATTTTAGTTGGTCAGTCTGGCATGGGAAAGTCCACCATTATCAACGCCTTATTGCCAAACGAAGATGTACGCACCAGAGAAGTCAGCTTGGTATTAGATAGCGGCAAACATACCACTACCGCTGCACACTTGTATCATTTAGATGAAGATAGCCAACTAATAGATTCCCCAGGCTTGCAAGAGTTTGGTTTGCATCACTTAAGTACCGATGAACTTGAGCATGCTTTCATAGAATTTAGGCCGTTTCTAGGCAAATGTAGATTTAATAATTGCAAACATCTACAAGAGCCTGATTGTGCGATTAAAGATGCCGTTACCGCAGGACAAATCACACCAGAGAGATTAGCGATTTACAAGATGTTACGCACAGAAATATCACACTAGACTAGGAAATCTAACTGCGTTAATAGTGTAGATAGTTACTACATATTTGCAACGCCATTTATTAATCTCAATATTAAATTTGAATAGATGCAAGGTTATTTATAGGCAAAACCGAAGCTATTTAATGAATTTGTAATGTGGCTTAATCAGTTTGAATCTGAACAGCAGCACTAAACCAAATAGTAAGCCAATAAAAATTGTGGCTAGTCAGCGTATAATGCCGGTACGTTTTTTTATATTAAATAAGTGATTTTCATGCAAATTACCACTCGCCTTGAATTTGATGCTGGACATCGTATTCCCAGCCATAAAAGTCAATGTAAAAATTTACATGGCCACCGTTATGCGATGGAAATTACACTTTCTGGTGACATTATTACCCAAGACACCTCAGAAAATGGCATGGTAATGGATTTTTCAGACGTAAAATCAATTGCAAAAAGTGCGGTAGTAGACGTGTGGGATCATGCATTTTTGGTGTATCAGCACGATACAGAAGTACTCAACTTTTTGAACACCCTACCAGACCATAAAACGGTAATATTTCCTACAGTACCTACCGCCGAAAATATGGCCAACGAAGCGTTTAAAATATTAAAAAGTAAATACCAAAATACTTACGGAAATCATTTAAAGCTAGAGAAGGTGCGCTTGTATGAAACACCCAATAACTGGGCTGATGCGCTGGGCTGATACGCTAGGTTGAGCTTTCAACCCAGCTAAATCCCAGTTAGTTACACTGCTATCACTGGTAAGCATTAAGCCAGCTCCTCGCCTCTTTCTGCGTAATGTTTTTCTACCCAGTGGCGATATTCACCGCTGGCCACATTGTTCACCCAATCTTGATTTGCCAAATACCAATTGACGGTTTTTTCAATGCCAGAATCAAAGGTTTCTTTTGGCTTCCAGCCTAATTCATTCGCTATTTTAGTTGCATCAATTGCGTAACGTTGATCATGGCCTAGGCGATCTTCTACGAAGGTGATTTGGTCAAAGTAAGATTTTCCGTCATCACGCGGTTTTTTCACATCCAGCATACGGCAAAGCGTTTTCACAACCTCAATGTTCGGCTTTTCATTCCAACCCCCTACATTGTAAACCTCACCCACTTTGCCTGCTTCTAAGACCCGTCTAATCGCTGCACAATGATCCTCTACGTACAGCCAATCACGAATCTGCTGGCCAGTCCCGTAAATTGGTAATGACATGCCTGCGAGCGCGTTATGAATCACCAACGGGATCAGCTTTTCAAGGAAATGGTGCGGCCCGTAATTATTTGAACAATTGGTGGTGAGCGTCGGTAAGCCATAAGTGTGATGATAAGCACGCACCAAATGGTCTGAAGCGGCTTTAGAGGCTGAATATGGACTATTAGGCGCGTAAGTATGCGTTTCTGTAAAAGCCGCTTCGTCTTTGGTGAGTGAGCCATACACTTCATCAGTTGAAACATGTAAAAACCGGAAATCTAGCTGTTGTTGCGGCTTCAAGTTGCCCCAATAGGCACGTACTGCTTCTAATAAATGAAAAGTACCGACAACATTGGTTTGTATAAAATCTTCTGGGCCATGAATAGAACGGTCTACATGACTTTCTGCGGCGAAATTAATAATCGCACTAGGTTTATGTTCAGCGAGCACTTTAGCCACTAGCGACTGGTCACCAATATCACCATGCACAAAAATATGTGCGGGATTATGCTGAATCTCAACAAGATTTTCTAAGTTTCCTGCATACGTCAGTTTATCTAGGTTAATAACCGTACCTAGGCCTTGTCGTACCCATTCCAGCACAAAGTTGGCTCCAATAAAACCCGCACCACCAGTGACCATAATTGTTTTTTTTGTCATTTTAGCTTCCTATTTTTCTTGGTTTTTTTGAAATTAAATCTGCGCTTATTGAGCAGATTGAGATTCAGTCAACGTTAATTCTACAGATAGAGATTCAACAGGCGGCGTTTCAATCACGGGTGCTAATTCAAGTGTAGTCCATAAACAATTACCAGACTTGGCAAGGGATGCTAAATAAGAGTCATGGGCAGAAAGCTCAGCTTCATTAGCCAGTTTAACAAACAAAGGCTGAGATATTTGTGGTGCCGCACCACTGCTAGCAATATTCGGCTTATCCAGATCCATCATTAAGCTATTTTGACCACGCGTCATGGCCATGTACACTTCAGCTAATAACTCAGCATCTAACAACGCACCATGCAAGGTACGCCTTGAGTTATCGATGCCAAAGTGGCGGCAAAGCGCATCTAAACTATTGCGCTGGCCTGGGCGCATTTCTTTAGCAATTTTGAGCGTATCGGTAATTTTTGCCGCGATGCTTTCCACTGGTTTCTGGTCAATTAAGCCAAGTTCACGATTCAAAAATCCCACATCAAACGGGGCGTTATGCATGATGAGTTCAGAGTCTGCAATAAAGGCGATTAACTCATGGGCAATATCAGCGAAACGCGGCTTATCTTGTAAAAATTCGAGTGAAATACCATGCACTTCTTGTGCGCCCTGGTCAATTTCACGATCAGGATTTAGGTAATAATGAAAATGCTGCTTGGTCGGTCGGCGGTTAATCAGTTCAACGGCCGCAATTTCAATAACGCGGTGACCTTGGGCGTGATATAAACCTGTGGTTTCAGTATCTAAAAATATTTGACGCATTATTTGCCATTCCCTTGTAATACGTGATCTACACCTTGATTAGCCAGCACATCTGCGCGCTCGTTTCCAACATTGCCAGAATGCCCTTTAACCCAAACCCATTGCACGGTGTGTTGTTGCGCTAGCACATCTAAAACACGCCATAAATCATCATTTTTAACGGGTTTTTTATCTGCGGTTCGCCAACCACGGGCTTTCCAACCAGTAATCCACTCGGTCATGCCTTTTTGCACGTACACAGAGTCTGTGAATACTTTGGCGTGGCAAGTCCGTTTAAGCGCTTCTAACGCGCGAATAACGGCTGTGAGTTCCATGCGATTATTGGTAGTTAACATTTCACCGCCGAATAATTCTTTTTCATGTCCATCGTAACTTATCCAAGCGCCCCATCCACCAGGCCCAGGGTTTCCTTTGCAAGCACCATCGGCATAAATCTCAACTTCAGTCTTCGTACTCATATTATTTTTTGTCATTTCAAAGCGGGTTAATTCAAAAGTTTATTCGTGCAAACTGCAATACCAATATTTTAATCAAGTTTGACGCTAAAGTTTAATATGGTGTTAGTAAAAGCTTATTTCTTTTGTGCCGGTTTCGATTGTGTTGGTCTTGCTATTAACGTTGTGCTTAAAGGTAGTGCTTTCCAAACCGGTTTAAGCAGAGTCATTCCTACCACGCGCTTTTTAGCTACAATAAAATATACACCGCCCAACATCCCTAAAAAACTTCCCCCGATCTTATCCATAAAAACAGTATGTTTTTGCCAAGAGGATTGGTCAAAGGGCGGTATGTGACAACACATATCTACCGATAGAATTTCAAAGCCCATCAACGCCAGCCAATCTTTTAGCCTAGCCAAGCCAATAAATTTACCGTTCCAAGGATAAGATTGCTCTTTAGAAATAATTTTATTAAATTTGGCGGTAAGTCCCCAAGTACTTAAAGGATTAAAACCTGAAATAATAAGATGGCCTTCTGGCATCATTACCCTTGCCGCCTCACGCAAAGTTTGATGCGGACGCTCACTGAATTCAAGGCAATGCGGTAATAATAAAAGATCTAAACTATTTTCCGCAAAAGGTAAAAAGTCATCGCAACAACTCAAATGTGATTTAAATGGTGTTTCGACATATTCCGAAGCTTTATAACGGTTAGGAATACGCGAGTTGCGCAAAAGATCCATCTGCAAGCAACCCATTTGCACAGCATTAAAGCCAAATAAATCAAATACGGCTTTGTCATACAAAGCTTGCTCTTTTAACTGCAAATATTGACCGGCAGTGGAGTTAAACCATTGTTGGCGCAAATCAGCTTGTGCGGAAGAACCGTATTCAAGATTAGGCGTTGAATTCATTTTCACCTCCTATACACTACTAGCCTGTTTTGCAATGGTTGCGTCCAATTTAAAGTGTGGTCCGCAATACCATTGAATCATCATTAATCACAATCCCTATTGACTTTTATATCGCCAGAACAAATCATAGGCGCTATGCAAGTTACATTACAAATTATACCCATACACGCGTTCAAAGATAATTATATCTGGTTAATCCACAACGGTAGCTTAGCGATTGTGGTGGATCCTGGCGATGCCGCACCGGTGATGGAAGCCTTAGCGGCATTAAAGCTAGATCTTCATACCATCCTAGTGACACATCACCATCACGATCATATAGATGGCATCCCAGCCCTGCTAGATGCGTTTGCAGCCACAAAAGTGTATGCGCCTAAGCTTGAAAAATATACGTTTAAACATACGCCAGTTAAAGAGGCTGATGTCGTTCAATTCGAGGCTTTTAATCTTAAATTATCTGTCATAGATTTGCCTGGGCACACGCTTGGACACGTGGCTTATTATGCGGAGCCATTAGTGCCGCAAAATAATGAGGATAATTTAGCTAACTTGTTATTTTGTGGTGACACGCTCTTTGGTGCGGGTTGTGGTAGGTTATTTGAAGGCACGCCAGCGCAGATGCAAGCTTCGTTAAGTAAATTAGCCGCGCTACCACCAAACACGAAAGTCTATTGCACGCACGAATACACATTGCACAATATAAACTTCGCTTTAACCTTAGAGCCTAATAATCAAGCACTTATCCAGCGCAAAGCTGACACGCTTCACTTAAGAAACTCTCAGCAAGCAAGCTTACCTTCAACGATAGATTTGGAGCTTGCAACCAATCCATTTTTACGTTGCAATAATCAAGAAATAAAATCATCTATTAAGCTTGAAAACGCAAGTAATTTAGATGTTTTTTCTGCGGTAAGAGAATTAAGAAATCATTATTAATCATTAAGATAGCGCATACTTATCATCTTGTTTTTAATTATATTTAACTTGACTTTAATTAACCTTTTTAGCTACCATGTCGCAACATTTTGACTACGAGCGTTACATGCTTCACTTATTCCCACTACGCGACCGTCACATCATAAGTAGCTTATCGAACATCTCATCAAGGCTTATTTTAAGCACATTGCTATCTGCTACAGTTTCAATTGCCTCGCTT
>CANFZA010000002.1 GCA_947451235.1 Methylophilaceae bacterium | reverse complement strand
CGGCGCCTCGCCGCGAAAAACGGTTGCAATGAATACGCTGATTTGAAAGTTAACCATCGCTATCGCGGCGAGGGCGCCGCTCCTACAATGTGGCGGCGCTTTTACATAAAAACATCTGAAAATTACTATTCTTAGATCGTAAGAGGTGTAGTCAATAAGCATCAATTACTAGCCTCATTCACCTGTAGGAGCGGCGCCTCGCCGCGAAAAACTGTTGCAATAAATACGCTGATTTGAAAGTTAACCATCGCTATCGCGGCGAGGGCGCCGCTCCTACAATGTGGCGGCACTTTTACATAAGAAACATCTGAAAATTACTATTCTTAGATCGTAAGAGGTGTAGTCAATAAGCATTAATTACTAGCCTCATTCACCTGTAGGAGCGACGCCTCGCCGCGAAAAACTGTTGCAATGAATACGCTGTTTGAAAGTTAACCATCGCTATCGCGGCGAGGGCGCCGCTCCTACAATGTGGCAGCGCTTTTACAATTTACATCCAAGCCGCATCCCAATGCGCATAATCGCCGACCTTTTTCACCAGACCAGCACGCACAGGATTAGCAATAATATAGCGTGCTATCGCTTGAATATCTTCATCCTTGCGTATTGCATGGTCATAATAACCTGCTTGCCAAATGGTTTGACCAAGCGCATGCGCACTGACAGACTTAACGCGCTGTATCAAATGAGGTAATGTTTGATTTAAATTAAGCTTAAAAAGCCAATGTATATGGTCTGGCATCACCACAAACGAAAGTGTTTGAGTATGATTTAACGCATCTGAATTTTTTAATACGTTCACCATTATGTGAGCAATATCAAAGCTCAAAAATATTGGCAATCGATTTAACGTGCTGGTTGTTATATGGTAAATCTGGTTATTTTGAGAGAACCGACCTCTACGTAAGTCTTTTTGCCGCGGTGTTAGATTTTGCATCATCACACAATGCTAACCTAATTTTAAGACATTTTTAGCTGCGTACAGCATCCATTGAATGTAAGAGCGATCTAATGTAGGAGCGGCGCCCTCGCCGCGATTCCGATGGTTAATGTTCAAATCAGCGTATTCATTGCAACCATTTTTCGCGGCGAGGGCGCCGCTCCTACAGGTGAATTATTAGCGGGATTGCTGAAATTGTATGTGTAATATGATTTAAATAATGTGGAATACGATTTAAATAAGCTACTTAGGATTAAACCTTAATATGGCTTACCCGTTGGAGCTTGTATGCGGTAGGCGCGATCTATTGTAGGAGCGGCGCCTCGCCGCGATAGCGATGGTTAATGTTCAAATCAGCGTGTTCATTGCAACCATTTTTCGCGGCGAGGGCGCCGCTCCTACAGGTGAATTACGGGTGTGATTACTGAAATTGTATGTGTAATATGATTTAAATAATGTGTAATATGATTCAAATTAAGACTTACCCGTTGTAAGAGCGATCAAATGTAGGAGCGGCGCCCTCGCCGCGATAGCGATGGTTAACTTTCAAATCAGCGTATTCATTGCAACAGTTTTTCGCGGCGAGGGCGCCGCTCCTACCGTTTAACGATGCTAGTCATTGATGCGTATTGACTACACCGTCATGTGATGTGCTATTGCGTATTCGATGAGTTTTGAGTTGCTGGTAATATGCATTTTTTGCATTAAGCGTGTTTTATGGGTGCTGACTGTTTTACTGCTAATGTTCAGTTGCAATGCTATTTCGGTGATTTTTTTATCTTGTGCGAGCATGCGCAGTATGAGCATTTCTCTACCAGAAAGTAAATCATGTAAAACGACTGGGGTCGTTGCACTTGCTTCGAAAGCAATTTTCTCAGCCAACCCAGCCGCCATATAACGGCCGCCAGCGGCTACTTTTCTTACTGCATCTAATAAGTCTTTGGCTGAGCTATCTTTTGTAATGTAGCCCGCTGCGCCAGCTTTTAACTTATTTTTTGCAATTTGAGTTTCATTGTGCATGGTCAAAACCAGGATAGTCGGGCTGTCTTCCATGCTACGGATTTTTGTAATAAGTTCAGCGCCATGAATACCAGGCATGCTTACATCTAGCAGCACAATATCAAAACGCTCACGCTCCAATATAGCCAGTGCTTCTTCGCCATTACAGGCTTCTGCACCCACTTCAATATCATCTGCGTATTGAAAAAGTTGCTTTAAGCCTTCACGCATCAAGGCGTGGTCATCCACCATTAGTAACCGTATCATTTTGCTTTCCTATCTTTTTTATTGTTTTGTTTTTTGAGTTATTAAATTAATCATCTTCATCAAAAACAATTTCTTTGCTTGGTTTTACGATAGGAAAACGTAACTTAATCGTAGTACCTTTGCCAATTTCACTAAAAAATGATAATTTACCGCCTAAGATCATTGCCCGTTCTTTCATGCCGACCAAGCCATAAGAATGCCGCTTGGCTGGTTTATGTAAATCATAACCTCGGCCATTATCCGACACCTCAAGTTCATAGTCGTTATCAATTTGTTGTAGTGAAACATCTACCCTGCTAGCGCCAGAATGCCTCACTACATTGGTTAGCGACTCTTGAACGATGCGAAAGGCCATCACAGCACGATCATCTTCCAAGGCAAAATCTCTAGCAGGAATATGCAGCACAAAATTCACATCGCTACTTTCCGTATAATCTTCAATCATCCATTCCAAAGCATAGACAATACCTGCATTCAAAATGGCGGGTCGCAGCCTCGTTGCCAAGCATCTTGCCACTAAAATAGCATGATCTACGGTGGCGATGATTTTAGTGGTCACCTCATGCAAATCTGGGTTGGCATCGCCAAAACGTAAATCTAGCGTTGAAGTGCTTAAGCGCATGACACTTAATAGTTGGCCCAATTCATCGTGAATTTCGCGGGCAATCCGTTTGCGTTCTTGTTCTCTGGCTTCCTCACGCTTAATGGTCAACATGCGTAATTCTGCGCGTGATTCTTTTAAGTGTTTCTCTGATAGTTTGAGCGCGGTGACATTGTGACCCATTACCAAGAGACCGATGATTTCACCTTTCTCACCATGCTCAGCCACGATGTGCATGTCGTGGCTCAGCAGATTGCCATTTTGCTCATGCCATTCCAACGAAAAATGCTTTGATTCGCCAGTCTCCAGTACCTTTTGTAGGCAAGCAAAATAGTCGACAGATTTTATCAGCGGATTGCCTGCTTGCTTAGGCTTGTTATCCCATTTTACTGGCGTAAGAATGCCGGCAAAGCGGTCGTAAGCCGGGTTAATATAAGTACGTTGTAAGGCTAGGTCGTAACGTATGATTAATTCAGGTGAGTTTTCGGCCAGCGTTCGAAATTCCTTCTCGCTTTTAAGCAATAAATTCCACATTTGCTTTAACGGGGTAACGTTTCGTGCAATCGCAATGACTCCAATTATTTGCCCCGCTTCATTGATGTCTGGTGCTAGAGAGGTAGAATAAAATATCGTTTCGCCGTTATCCGTAACATGGTTATAAGCAATTTCCGTTATTTCACCGCTGGTCATTACACGCTGCAATTTGTCTAAATAGCGCTCGGCAGTGATTGATGCGCTTGGAAGCCAGTCTTGTGAGGGGTTTATTCCTAGCACTTGATTTTTTTCTAAGCCGTAAAGTTCAGCATGCGCCCGATTAACATAAGTCCTGCGGCAATTAAGGTCGTAACGGATGATTAAGTCTGGTATACCGTCAGCAAAGGATTGAAACTCACGCTCTTTTGCTTGTTGTCTTAGTTTGTATTTTAGATTTAGATGCGTATCAATCCGGGCTTTAAGCTCTTCAACTGACATCGCTTGATTTAAGTAATCTACACCACCGGCCTTAAATGCACTAATGATGAGTGCTGAAGGTGCTATGTCTAAATTAGTAATAAATATCACGGGGATATCTAAAGTACTTTCATGGTTTTTTAGCTGATGACAAACAGCTAAAGCGTCAGAAGTTTCTACACTTTTTGCAGAACCTAAACCCCCCGAAGAGGCTCTATTTTGCAGTGACGTATCAAGCAAAATTAAATCAGGCATTAGTGCATCTATATTATCCAAGTAGTTATCGATCAGTGGAATTAACGCTATTTGATAATCGCAACTTTGAATACGTGTGAATGTGCCTTCACTTAAAAGGCTATCTGCTATGAGGCCGATTACTGGGCTATTTGTTGATTGAACATAGCCTGATACATTAGTTAGATCAGCGGTATTGCTGCTGATTTCCTTAACCGGTGGTGAGTAATCTCTTAACATATTATTTTAAGACCCAATAATATCAATAGCAGTTAAAAAGTAGCTATGTAATAACGAATAATATTATCACTAAATTAATATTAAATATATTTTTAGATCTTTTTGCACCAATATTGTCCTTTTTTGTATTGTTCTTTATTAAGCTAACCGAAATTTAACGAGTTACATAACCGTAGTGCAAAATTTTAGTTTTATTTACTGGAACAGTTGATTTGAATCTGTAATTTTTTGATATATGTCAAGTGCTTAACCTATTTATACGGTTAAGTTTTAGTCTGGTAAATGCCAAATTTTTTGCGCAAAGAAGAGGCTAAATGTTTGATGTAAACGAACAATGGTGGCTAGCCACTATTGATGATTTGAGTGCTGCTTTAGCTGCCAGTGACACAAGTGGTAACGCTTGCATTAAGCTTGGTTTAAGCCAGAGCGAGGCACAAAAACGCTTAACGCAGTTAGGCCCTAATATCGTTAACGCGATTAAAAAACGTCACCTGTTATTACAATTTATTTCTCGCTTTCGTAATCCTTTAGTCATTCTGTTATTAGTGGCAAGTTTGCTTTCAGCTTTTACCGCAGACTTAACTAGTTTTGTCATTATCATCAGTATGGTGGTGTTGAGCGTGACACTGGATTTTTTGCAAGAATACCGTGCAGAAAAGGCCGCAGAAGCCTTACGACAATCAGTGGCATTAAAGGCCGCAGTGCTTAGAGATGGGCAAATAATCGAATTAGACGTCGCGCAGATTGTAGTAGGCGATGTAGTGATATTAAGTGCTGGTGATTTAATACCTGCCGATGGGCGTCTTATAGAAGCTGATGATTTTTTTGTGAATCAGGCTCTGCTAACAGGCGAACCTTACCCTGTAGAAAAGCGTGTGAACGTTCAGGCTAATCAAGATCAAGCTAATCAAAACCAAGCTAATCAAAACCAAGATGATAAAGAATTAATGAGTTCGCCCAGCGCTGTATTTGCTGGCACTCACGTAGTAAGCGGCTCTGCGCGTATGTTAGTTTGCATGACAGGCGCACGAACAGTGCTCGGTAGTATTTCTGGCGCCTTAAATATTACGCCGCCTGCCACCGCCTTTGAACATAGTATTTATCGCTTTGGCATGCTGATTCTTAGGCTGACTTTTTTCTTGGTGATGTTTGTGTTGCTGGTTAATTTATTACAGCATCGGCCTTGGCTAGAATCGTTTATGTTCGCATTGGCGCTAGCGGTGGGGCTTACGCCTGAATTGTTGCCTATGGTGATTACTGTGACGCTTTCACGCGGTGCCATGCGCATGAGTCGCCAACATGTCATCGTTAAACGGCTCGCGGCTATCCATAATTTAGGCAGTATGGATGTACTTTGCACCGATAAAACCGGTACGCTGACTGAGGCCAAAATTCGCTTGGAAAGGCATTTAAATTGCGATGGCCTTGAGAGTGAGAAAGTGTTGTTATGGGCGTATCTGAATAGTTTTTTTGAGACTGGCTTAAAAAGCCCGCTGGATGAAGCGATTTTGCGCCATGAAACTTTGGACGTGAGCGCTTGGCAAAAAATAGATGAAGTGCCGTTTGATTTTGAGCGGCGACGTGTTTCTGTGTTGCTGGAAAAACTTGAAAACCCAAAACAGATGCCAGCACATTTTTTAGTAGTAAAAGGCGCCTGCGAAGATGTTTTGCACCAGTGTAACCGCTATGAAACCAGCACTGGCGCTACGCAAACGCTGGATATTACCAAGCTCGCCGAGCTGAATCTACAAGCATCCGCCTTGGCGCAGCAAGGTTTTCGCGTACTCGGAATCGCTTGGCGGCAAGTAAAAACTGAACGCACACATGCGGATATTAGCGATGAATCTGAGCTAGTATTTGCCGGTTTCGCGGCTTTTCTTGATCCACCAAAAGTAAGCGCCAGTCATGCGCTCACACAACTGCAAAAAAGTGGCATTGCCATTAAAGTAGTCACCGGCGATAACGAACTGGTCACGCAACATGTGTGTGCTGAACTTGGTTTAGTCGTCACTGGCCTATTAACCGGCAGTGAAATCGCGCTGATGACCGATGATGCGCTACAGGCGCGGGTGGATAGTGTGAATCTTTATTGCCGCGTGACGCCTGCGCTTAAAAGTAGGGTGCTGTTGGCTTTAAAGCAACGCGGCCATATTGTAGGCTATTTGGGCGATGGCATTAACGATGCGCCAGCGCTACATATGGCCGACGTGAGTATTTCAGTAGATAGCGCCGTTGACGTGGCCAAAGATGCCGCCGATTTAATTTTGTTAGCGCACGATTTAAACGTATTGCACCAAGGCGTGATGGAAGGGCGGCGCACTTTTGGCAACATTATGAAATACGTGATGATGGGCACTAGCTCCAACTTCGGCAATATGTTCAGTATGGCGGGGGCTTCCTTATTTTTGCCATTTTTACCCATGCTGCCGATACAAATCTTGCTGAATAATCTGCTCTACGACATGTCAGAAATCACCATTCCGTTTGATAATGTAGATGCCGAATATCTTAACAAGCCACGGCAATGGGATATGCGTTTTATCCAAAATTTTATGTTAGTGGTGGGGCCCGTAAGTTCTATTTTTGATTTTTTGACGTTTTATGTGATGCTAAGCGTGTTGCATGCTAACGAAGCACTATTTCGTACTGGTTGGTTTGTAGAATCAATTATCTCGCAAGTGCTGGTGATTTTTGTCATCCGCACCCGCCGCAGTATTTTCAAAAGTAATCCTAGTGTTTGGCTGGCGTTCACTTCACTTTTTATTGTTGCCGTTGCTGCTTTGTTGCCTTATACATCGCTGGGTCATTACTTTAAATTGGTGCCATTGCCTGCGCTATTTTTTAGTATCTTGCTGGCGATGGGCGTGAGCTATTTATCGATGGTTGAGTTAGTGAAGCGCTGGTTTTATGCTAAATATACGCATTGATTAGGCTAGTCTTTGTAACGGTTTAGGATTAGGACTATTATTGGTATTAGACTAATTGCATCAACTCAATAAATTATTTAGGAATAATATTTTGGCAACAATACCTAGCAAAGAATGGACACTGGCGATTAAAGGCATGTCGTGCGCTTCTTGCGCTAATCGGGTAGAAAAAGCCTTAAGCAAAGTGCCTGGCGTTTTGTCTGCTGAGGTGAATCTTGCCTTAGAAACAGTACAGGTTATAACGCAAGCTAAAGACATGACGGCAGCCCAATTAATCGCCGCAATAGTTGGCGCTGGTTATCAAGCTGAAGAAGTAAAAGGGAATATTATTGAAGCTGATATTGTTGAAGCGGATATTATTGAATATGGCTCAGCTAATAAATCAAATTTTGCCCTTACTTATGCTTGGTGGCCAGTTGCGCTTTCTGCATTATTGTCGCTACCTTTAGTATTGGCGATGGTCGCAAATTGGTTGGGTTGGCAGGGGCAATTGTCAGGTTGGTTGCAATTGGCATTGGCTACGCCTGTGCAGTTTTGGCTAGGCTGGCGTTTTTATAAAGCCGGTTGGAGCGCGCTTAAGGCCGGTGCCGGTAATATGGATTTACTGGTCGCCATTGGTACTTCTGCCGCTTATGGTTTGAGCGTGTATCTTTTGTTTACGCAGTCATCTACTTTAAATCAAGCGCATGCGGCAATGCAGCATTTATATTTTGAAACTTCTACCATAGTGATTACCTTGATTTTGCTAGGTAAATGGCTAGAAAGCCGCGCTAAAAAACAAACTACAGAGGCCATACGCGCTTTAAATGCTTTGCGTCCAGAACATGCCAGCGTGATGCGTAATGGCAAAGAAATCCAGTTAGCCATTACCGCTGTGGTGGTTGGCGATATTGTGCTGGTGCGCCCTGGCGAGCGCATTGCGGTGGATGGCCGCATTCAGCAGGGCGATAGCTTGGTTGATGAGTCGCTCATCACCGGTGAAAATTTACCTGTGTTCAAAAAAATTGGCGATATGGTCACAGGCGGGGCGGTGAATGGTGAAGGCTTGCTGACTGTGATTACCACCGCGATTGGGGCGGAATCTGTGTTGGCGCGTATCGTACGTTTAGTTGAATCAGCGCAGGCTAAAAAAGCGCCCATTCAACGGCTGGTGGATAAGGTCAGCGCCGTTTTTGTGCCAGTGGTCATTGTGCTCGCTTTCGTCACCGTGCTGGCTTGGGGCTTAGTTACTGGCGATTGGCAAGTGGCTATTTTAAATGCGGTTGCCGTGCTGGTGATTGCTTGCCCTTGCGCGCTAGGTTTGGCGACGCCAACGGCGATTATGGTAGGCACCGGTGTGGCCGCGCAACATGGTATTTTGATTAAAGATGCTGAAGCTTTGGAGATAGCGCATGCCATTAAAACCGTTGCTTTTGATAAAACTGGCACGTTGACAGAGGGGCAGCCAAAACTGGTGGCGCTGGAATCGGCTGTAGGATTATCAGAGGTGTTGTCGGACGAATTACTAATGCTCGCCGCGAGTTTGCAAGTGGGTAGTGAACATCCGCTGGCAAAAGCAGTGGTCAAAGCTGCCGAGGCTAAGGCTATGCCATTACAGCTTGTACAAAACATGCAAGCTTTGCCGGGTAGGGGTGTAAGCGGAAGCTCTAACAGTCAAATTTTACACCTAGGCAATCGTCGTTTAATGGAAGAATTAGGCGTAAATTGTTCAGTATTGCATGCGCGTTCAACCATATTAGAGGCAGAAGGGCGCAGTGTTTCTTGGCTTTGCAGATCAGCTGAAAGTCATAGTAATCAGCCAGAATTAATCGGCTTATTAGCCTTCGGCGACACGATAAAACCCACCGCCTTAACCGCAATTAAACGCCTGCAAACGCAAGGTATTATTACCGTGCTGATTTCAGGCGATAACCAAGGTAGCGCTACTCACGTTGCCAAGCAGTTAGGCATTACGCAAATATATGCACAAGTATTGCCTGAAGATAAAGCCAATATCCTAGTCCAACTAAAACGTACTGAAGGTTTGCTGGCGATGGTGGGCGATGGCATTAACGATGCGCCTGCGTTAGCGGCGGCGGATATCGGCATTGCCATGTCTAGCGGCACCGATGTGGCCATGCAAGCAGCCGGCATTACCTTAATGCGCGGTGACCCAAACTTGGTGGCCGATGCAATTGATATCTCCAGACGCACTTACGCCAAAATTAGGCAAAATTTATTTTGGGCATTTGTCTACAACGTAGTGGGTATTCCGTTGGCGGCTCTGGGATTATTGAGCCCAGTGATTGCGGGTGCGGCGATGGCTTTGAGTAGCTTTAGTGTGATTTCAAATGCTTTGTTATTGAAGCGCTGGAAGCCTGAGGCTGATAGGCATTAAGGCTAGTTTCAATACCGCTGGATATAAAAAACTTACGTTTTAGTTCGCTTGCATTAATTATGGTGCATGACGTATTACGGATGCGCTTACTTGGTGCATGAATTAACTTTCCTAACAACCACATACCTTTAAAAATTATTAATTGTTTGATATATATAGTAATTTTTAAAAATTAAATAGTTGGCGCACTTATTGCTTTTATGTAATTACGAGAAAGCGGTTCAATTGTAAAACTTGCCGCTAACGTATCAAAAAGATAACTAGGGTTCCGGCTTTTATTCATTTAAGAGCGACTGGTCCGAGAGTTGTCGGCCATCATTTGTTTGGCTACACGGAGGGATAAAAGCCCGGGAGGAAGCGTTTTTTAATGCCGCCTTCTCGACTTTTGCCAACCTAGGAGCTACTCATGCACAGTTCAAGTTTTATCAAGCGTTTTTCAGTACGCACAGTATTAACAGCCACTGCATTCACTGCATCTTTACTTTTCACGGGATTATCTAACGCTGCGGCACCGCTAAAAGTGGGTTATAGCGATTGGCCAGGCTGGGTTGCTTGGCAGGTGGCCATTGATAAAGGCTGGTTTAAAGAAGCTGGCGTTGATGTGCAATTTGAATGGTTTGACTATGCGGCTTCTATGGACGCCTTTGCAGCAGGCAAACTCGATAGCGTTTTGGTCACCAATGGTGATGCCTTAGTCACCGGTTCTGGTGGCGCTAAGAATGTGATGATTTTGATTACCGATTATTCCAACGGTAATGACATGATTATTGCCAAGCCCGGCATTAAAAGTTTAAAAGACTTAAAGGGTAAAAAAATCGGTCTGGAAACTGGCTTTGTTGAGCATTTAATGCTGTTAAATGGCTTAGAAAAAGCGGGTATGAAAGAATCTGACGTCACTATCGTTAATACCAAAACCAACGAAACACCACAGGCTTTAGCTTCTGGCGATTTAGCAGCAATCGCCGCTTGGCAGCCAAACTCTGGTGAAGCCATGAGCAGAACACCTGGTGCAAAGCCAATTTACACTTCTGCGGATGAACCCGGCTTAATTTATGACGTTTTAGCCGTAAGCCCAGTCAGTTTAGCTAGTCGCAAAGCCGATTGGGTGAAGCTAACTAAAGTGTGGGATAGGGTGGTGACTTATATCAATGACCCTAAAACACAGCCAGATGCGGTAAAAATTATGGCGGCACGTGTAGGCGTTAAACCAGAAGCTTATTTACCATTATTAAAAGGCACTAAGTTACTGAGTCTTGAAGAAGGTAAAAAAGTATTTGTTAAAGCTAAAGGGTTTAAATCTTTATATGGCTCTAGCAAAATTGCCGATGACTTTAACGTGAAATATGGTGTTTATAAAAAGCCTATGGATTTAAGTAAAGCGATTGATGCTTCTGTTACCGCTAAATAATCAATATTTTTTATCGTCATTGTTACTAATGAAAAGTTATAAGGAATCAGAATGAGTCTTGCCTCTTGGTTTGCGGTCCGAAGAGAATTATCGCCTCGCAAGCGAACGCTATTAGGCATGGGCTCATTCTTGTTGCCGCTCATGGTTTGGTGTGTGGTTAGTTATGTGCCATTTATTTGGCACCCGATGGTGTTGGTCAGCAACCCCGGTGCAGTTGATTATTTTCAGGCAGATATGCTGGTAGATAAAGCGGTATTTAAAGACGAACTGGCTAATATGCAAGTTGCCAATAAATCCCTTCCACAAGGCGAGCCAGCGAATCCCATTTATTTACCCGCGCCGCATGCTGTTGCTAAAGCGCTGTATACCGGTTTTACCCATGCGCCTGAACAGCGCGATGGTAAATGGCTGCATGAAAGCTTGTGGCACAGTATTCAGATTATATTTTGGGGCTTTTTAATTTCCTCTTTAATTGGTGTGCCACTGGGTATTTTGTGCGGGACCTATACGGCAATTTCACGGTTATTTGAGCCTTTCATTGAGTTTTTCCGTTATTTGCCAGCACCGGCTTTTGGTGCGCTGATGGTGGCTATTTTAGGTATTTACGATGGCCCAAAAATTGCAATTATTGTGATTGGTACCTTGTTTCAGCAGATTCTTATTATTGCCAATACCACCAGAAAGCTAGATTACTCATTGCTAGAAGCAGCGCTTACGCTGGGAACTAATAAGATTAAATTGCTCTTGCATGTGATTATTCCGGGTATTTTGCCTGAGCTATATCGTGATCAAAGAATATTGTTAGGTTGGGCTTGGACTTACCTGATCGTTGCAGAACTCATTGGCACCTCTTCTGGCATTACTTGGTTTATTACGCAACAGGCGCGCTATCAACACTTTGACAATGTTTATGCTGCCATCATTATTATCGGCATCATTGGGTTGGGTGGCGATTTGATATTAGCGAAACTAAGTCAATATTTATTCCCCTGGGATCGTTCTGCTAATAAAGAATAACTTAGAAATAAAGTATAGATCGGCAGATGAAATATAGATCGGCAGATGAAATATAGATCAGCAAATAAAGCATAGCACTGACAATAAAGCGTAAAGGAATGACTGTGGATTTAAAAAATAATATTGCCAGCAAGCCAGAGCTTAGCTATTTGGCGCAGACCGATGCCGTTAAAAGTCGTTTTGACAGACTCAAAGCGCGTGAAGTGATTTTAGAAGTGAAGCAACTTGGCAAAGTTTACAAAACCGCTAAAGGCGAAGTGACTGCACTCAAAGGCATTAACTTTAAAACACATAGACGCGAATTTGTCTGCGTGATTGGCCCCTCCGGATGTGGAAAATCTACCTTGATTCGCATTCTGGCTGGCTTAGAACCGCATACCTCAGGCGATGTTTTGCTGGATGGTAAAGCCGTCACTGGCCCAGGACGTGACCGTGGTATGGTTTTTCAGGGCTACACTTTATTTCCTTGGTTAAGTGTTAGAAAAAATGTGATGTTTGGTTTAGAAATGAACAATATCACTGGCGATGAAGCCGCCAGAGAAGCTAATTTATGGCTAGAGTTAGTTGGCCTAGAGAAGTTTGCTAATGCTTATCCGCATGAACTTTCTGGCGGTATGAAGCAGCGCGTTGCCATTGCCCGTGCCTTAGCAAATCAGCCAAGAATACTGTTAATGGATGAACCTTTTGGCGCGCTAGACGCGCAATCTAGAGCCAAGATGCAAGCGCATTTGCTAGAAATTTGGCGCAATATCGACATCACTATTTTGTTTATTACGCATGATTTAGATGAAGCGATATTTCTGGCAGATCGTATTTTGGTACTCAAAGCGCATCCGGGTGAAGTACAGGAACTCATTGAAGTATCGGTACCGCGCCCACGTGATGCCAGCCAGTTTAATAGCCCTGAATTTTTAGCGACTAAAGCGCGCTTAGAGGCATTGATTCATCCGCCAGCGCCAGTCGCTGAGCTTGGTAGTCAAGATGAAGTAGTCACGCCTCGTATGATTCGATTTGTTAATGTAGAAGATAACGTGGAATAAAAATATGACATTAAATTCAAAAGATTTACTTGTAAGCAAAACACTATGGCAAGAAACCGTACCCGGTGGCAATCATTGGTCTGGCCTTATGCGACGCGGTAGTGCTTTAAGGTTTACCGATTTACAAGGCGGCGCCAATGTTTCCATGTTGCTTTATAACGTTGAAGACAAGCTAGAGCGCTACAACATGCCAGATACTTTAAAGTCTCAGCACACGGCATTTTTAACCACTGGTAATGTGTGCTACTCAGATATGGGGCGCGTGATGTGCTCGTTTATCAATGACAGCGTAGGCTGGCACGACACCATGTGTGGGTTTTCTGACGCAGCATTAATAGAACGAAAATATGGCGCTAGCCATTACCAAACAGACCGCAATACCATGAAGCGTAACGCCAAAGATGGCTTGCTGATAGAGTTGGCTAAGCATGGTCTAGGCAAGCGCGATTTAGTCGCCAATATCAATTTATTTAGCAAAGCTTCTGCTAATAACGAAGGCGGTTTGGTGTTCAACGTAGGCAATAGTCAAGCGGGCGATGTGGTTGATATTCGGTTTGATATGAATGTGTTGGTGGTGTTATCAACCGCGCCGCATCCTTTAGAAATCAATCCAATGTATCAACCAGCCGATGTTTTATTAACCGCTTTTCATGCAGGTGCGGCAGCGGCAGATGATGTTTGCCGTAACGCATGTGAGCAGAATCAACGCGGCTTTATCAACACAGAACGTTTTTATGCAGATTAGGATTAGCGATGTTAATTGAAAGTAAATTCCAGATTGAACAGGCCGTGCTGAATGAAATATGTTTGGCAGGTGAGGCTTGGACTGGCTTAGTTAAAAAAGGCCAAACTTTTCGAATTTTAGATTTGAAAGGCAATCAAGCGGTTGATACGCTGTTTTACAACGCGAATGATGCTGAAGAGCGTTATAGCGCCGCCGATACCATTCAGCGCCAAGGGCAAATTTATCTCACTACAGGTTCAGTGCTGTATTCCAGTGAAGGAAATCCTATGCTAACCATTACCGCTGACACTTGCGGTCGCCATGACACTTTAGGCGGTGCCTGTTCAGCAGAAAGTAATACCGTGCGTTATGACTTAGCAAAACGCCCTATGCATAGCTGTAGAGATAGTTTTATGCATGCGCTAAATCATTCTGAACATGTGCATGATAGGTCTATGACCAAGCGTGACATTAGCGCCAACATCAATTTCTTTATGAATGTGCCAGTGACGCCAGAGGGCGGCTTGAGTTTTGCCGATGGTATTTCAGGGGCGGGTAAATATGTAGAAATGCGCGCTGAAATGGATGTGTTGGTGTTGATTTCAAACTGCCCGCAACTCAATAACCCTTGTAACGCGTATGACCCAACGCCTATTCAGTTATTGGTTTGGGATTAGTTTTATATTTAAAGCTTAAGCTTAAGTTTTAGCTTAATTTAGCAACCGCAGCAGGACGACCTAATGCGGCATGAAACAAGCGAGACGACTCGCACTGTAACGAGAATAAAAATGTTTAAAAAAGTGCTAATTGCTAATCGCGGTGAAATTGCTTGTCGCGTTATTCGTACCCTTAAAAATATGGGTATTCAATCTGTGGCGGTTTATTCACAAGCCGATGCTGGCGCACGCCATGTGCTAGAGGCTGATGAGGCTATTTTTATAGGTGCTGCACCTGCGGCTGAAAGCTATTTAAATGTAGAAAAAATTCTGCAAGTTGCGCTTGAAACAGGTGCAGAAGCGATACATCCTGGTTATGGATTCTTATCTGAAAATGCAGATTTTGCTGAAGCCTGTGAGGCTGCAGGCATTGCCTTTATTGGCCCCACGCCTAAGCAAATGCGTGATTTTGGCCTGAAACACACCGCACGTGAACTTGCCGAAAAAAATGGCGTGCCATTGTTACCCGGCACTGGTTTGTTGGCCGATGTGGCAGAGGCGCATACGCAAGCGGCCATTATTGGCTATCCGGTGATGTTGAAAAGTACCGCTGGTGGTGGTGGCATAGGCATGCAATTAATTTGGAGTGCTGACGAGTTAAACGCTGCTTTTGAATCTGTACAACGTTTATCGCGTGCAAACTTTAAAGAAACCGGTCTCTACCTAGAAAAATACGTACAAGCCGCGCGGCATATTGAGGTGCAGATTTTCGGCAATGGTTTAGGTCAAGTGATTGCGCTAGGTGAGCGTGATTGTTCTGTGCAAAGACGTAATCAAAAAGTGATTGAAGAAACCCCAGCGCCGCATATTTCTGAAGAAGCGCGTCAGGCTTTATGTGCAACCGCTGTGCGCTTAGGGTGCGCGTTAAATTATCGCTCTGCTGGTACGGTTGAGTTTGTTTACGATACGTTAAGCAATGAATTTTACTTTTTAGAAGTGAATACTCGTTTACAGGTAGAGCATGGTGTCACTGAATTAGTCACCGGCCTAGATTTAGTCGAGTGGATGATACGCATTGCCGCGGGTGAAACAAACGCCTTAGACAGCTATATTCACCAACCTAAAGGCCATGCCATACAAGTACGCTTGTATGCTGAAGATCCGAATAAAAACTTTCAGCCCTCTAGTGGCGTAATGACTGAAGTAAAATTTTCAGCGCTGGCTAGAAATGATAGTTGGGTAGAAACAGGCAGCGAGGTGTCGCCTTTTTATGATCCTTTGATAGGTAAAGTATTGGTGCATGCGGCAGATCGAGATAGCGCCGTAGCGAAAATGCAAGGGGCTTTAAACGAAACGCATTTGAGTGGCATTGAAACTAATTTGGAGTATTTACGCCAAGTGCTGGCCGATGCAGTATTCCCCGCGGGCAAGCAAATTACGCGTTACTTGAATAGTTTTGTCTACAAGCCGCAGACCATAGATGTGCAAGATGGCGGCATCATGACCACCATACAAGATTACCCTGGCCGTGTCGGTTATTGGGCGGTAGGCGTACCACCTTCTGGCCCTATGGATCACTTGGCTTTTCGGTTTTGCAATAAGCTAGTGGGCAATGCCGAGGGTGTTGCGGGCTTGGAAATTACTTTAATAGGCCCTAAGCTTAAATTTAACACCGATACGGTGATTGCCATTACCGGTGCGCCGATAGAGGCTACGCTGGATGGTGTGGCCATTCAACTATGGCAGTCTTACCAAGTGAAAGCCGGCAGCGTTTTAAAAATTGGCAAAATTACAGGTGTTGGTTGCCGCGCTTATTTGGCTGTGCAAGGTGGCTTTGATGTGCCAGATTATCTAGGCAGTAAATCTACCTTTACCTTAGGCCAGTTTGGCGGACATGGCGGCAGAACTTTAAGAATAGGCGATGTGCTGCATTTAACTAACTATATCAGTCAATATACCAGGCAAGATACACCAGCATATAGCGCAAAATCGCTGGCTAAGAAATTACAGCCCAGCTATAGCCATCAATGGGAAATTGGCGTGTTGTATGGCCCACATGGCGCACCAGACTTTTTTACCGACGCTGATATTGAAATGTTCTTTACTACTGATTGGGAAGTGCATTACAACTCCAATACCACTGGCGTTCGCTTGATAGGCCCCAAACCACAATGGGCACGTAAAGATGGCGGTGAGGCTGGTTTACACCCATCTAACATCCATGACAATGCCTATGCCATAGGCGCGGTTGATTTTACAGGCGATATGCCGGTAATTTTAGGTCCAGACGGGCCAAGTTTGGGCGGCTTTGTTTGTCCTGCGACCATTATTCAAGCTGAGTTATGGAAAATGGGTCAGCTTAAGGCTGGGGATAAAATTCGCTTTATTAGAATCAGTCAGGAGCAGGCTGGTGCACAGGAAAAAGCACAAAATGGTGTGGTGGCTAATCTAACAGAAGTACAAATAAGCGAACCGGCCAAGTTGGTGATCAGTCAAATTCACAGCAAAATTCACAGCCCTGTATTGACTGAAATTGCCGCTACCTCAGATCAAATTAAAGTGGTGTATCGTCAATCAGGCGATAAATACCTGTTAATTGAATATGGCGAATTAGTGCTAGATTTAAATTTACGCTTCCGAGTGCATGCGCTAATGCAATGGCTGGAACGTGAAAACGTCACTGGCATTATTGATCTAACACCCGGCATACGCTCGCTACAAGTCCATTTTGAAAGTTTGATGTTACCGGTCAATAAACTTATTCAAATTCTGCACCTTGCTGAATCTGAGCTGCCTAGTGTAGATGAAATGGAAGTGCCGACCCGTATCGTCCATTTGCCTTTGTCTTGGGATGATGCCGCCACACAGTTGGCCATAGAAAAATATATGCAATCGGTGCGTAAAGATGCGCCGTGGTGCGATACCTCATCCGGCACACCGAGCAATATTGAGTTTATTCGCAGAATTAATGGCTTAAACAGTATAGAAGAAGTGAAAGATATTCTTTTTAATGCCAGCTATTTAACTTTGGGACTCGGCGATGTGTACTTGGGCGCACCAGTGGCCACGCCAGTTGATCCACGTCACCGCTTGGTGACCACAAAATATAATCCGGCACGTACTTGGACGCCAGAAAATGCCGTGGGTATTGGTGGTGCGTATATGTGCGTCTACGGTATGGAAGGGCCGGGTGGTTATCAATTTGTTGGCCGCACCATACAAATGTGGAACCGCTGGAACCAGACTAAAGATTTTACAGATGGCAAGCCTTGGTTGTTACGTTTCTTTGATCAAATCCGTTTTTATCAAGTCGAGGCGGATGAGCTTGTACAAATGCGTGAAGACTTTCCGCACGGTAAATTCAAACTCAATATAGAAGAGGATGTGTTCAAGTTAAAAGATTATAAACAGTTTTTAACAGATGAAGCCGACTCAATCAACGCTTTTAAAACAAAACAGCAAGCTGCTTTTGATGAAGAGCGCGAGCGTTGGATAGCTAGTGGCCAAGCCAATTACAGTAATGAAATTGCAAGTGCCGATGCCGGTGAAGCATTAGAAGTGCCGCTAGGTAGCCGTGCTTTCACTTCACACGTGGCTGGTAATCTATGGCAAATCAAACTTAAATTAGGTGATTTAGTGAACGAAGGCGATGTTGTCGTGATTGTTGAATCCATGAAAATGGAAATTTCAGTGACAGCCACTTGCGCAGGCACTGTGACGCAAATTTTATGCACTGAAGGCATGACTGTCAGCGCTGGGCAAAATCTAATCGTGATTAAAGAGGCATAAATAATATGAACTTACAAATTTCACACCTACGTGGTTTATATCTTTCTGGGGCGCTGACGCCTACTAGTTTAGTCACGCAACTTGATGCGGAAATCGGCGAAGAAAATAGTCAAAACATTTGGATACGCCGCTTACAGCTAAATGAAATGCTGGTTTACGCACAAAATTTAGCAGGAAAAAATCCAGCAGATTTCCCCTTATATGGAATTCCCTTTGCCATTAAAGACAATATCGATTTAGCTGGTATTCCTACTACTGCGGCTTGCCCTGAATATGCGTATATTCCAGAAAAATCTGCCACTGTCGTGCAAAAACTGATCGATGCGGGCGCAATTCCTGTGGGAAAAACCAATTTAGATCAGTTTGCAACTGGCCTCGTTGGCACACGCTCACCCTATGGCGCTGTGAATAATAGCTTTGACCCGGACTATATTTCAGGCGGTTCAAGTGCTGGTTCAGCCGTCGCTGTGGCTTTGGGCTTGGCTAGTTTCAGTTTAGGTACCGATACCGCTGGTTCAGGCCGAGTACCAGCGGCTTTTAATAATTTAGTCGGGCATAAACCTACTTGTGGCTTACTTAGTACACAGGGCGTTGTGCCAGCTTGCCGCACGCTAGATTGTGTTTCTATTTTTGCTTTAAGCGCCCAAGAAGCGGCCACCGTACTTGAAAGCGCACAAGGCTTTGATGCCGAAGATGCTTATTCACGTCAGGTAAACATTACGCTAAATAAGCCTTTTGCTAACAGCTTTACTTTTGGCGTGCCAGCGCCTAGCCAGTTGGCATTTTTTAATAATACCGAGACGCCAGCGCTGTTTCAACAAGCCATTAAGCAGCTAGAAGCGATTGGTGGTAAAGCCATTGAAATAGATTTTGCGCCATTTTTAGAAACAGCTCGCCTTCTTTACGAAGGCCCTTGGGTGGCCGAGCGTTATGCCGCAATTCAAACATTCTTTGAGGCTAAACCAGATGCAATTTTCCCGGTGACCAAGCAGATTATCAGCAACGCGACTAAATTCAGTGCGGTGGATACTTACAATGCACAATACAAGCTAAAAGCCTTACAACGTAAAGCTGAAGCAGTTTGGCAAGACATCGACATTATGGTGACGCCAACTGCTGGCACTATTTATAAAATTGCTGAGGTGAACGCCGATCCTGTGACGTGTAATTCCAATTTAGGTTATTACACCAACTTTATGAATTTGTTAGATTTGTCTGCGACAGCTGTTCCAACTGGTTTTCAAGCCAATGGATTGCCTTTCGGAATCACAATTTGTGCGCCGGCCTTTAAAGATAAACAGTTGCTTGAATTAGCAGAAAAGTTACATGAAAAAAATCCTAAAACATTAGGTGCAACCGGTATTTTTTTGCAAAAATCCTGATTTTTTAACTATTAACTATTAACTATTAACTATTAACTATTAACTATTAACTATTAACTATTAGCTATTCCACTAAACACCCGGTCATTCCGTGCTTGACACGGAATCTAGTGACTTACGACACTGGATACCGACTTTTCACTCAGAATAATGTGCTTCAGCACGTATATTCTGTGGGGAAGACCTTTACTGTCTCGTCGGCATGACGATGATGAAAATTTTTTGCAACATCGCATTATTTAACTGAACAGCGATATCAGCAATAACGACAGAATTTAACGAGAGACTTTAACGAGAGATTTTATGACCAATACTGCAAAATTTATCAACGTAGCCGTTTGCGGCGCGCACATGACCGGTTTACCGCTAAACACACAATTAACATCGCTAGGTGGCACGTTCGTGCAAGAAATCTGCACCACACCAGACTATAAATTTTTTAAGTTAAACGGCTTCACACCCGCGCGCCCGGGTTTGTTAAAGGTAGCTAATGAAGGTTTTGCAATTAGCTTAGAAATTTGGAAACTGCCGATAGAAAATTATGGTGCCTTTGTTTCTGGTGTGCCAGCACCCTTAGGTTTTGGCACTTTAAGTTTGGCGGATGGCAGTTGTGTGAATGGTTTTTTATGTGAACACTACGCCACTTTAGATGCGGTTGATATTTCGCATTTAGGTGGCTGGCGTCACTATTTGAAAGTAGCTAGTTAAGCTGGCAGAGCTCGCGTCTGATTAAATTAATCCGGCGATTCTTGCGCTTCTAACTTACGCAATTGCTTCGCCGCTTCTTCTTTACGCACATCGTCAATCACGCGCATCACGCTTTTTAGATCTACCGCTTTATTGCTTTCTCTAAAGCGACCGCTTAATTCGGATTCTAATTTCAAATTACCATGTGAGTATAAATCCCAAATCTCTTTGCCATATTGCGTGGTCAATAATTCAGGCGCAAAGCGTCCAAAATAGGCACTTAAATTGCCTACATCGCGTTCTAGCATGTCTTTTGCGTGATTATTGCCTGAGGCATCAACCGCTTGTGGCAGGTCAATAATCACTGGGCCATCGCTACTCATTAAAATATTAAACTCAGATAAATCGCCATGCACTATGCCAGTGCATAACATACGCACCACTTCTTTAATTAACGTTGCATGATGAGCGCGCGCTTCTTCTGCGGTAAAAACGACGTCGTTTAATCTTGGCGCAGCGTTGCCATTGGCATCCGTCACTAGCTCCATAATTAATACGCCTTCGTAAAAATTGTACGGTTTAGGCACGCGCACGCCTGCATCTGCCAAGCGATACAAAGCATCCACTTCGGCACTTTGCCATGCTTCTTCTTGGGCTTTACGGCCAAATTTAGAGCCTTTTTCCATCGCGCGTGACTGGCGACTATTTTTGACTTTGCGGCCTTCGGTGTAATCTACACTTTGCCTAAAACTACGCTTATTAGCTTCTTTGTAAACCTTAGCGCAGCGCACATCATCGCCGCAACGCACTACATATACGGTGGCTTCTTTGCCGCTCATTAGCTGACGAATCACGTCATCAATCAAGCCGTCTTCGAGTAAGGGTTCAAGTCTTTGTGGTGTTTTCATAGGGATGGATGATACTTGTTGATGCTAGTGAGCGTCAATCACGACGGTGTATTATCAAAGTGTATTACCAATTTTTGAACGCTTGAAAAGATTAACTATTATGCGAAAATTAATCAGGCAGAAAGGTCTAATAAGCGCTGAACGCCAATTGGTTCTTCTTTAAGCATGGGCACAATTGCATAACGTTTTGCGTGTTTGGTAGCCACGGTATCGATTTCAGGAAGTTCGTTTAAAGCGCGTTGATGCAGTAATTGTGAGCTGGTAGACGTTGCTGCGATACTATTGTTAATCACCCAGGCCCAAGGTTCTATGCCAGCTCTGCGTAAATCTGCCTGTAAGTTTGCCGCCTCTAGCACAGGCGTTTTTTCAGCTAACGTAACGATAAGCACTTTGGTTTGCTTGTGGTCTTGTAACTGCATCATCGGCGTGG
Organism: Methylophilaceae bacterium; assembly: GCA_947451235.1. GTDB lineage: Bacteria > Pseudomonadota > Gammaproteobacteria > Burkholderiales > Methylophilaceae > Methylotenera. The sequence continues at coordinate 47,160 of CANFZA010000002.1, read as the reverse complement.
TGAAATGCAAATTAGTATTGCCCATTTGCCGTGATACTTCTCGATGATAAGCACCGGTAGCGTCTAGCAATAGTAAAGTATGGCCGGTTGGTGCGGTATCCATTACCACAAACTTTTTGCCGGCCTCACGAATAATGCGTGAAAACGCCTGAAATACAGCAATTTCCTCAGTGCAGGGCGAGCGTAAATCTTCTTCCAATAATAAAAAGCCTTGTGCGTCTAGCGTTGCGCCTTTGGTTTCAAGTACATGCTGGCGGTAGCGTTCAGTTTCTGCATGCGGATCTATGCGGCTGACTGTCAAGTTAGTAAGCACACCGTTTAAAGTTTCAGATAGATGCGCAGCTGGGTCTGAAGTGGTCAGATGCACAGGCAAACCGCGGTGCGCTAATTCAACCGCTACCGCCGCCGCGATAGTAGTTTTACCAACACCACCTTTGCCCATTAACATGACTAAGCCATGACCATCTGCGGCAATACTATCAACCAATTTAGACAGGCTAGGCTTACCTGATGTTAGTGTCGTATGGCTAAGTGCATTCGTGGTTTTTTGCGCATGCCAAGGCGTATTTTTTAGCAATTGTCGTAGCGCATCTAAACCGACCAAATCAAACGCTTTAAGCACCACCATATCTTGCGGCAATGCTTTTAAAACTTCAGGAATATTCAGCAAGGCGGTTTGTTCACGCTGGTAAATGGCAGCGGCTAAAGCATCAGATTCCGCCTCAGTTTTTGGTAGTAGGGCATTAATCACTAAATATTGCTGCTTTTAGGCCAATGGAGGCTAATTCTTCATGTGTGCGAGCCACTTCGCGTAAGGTCGATTGCTGCGCTCTTGCCACCAAAATCAAGCGTGTGCGATTAGCATTGGCTAGCGCATCCACAGCGGCTTTATATTGCTCGCGCTGTTTTTCTAGGCCAGCTAGTGGGCCTAAGCAAGAGGCATCGCCTTTGCCTTCTTCTAAAAATCCACTCCAAGCACCTGGTAATTGTAAAAGCCGAATCGTATGGCCGGTGGGCGCAGTATCAAACACGATGTGATCGTAGGCAGCGGTTAGGGATGAATCTATGAGCAGGGCGGTGAACTCGTCAAAGGCCGCTATTTCTGTGGTGCATGCGCCAGAAAGTTGCTCTTCTATACCTTTAACCACCGCTTCTGGTAATAAGCCACGCACAGGCCCAACAATTTTATCTCGATATAATTGCGCGGCGGCTTGTGGGTCAATTTCTAAGGCGGCTAAGTTTTTTACGGCTGGAATTACCGTGATGTTGTTGCCTATGTTAATGCCAAAAACTTGGCCGACATTTGAGGCTGGGTCGGTGCTGACCAAAAGCACTTGTTTGCCAGCTTCAGCTAATTGGATTGCTGTGGCGCAGGCAATAGAGGTTTTACCGACGCCACCTTTGCCAGTAAAAAATAGAAAGCGTGGCGGATTTTCAAGGAATTTCATGCGGATACATTGCCTTTATGGTTTAACAACATTTACCGCCACTGCAACAGCCTTCGCTTGGTTTGATTTCAGGCTCTAGTTTTACTCCAGAAGCAGCCAAATCAATGCCAGCCCAGCGAGATAGCTCAGCTCGGCTTGGATAACGCCCAGCCAAGGCAAATTCGCCATCAACCAAAATTAACGGTAGCGCCTCTTGCCCAGAGCGCTCTAAGAATTCTCTTACCAGCTGATTATTGGCAAAAGCCATAGGTTGTTGTGCTAGATTAAAACGCTCGATTTGTGCGCCATTTTGCTTCGCCCAATCTACATCGGCAGAAAAATTCACCAGTTGCTGATCTACATCCACACCACAAACGCCAGTGTTGCAACACATTGCTGGGTCAAATATTTGTATCGCTTTCATTACAGCTCCTTGCCGCCTAAAGGCGGCATTCTTACGCTATTCTAACGCTAGGATTAATTAAATTAACTAGCCTACATACCTTTATGTTCATGCATAAACTGATGAATTTCTTCACGGTCTAAAGTACCATCTTTATCAACATCAATCGCATCAAAGCTTTTAGAAACACGTGGCAATTTTTTAGCTTCATCTTTAGTTAATGTGCCATCGTTGTCTTTATCCGCAGCAGTAAACTCTTTTGAGCGTTTATCGTGCATGGCTTGGCCTTTTTTAGTGTGCATGCCGCGACCACAAACATTTAACTCTTCTTTGCTTACCGTGCCATCTTTATCGGTATCCATCATGTCGAAATTTTTACTACAGGCCGCTTTTGCTTCTTCTCTATCTAGCGTGCCGTCTTTGTTGGTGTCGGCTTCTTCAAAGGTTTTTTTAGTATGCATTTTGCAATGCTCGCCCATGCCGTCATGGTCTGCAAATGCTGGCGCAGATAAAGCTAAGCTCAAACCTAGGCCTAACGTAGCGGTTAAAATAATGCTGAGTGACTTATTCATGATGAAAAACTCCTAAATTAATAAATAAAAAGACTTACCGTTGTTAATAACTATTTTCGAATACGATTATGCGACAGTTAAATGACCTAAGTATTCATTTTTAAGCAAAAATAACTTTTAAATTAAGTGTTCTAACTAATTTATAGACTAATTGATTTTTCACGCTTTTTGTTTGATTAAGCGCAAAAGATACTGACCCAAGCGCAAAATAAGCGGCAATCACATGTATCATGCGAAGGTTAAAGGTTTGCAAGCTTTAAGCACGCAAACTACACGCTAGCTTAGGTGAGAAGAAAATTGAAAGATTATTATGCAGTTTTAGGCGTTGCAGCCAATGTTGCCTTAAGCGACATCAAAAGTGCTTATCGTAAGAAAGCCTCTCAGTTACATCCTGATAAAAACGCCTCTAGCGATGCCCCAGCACTTTTTAGAGAAGTGCAAGAAGCTTACGAAAACCTTTCTGATATTAATAAACGCAGTGCGTATGATGAAAATCGCAGGCGCAGTTTGTTGGATAATCCAACTGAAACTGCCCGTGAAATTTGGCAATACTACTTAGATGGAGTGTTAAAAAAATGAGAATATCTCGATACTTTACCGAATTAATGGCCACTTATGTGGCCGAAATTGATGATTTAAAAACCGATTCTGGCGGCAGTGATGTGCTGAAAGCTAGACTTAAAGACCGTCGCACTCAAATTGCAGATTTAATGCCAATGATGGAATCTAATCCAGAAATGATGGCGGTGGCTTTTCATAAAAGCATCACTGTAAAAAACGCAAAACCCATCTTAAATTATCTGCCTAAAGAACCAGGTGGCTTTCCTTCATGGGATTCAATTGCGCCTTGCGTGCAATTTGAACCTTGGGCAACGGCTACGGTTGAAATGCTCAAAAACACCGAAGGCGGCGAGGATTTTTTGCTGACTACCGTGATGCTTGAATATATGTTCTCACGCTATGAAGTCAGCGAAGATCATCATCAGCCAGAAGAATCTGACGATGATGACGGTGACTCAGAAGATTTGAATGAAGCCGGTAGCGAGTGGATGGCAGATCAAGGGTTTGATAGCCGCGAGTAGCTTGTAAAAATATCATCTCGGATTCATTTGAAATTTAAGTAACAGGACAAAACATGACCAATGCCTTAATCGTACAAGCCAGCAGCCTTATTCAGTCTGGCGACATTGTAAGAGCCGAAGCTTTATTGACTGCCTTGGTAGAAACCGATGGCGACCATGCGCTGGTAGAAGTGCTGGATGATATGCCGCCAAAAGACTTATTGGCGGTAATACGTGAATATGATTCTTCTAAACAATCTATTTTAAGTTTACTAATTACGCCAGACCAATTTGCGCGCACGGTAGTGTTAGATAGACTTTATGGCGAGCGTTCGCACGAGCATTTACGCGGCATGTTCAATGCGGTTATTTTTAGAGAAGACGCTGATGCTAATGAATTTATCGAGGCGATTGCCGAGCTGGAATTTGGCTATGAAGCCTTAGCCGATTACCTTTCAGATCGTGCTGAAGAAATTGTCGGCACTTCAAATCCACTCGATACCGAAGATATTTCACGCTCGGAAATTAGTGATCATGACTGGAAAGAAGTCACTTGGTTGCTCAGACACGATCATCCGGATGTTTATGCCAATGTATTGATACTGTTAACTACCATGCTGGAAAATGAAGCCACTGCTGAAGCTGAGCTAGCGATTATCGACGAAGATCAAGAAAAAGCCGAAGCCGAAGCCAAAGATGCCGCCGCTAAAGAAGCGAAAGCTAAAAGCGACGAAGAAGACGATTCGGCTATTTAGCTAGAGCGATTGATGATGGTTGAGATGATTCCTGCTGAAAATAGTCAGTCTTTAGCTTTTTACGACAACGCGCCTTTTTTAGATAAGGCGCTGAAGTATGCTGTGCAAAATAAGCTGATAGAGCAGGCCAAAATTGAAGAAATAATCAATGATGCCGCCACCGGCACCGTTCAAATTTCTGAATATTTTGGCGCATCGTCACATCTACGTGAAAACTTAGAACAAGCCAGCGTTCGGATGGCCAGTTTAGTGAGCTTGCATCTTGAGCATGCCAGCAATGGCGATCTGGAATTAGCCGCGCAAATGATTAAAGAAAAGTCATTTCGCACGCTTTCTCGCGGTGGTTCGCAAATGCTAAAAGCGCTTTACGCACTGCCAGAAGATGACCATTTTGGTTCTCCAAGATTTGACTCTGAAAGTGACTTTTTAAAGAGGTGCTTAAACAGCCATATCACGGTTGCAAAATATCGCCAGGCTATTGAAACACATGAGCAATTTAAGCAAGTGCTTGGCTTGGCTAATGATTTACTCAAAAAGATAGGCACGCCTAGCCGAGTTTTTAACGATTTACACGCACCCGCTAAACATGTGCTTCGTACTGCGGTGCTATTTTTAGCTTATGGCGCTAAAAAATTAGGTGCAGGTAAATTAGGTACAGGAAAATCCAGATTCCCTGATGAAAATGCTTTGTTTGAAATTTTCACCGCGATGCGTAAAGAGTGGAGTTTTTTAGGTGAGGTCAGCTGCTCTAAAAAGTTTTTAGATGAGGTGCCAGAAGCATTTTTACCCTTGGCAATGCAAACGCTTGCTAGCATTCAGCAGGAAGATATTCCTAAAATAGTCAGTGCATCAGCACCTTTGGCCACGGTTTTTACTGACTTAAAAGTACGTCAATATTTCTTTTTGTTTGACCCGATGAACGATGTCAGTCAGTTCGATAAAAAACTTGCAGAAGATTGGTTTTTATTAACCAATGGTACTGAAGACGATACTTTATTATTAAGCTTATTTATATGTGCCGCGGCGGGTTTGAAACAAAAAACAGCTTTAACTGTGGGAGAAGCTAAAAAAGCGGTGTTGAATATTCGTGAAAATGGCTTACTAGAAAACGAAGTCGCCAAGCTGATAAAAAAAGCGCCTCACGATGAGCAGGAGCAATTGCAGTCACTTTGGGGCGAGTTTGTTGAAGATGCCAGCATCTATTTGCTAGATGAATCAGACGAACATTTAACCGAAGCCGTGGCTTATTTAAAAGATTACTGCAATATTATTACGCCGCAGAAAAAATAATAAACTTCACACTTTTTCGACAGCTTCTAGCTTTTTTAATCCTTACCCAATGCACGGCGATACTGTTCAAGCTTAGCTTCGTAATCCTCAGCTTCACCAAATTCCAAAAAATGAATATAGCGCGCATGTGTGCCTAACACTTTTCTCGCATGCTTAATCGGGCAAAAATACTGCTCGGTTCTCGCCACAATTTCACTGATATAAGCAATCATGCCTGTGCCATAAGCACAATAAGTACAGTGGAATTTTTCAATAAAATTCAAATAACTCAAATGTTGCCTGTCGAAAATAACATAATCTGCGCGGCGTACTTTTTTAATGCCGTATATGGGAAAACAAGTGACTTGGTAAAAAGTGATGAATAAATCGGTGATGATTAATGGAATAATCATCGCGTAGATAATCGGCCCAGTAATCAGATTTTGCGGTCGGTCTGTAATCAGCCAGCGAAAAAAATTACGTTTAAGTCGTCTGTGAGTTTCTTTGATGGATTGTTCAAACTCTACGCGTTTTCCTTTAATCTGGAAAAATACAGAGCTAGGTTGCTCACTAAGCGCGATGCGCAAATCATCTTCAAGCGCTGTAATCTGCTGTAATAATTGCTGAATACGATCGTTCATATTATTCCAATATCAGTAGAATTTAGAGTGTATTTTCACGCACTAAATATACCTTATTTTACTGGTGGAATGCTTGTAAGAGGTGGCTTTAAGGCTAATTGTTGAGCTGAAAGTATTGGTGATGGTTCAGTACATCGTCATCATTGATATGTTTCACTTTTCACAAATAGTAAGCGCTTTTATAGGGAACTATAAGTGATGGTTGGTGTTTGTAGGTTTAACCCAACTACGTACTTAAGAAACTAATGCACCATTGATGCATTTTCCTAGTTGTGCAAAATAATTTTTGCACAGATTAGTTTGCACAATGTATTTAATTCTATTATCTGTTTCATCAACATTTAAAGAGATGAAGCCTTTTTGACGTAAGATTTTAAGGCGTCTATGCGCAGTGCCTGCTGAGATGTCGGTGCAGGCATGCATAGATTCTAAGACCGTTGCTGGTTTACCAGCAAGCCAAGCGGCAGCGCATTGGTTTAGGATGCGCTCTTCAATTGAATCTAGCTCAGGATAATCAACACTGCCACGTAATAATTTAGATAAGTCGAGAAACTTAAGGTAAGTCATTAAGTTATTGTTGTTATTATCGTTATAATTGTTAGTATCATTTTTCATATTTTAATTGTATACCTAAAATGAGTGATAGCAATAGTTTTAATTTATATATTTTCGTGAAATGTAGTTTTTTTATTTTATAAAATTATTATGCTTCGGTTTATCTAGATACTTTGCCTAGATCACAACAATTACGCTTTGTAAGTGGGTGAGGAAGTTGATAAATAATTCATAAAATAGAATTTAATTTAAAAAACATGGTTAATTTAATGTTATTTTATCTATTTGAGTATCATTAATCAAATAGATATCATAAATTAGAATTATTGCATATTTAAAATTAATTACGTACTGATATTTAAAGTATTTCCATTAGAATTATTTAGATATGAAACTAAATGAAAATTGAATTCAATTGATAGAAAATTTGCTACGTTAATTTGATATTTAATTATTGGTAATGTTAATGGTGATGACATTTACATTCTATATCTGCCTCAGTGCACCATAAATCTATCAAATAAATGATCTCTCAGATGGTCGCGTGTTGTGTTGTTTAAGTTAGATACACTTAAGGTTGTAAAAAAACTATAGATTTTCCACAAAATTTGAACTCCATATTGAAGCAGCGTGCTTTGGTCAAGTTTTCAGATGAAACCGCTGAGCATATTTACGTAAAAAATATATTCAGAGTATAATTATGACCGTATGAAATCACGAAAGTTTCAGTATCACTCATTAGTGAAGATCATTGCTCGTAATTAAGTGACGTGCCAAGTAATTAATGTGGTTCGATTTTTACAGCTAAATGCAGAAGTTGGAGCATTGAGCGATGACGGTGTTGAATCGATTTATAAGCTTATTAAAGAATCTAAATAATAGTAAAAATTTGACCTATAGTTGAGATGTTTTCAGATTTTTTTTGTTAATTAAACCCAGCTAAAACTTTAGCGATTTGTACTGGGTCACCAGATTGAACAACGGCCATTATTGATGGGTCGTTTTTGTGTAACTCTGCCTCGCCATCTAATTGATCTAACACCCAACCTGCGGCTATTGAAATTAAGGTAGCTGCAAGCATAACCACAACGGTGCGCGAGCGCGAGGCCGTTAGATTTTGTGCTCTGAAGTAAAAATTAAGGCCATACACCGCGATGGAAAAAGCGATGGTAGAGATTAAAAAATTCAGCATACTAATTATGTTCCGCAATAAGTTTTATAGGGCGTGTTAGATGGCGGTGGTGGCGCGCGATAAGCTTGGTGATTCGGGTTGCTATTGAATGGCTGGGCTAAGGCTTCTAGCAACATTTCTAACACGCCTAAATCACCCGCTTCTGCGGCGCTGAGTGCGGCTTCTACCTGATGATTACGTGGAATAATGGCTGGGTTGGTTTCTAGCATTAGTTGTATAGCAGATTCTAAGTTTTCATCTTGATTAAGCAATCGCTTATGCCATGCTTTATGCCAAGCGATGAAGTCTGGCGCGCCTAACATTGGTTGTTGCATGTTTGCTTCTAAACTCAACTCACGAAAAGTATTGGTATAGTCTAAGCCATGTTTAGCCATACAATTTAGCAAGTTTTCTACTAATAATGCGTCGTCAGCTTGTTCTGTAAATAGCCCTAACTTCGCGCACATGCCAGTCAGCCAGTATTGTTTGAATTTTACTGAGAAAGTATGTAACGCGGTTTCTGCAATCGCTATCGCTGTCGTTTGCTCAGTATGCAAAAGTGGTAGCAAGGTTTCTGCAAATCTGACTAAATTCCACTGGGCTATATGCGGCTGATTTGCAAACGCATAACGACCTTGTTGATCAATTGAGCTAAAAACGGTTGCAGGGTCGTAGGTATCCATAAATGCGCAAGGTCCGTAATCTATAGTTTCACCGCAAATGGCCATATTGTCGGTGTTCATTACGCCGTGTATAAAGCCAATCTGCATCCACTTTGCAATGAGTGATGCCTGATTATCTATTACGCATTCAAGTAAGCTTAGGTATTTATTTTTAGTGCCAGTCTGCTCTGTGTCTGCTTCAATAACTTGTTTTGAAAAATGCCGATTCAAGGTGTAATCTGCAAGCGCCTTAATGGCTTCAGAATCGTCATCGATAGCCGCTGCAAATTGAAAGGTACCTACGCGGATATGACTCGAAGCGACACGCGTTAAAATTGCGCCCGGAAGCGCGCCAGTGCGATAAACCGGTTCGCCAGTAGTTACCACAGCTAGGCTGCGCGTGGTGGGTACGCCAAGCGCATGCATGGCCTCGCTGATGATGTACTCTCTAAGCATGGGCCCAAGCGCTGCGCGACCATCGCCACGGCGCGAATAAGCGGTTTCGCCAGCACCTTTAAGTTGAATGTCGAAGCGAGCTCCGATTGGGGTTATGTGTTCACCCAGCAAAATTGCACGGCCATCGCCAAGGATGTTGAAATGGCCAAATTGATGGCCAGCATAAGCCTGTGCAATGGGCTCTGCACCTTGTGGGATTTGATTGCCTGAAAAAATTTGATTGCTAGAGAAAAGCTGTTTGCTTGGAAACCCCACGCCTTCGCTGTCAGCTAATAAAGCTTCTACCTTTAAACCTAGAGATGCTGCTAGCGGGTGGTTAAAAATCACAATGCTAGGCGAGTTAACTGGCGTGGGGTTTTGTTTAACAAAAAATGGGGAGGGCAATTGCGTGTAGCTGTTCTCGAATTTCCAGCCAGTGATAAACGTGTTGTTTTCTATTGAATCTTTCAATTAATTTAATCCTTACTGATTTAGTAGGATATTAGCTTTTCATGCTTAAAATGTGAAGCTTTAAAATATCAAGCTTTAATAAAATGTGTAGCTTTTAAAACAATTCAGCCTGTGCCGCCTTTGGTGCTGCCAAAAGTGCGTCCACATCTATGTCAAAAATCCCAAGTTTTCCACGGCATGGCATCAGTGTTAATGGCGTTGCATGCTCAAACAAAAAGCCAAAATATTCCTGATGAACACCACTAAAATGGGCGCGCTGCTGGCGGGTAACACCTGCTGGTAAATCACCAGGACGGCTACAAAGTATCAAATTGGCAATGCCAACTACGCCGCCGTATTCAAGTTTATCTTTTGCCGGTAGGGGAATGTCAGTATTAGCCTTGAGAAAGTCGTAATACTCTTCATACAAGCCCTTGCTGGCATGAATTAACATTGGGCCGCGATATTGAGTGCCCCAAGTGCGATCATCTACCAGCAAGTAACCGTTAGCAATGAGCCATGCGTAGGGTTGTTTCAGTGAAAGCGCTTTTGTTTGGCCTGAAGGCAGGCCTAGTTGCCACTTTTGGTTCATCACTTAATTTATTCGACTAGATTTTATGCACAGGACTTTACGTGACTGGAACTCCAGGTTTTCTGCCAGGTGCTTGTGGTGGAATTGTGCCGGCAATACGGCAAAGCATTCCTTCAACGGGTTTCCCGTCTGCAAATCTAGTGACTATGCATCTAGAAATTTCACCAATATTTGATAGTTGTGTCAGCGATTCGCGCACTTCATCAAGCGGTATGTTTGTTCCTGCAGCTATTTCCCAGTCTATTTTCTGGCCGTGCTTCTTCAGGTATTGGAGGATTGCGTTTTTATGCATATTTAATCCGTTCCTTGAGTAAGTTGTAAAGTTTTACTATGACAGTTATAGTTTATAGGCATTAATATAATGGCTATAAACACCGAGTTTATTGGCACTTGTATGTTGCAAAGCCTGTGCCACCTATACCGCCGTCACCGTAAGCTAAAGGTAAAATTGTGACAAAGTTTATGTCACGTAATTGCCATATCCAATGATTAATTACATTGAATAGGACGACTATTTTTACACTCAGTGCTGTAGTTCTGCGACATTTAATTAAATTAAATGTGTAATAAGAGCATTTTACTTCATATCTGGCTGATAACAAGCGCATGCTACTCTAATTAGCAATGCGATGCATGATTATTGACTGTTGCATAATAAGCCATAGAAGCCTTTGTTTCATAAGTTAATTTCCATTTTTTAGATAAAGTCACTGCTATTGTCGATTAGACTACCTATAAATTCTTAAGGAAAGCTTAAGGAAAGCGCATGCGATAAGGGTTTACTTAGAAATTTTTCTTTTGTCTAGTGAATGCCCTTTGTCATAAAAAGGACTGCGCCGTGTAATTTAAATCCAATATAATTTATCTTATTGATCTAAATATATTTATGCTTGATAGTGAATTAGTGGATGTTCTTAGCAATATAAAAACTTGTGCTAAGCTTCAAGTAGAAGCTTGCTATTAACTTTGCTAATATTGAATTGAGCATATATTTTTTGCCAGCTAATATTTTTAACATTATGCGCAATGACACCAACGGGTCGATATGTGCAAAAAACTAATGGAAAGAGCGCGAATAATGAAAAGAAAAATCATGAATATTACTGGCCTACTAATGGCTTTTGTTTTAGCTGGGTGCGCTACCACTAGCGGCACAACGGTGCAGGAGAAACGTCAAGCTGTTATCACTATGAAAAATGATGTTTTGTCTGAATTGTATAAAACGCATCCTGAAGCAAAGGCCGAAATAGCCTCTGCCCCAGGGTATGCTGTATTTAGTAATGCTAACGTGAATATTATTTTTGTGAGCTTTAGTGGTGGTTACGGTATGGTGCAAAATAATGCTACAAGCAAGCAAACTTTCATGAAAATGGGCGAGGCCGGCGTAGGTTTAGGTTTAGGCGTTAAAGATTTCCGTGCTGTATTTATTTTTAATAACCACGATACGCTAGATAAATTTATTAGTAATGGCTGGGAGTTTGGTGGTCATGCCGATGCCGCGGCAAAGGCAGCAGATAAAGGCGCTGCCGTGGGTGGTGAGGCATTGGTGAACGGCATTAAGATTTATCAAATCACAAAAAGTGGATTAGCCTTACAAGCAACTGTTAAAGGCACTAAATATTGGTTAGATGAGGAATTAAATTAGTATTTAAATAATTTAGGTTTTGGTGAAATAAAGCCAACAAAAAGGAAAAAAGGTTACAGATTGCTCTGTAACCTTTTTTTGACTCTACATCATGAGCTATGGCGTTATTTAACTATAAATATCAATTAATTGCATATGTTAGCCATGGCAATCTCTAACTATTGACCCATAGCAGCTTCTGCCGCCACAGCTTCTGGGGCAACTTCCGCTGGTGCAGCCTCAGCTGCTGGTGCGGCTTCGGCTTCAGGTGCTGCTTCAAATTCTGTTGTAGCCTGATCTGGAATTGCTTCTTCTAACGTTTGGTTAGCGAGCGGGTCAGTGCCAAATCCAAGTTTTGATGAAATTAATTTGTTTACCGCTACATCAAGCAACACTAAGCTTTCTTGAATTTTGGTGCTGTATTCCTGATTAGGTGGATTACCATTAAGTGTTAATTTACCGTTACTGAAGTTGAAGTTAGACATGAGTTTTTTGTCTTTCAGCACTGAAACTCCTAGGCTCAGCAACATTTGCTGTTGGTTAGCTGGCAATAAGTTGCCGCTAAGCTCAGCATTTCCTTTTGCTGAAAGATGCTTAGCCAATGAAATCTGCTTTTCTGATGGCGCATGCTCACTAAGCGCGACTTCGAAGTTGGCATCGAATTTTCCTTCAGCAGAATCTACACTCAGCTTGCTAAGATTGAAAGTACCACCCTTAACCAAAATTTTATTGACAGCATCGGTCGCTTGTTGAGATTCAGCCATTGTTAACTGTTGTACGCCACAAGTTTTTTGCATCAGGCCACTCAGAAAATAGTAACTTTCTGCATCAATGCCATTCAGTTTGAATTCTACGGCCATATCTTTAAAGTTTTTGCCTGCAGCCTGAACTTTACTTGCAGATGCAGACGTCACGTAATTAAGCGTTTTGCCAGATTCTTCCATGCGGCTAACTACAGAGAAGCCGTCCATCAGCATGTCATTACTAGCAATTTGATTAATATTGAACGACAAGCTACCTAAGCCTTTATGGTAGTCTGAAACGTTAAAATCTAGGTTTGCATCTTTCACAGTGACGGCACTTGAATGACCCCGGTATTCCATTGTTGGCAAATGCCACTCCATTCGAACCGCTGGGTTTGAGTAAGTCACATTTAAGGTATTCACTGGTATATCTAGCACTTCTCCAGCATTTCTACTTGCAACACTAGGAATATCGAGCTTAAGCTTGTAAGCACCTAGCGGAGTTAATGATGAATTGCCTGAAAGCATAAACTTTCCACCTGCAACACTATCCAACATGCCCGCCATTTCTCCTGCTGGATAAATTTTGATATCTGCTCGCAAAGGTGCCCACGGCAGCGGTAAATGGTGAAATACGTATTCAACCTTTACCTCTGCATTCATATCGGGATAGCATTTGTTCTGCACCTTCAAAAATGCGATACCACTAGAATTTAGAAAGCCGGCATTGTGGCTAAGGCTAGTCAATACTAGTTGCGAATCTTTGTCAGGATTAGACTGAAGCTTGGTGAGTTTGTCCTTAACTAAATAAGAGCTTAAGGCTGTCCCTGCAAGCAAGGTAGCAGTGATTGCTACCGCAGCAATAGCGCCACGTTTGATATTTTTTTCATCCATCATTAATTCCCCGTTTGATTTCCCAGTTTGTTTATAACGCCTATAAATTTTATTAAATGCTTTGATTGGTACAAACTTTTATTGCCGACGATTTTTACTATTCAGTCCGCTTTAAATTGGCGTACATTGAAAACGCATTGCATGCCCATTATCGATTTTAAATTTTATGCCATAACGTGGGCGTACCCAATGTGATTTTATTAAAAGCCGCGATAGCTACATAACAAAATGCAACTTGTGCAAATAAATCAGAGATAGGCAGGTTTTTTACGAGTACAAAACCCAAGCCAATTATCATGAATAAGGTTGCGGCAATGGTAAGTATATTTGCGAATTTCTTTAGCGTTAGCATTATGTTTGTGACTCGTTATTTAATGATGGGATATAGATTAAGTGAGGCTTTTATTTTTAAACATCATACAGTGTGCATTAGAGGCTTCAAACACTTCTTTGCAAGGTAATTGCTTACTTTTAAAGTTCATCACTCGGCAACCATACGGAAAGTGCGTGTCGTAGGTGATGAAGTGATGAGAACATTGTCTGCAGTCTGGTAGTTTGGAGTTATTCATGAGTGGTCATCAAGTTAATCAGCTTGCAAACACAAGCTTGTAATCTTTGCGTTATCAATACAAAGTTGGCTGGTAATTAATAACAGACTCTCATTAAACCTAATCTTCAATGTCTGCACTAGAGTCGCAGCCTTTACCAGCGGCAATCCAACGCTGAAACATGTTTGCTAAAAATCGATCAGCCCACAGTGGAATCAAACGATGGTGAAGCGACGGTGCAATGACCATTCCGCATTGGTAACGGTTTGTATTTGTTTGCCACGCAACAGCCGGACATGGGCCAGAACGACGCAGGAACATTACTTGACCAACGGGGCAAGGTTCTGCCAAGCAACAAACGCCGCAGCCATTACATGGGGCACCCAATTGTGGTTTATCGGGCGCGTCTTTATGGATATGGATTACTTGAGTTTCCATGATTCATTTAAATTTGCCGGAGAGATTCATTGTGAATGAGGTAATTTACAACTAGCCGAATATTTTTGGCTCTGATAACTGCATTGTGCAAGCTGGGTTTTGAATCTGATTGGGTAGGGGAATGTGCTGTACTGATGGACTATGTAACGTGAACTATCTAACGAATAAAAGTCAATTTTTAAAATTGGCTGAGATATGGTGCCGGATGTCGGAATCGAACTGACGACCTTCGCATTACAAGTGCGCTGCTCTACCAACTGAGCTAATCCGGCGTTTGTTACGGAGCGCATTATACTGAATTTTTTTGTAAAGTGGGACTCTTGTTGCTTAAATTGCTAATAAATATCTAATGATACACATTAGTGAATATTTAAAGCTTCAGTATCATTGTACGTTGTGGTTACCAATGTGGTTACCACTTCTGTCGTAGGCTTTCTGATAGGTGCGAGTGGTAGCGCTTAATTTTTTTCATCAAGATGCACGTTATCTAGGTGAATTGATTATTTAAACTGATTTATCAGGCCCATTTAACCGGCGTTAAAATGTTACCGATCAATTCTATTTGAAAAAGTCGATTTGCATAATTATGCCGAGGTTTTGCCTTGTAAAACATTTTGATGTAATTACGCATATCCTGCCGCGCATACTCTCGTTATATAATTTTTAAGTCAGGCGTCTTCACGCTTAAGTCACTGGAAAGAAACTTTCGGCAACTTAATTAGATTTGTGACTTAGATTTTTAACTTAGATTTGTGACTTAGATTTTTAATTTATATTGGAACTTCACCGCTAAGCAGCGGCCTCAAAGATAGCGTAAATTACAAGTAATATTCAAAAATTAGTAAGGAAAGCATCATGAATTCCATTTTGCCCAATAAGGCAGACCGTATGCGAGGCGCCCTGTGGGGGTTTTTTATTGGTGATGCATTGGCTATGCCGGTGCATTGGTATTACAACATCGCCGCATTATGGCAAGATTTCGGCAATATTCGAGACTACCAAGCACCGAAAGCGCATCATCCCAATTCGATTATGGCTTTAGCTAACACTAGCAAAGCTGGGCGAGGTACGCAAGAAGGTGACATCGTTGGGGGCGTGATTCTCAAAGGAAAAAAGCAGCATTGGGGACAAGCCAATCGCCATTATCACCAAGGGATGCAAGCGGGTGATAACACCTTAAATTTATTGTGCGCGCGCGTGTTGTTACGCTCACTTAATACAGTAGGCCATTACGATTCGGCGGATTTTTTACGTGAATATATTAGTTTTATGACGGAGCCAGACCGGCATAACGACACTTATGCGGAATCTTTTCACCGAGATTTTTTTGCAAACTACGCCCAAGGTGTAGCCCCCGAAAACTGTGCTGGCGCTGAAGGTCATGACACTGCTTCCATTGGCGGATTGGTCAGCCTAACTTTGGTTGTTTTAGCCACTTTGCGTGATGGTAACTTGGCTGCTACCAATGCAGCTGCGTTAACACAACAACGTTTAACGCACCGTTCCACCTTGCTTGAACGCCACACACTTGAACTCAGTACGTTGCTGTTTAATATTTTTAATGACACTAATCCAGATATAGAGCAGCTTGCCTGCGCAGCCGCTAGCCGACTAGGATTCCCTGCGGCCAAGGTTATCCAAAATGTTCGCAGCAACCAAAGCTCAGACCTTGATGTTATTGGTGGCCTGCTTAGCCCAGCTTGCTATATTGACCAATCTTTCCCCTCTGTACTCTACCTAGCCGCGCGCTACACCAATGATTTTGAAGCCGCGCTCATCGCCAATACTAATGTTGGCGGTGATAACTGTCATCGTGGAGCCGTGTTGGGCGCCATACTAGGCGCAAGTTTGGGTGTTGAAGCAATCCCAAAGCGCTGGATTAACGGGTTAACAGCGCATGCTGAATTAAATGATGAGATTGAGCGGTTTATCGCACAGTTTGAATAATAAAAAGTTCTGCTGAAATAAATTGACTCGGTGAACATGCGTTTATAGATGAGCTTTTTGCCTATGTTTACCCATTAACTTGAACTTGAGTCTGAGTGGACTAGCGAATGCTCTCCAGAATTTACCGCTAAAATTTACCGCTAAAATTTACCGAAGATGTCGTCGAAATGGTGCAGGGTTAAGACGTAGCGGTGATTAGTTATAGCGCTATGGCAGCCTAGTGTAAAGTCGCCGTTAATGGGGAAGTTATCATTTACGCTTATTTCTCGAACCAGTTTAGGCGTGGCGATACAGTCATGATGTGGAATATGATGGATTTAAAAAAGAAAGGAATTGCCAAACTAGCGGCTACTCAGCAAGGCTTCAAACTCATTAATCGGTAGTGGTTTGCTAAACAGATAGCCTTGGTAACGTGTGCAGCCTATATCGAGCAATAGTTCACGCTGCTGCTTAGTTTCGACGCCTTCGGCAATCACCTCTAACATCAAGCTTTGAGCCATCGCAATAATAGTACGTACAATGACATGGTCACTGCCATTGCTAGTAATGTCACTGACAAAGGATCGGTCAACTTTTAGTTGATAGAGTGGTAATTTCTTTAGATATTGTAGTGATGAGTAACCTGTACCAAAATCATCTAATTCAAAGCGAATACCAATCGCTTGCAAAGCGTTCATCGTGTTAACTGTGTCTTCTATATCATTTAACAAAAGACTCTCAGTGAGTTCTAGATTGAGCAGTTTAGGATCAATAGCAAAATGTGCCGCGGCAGATTTCACTTGATTCACAAACCCTTGATGGCTAAATTGCTTAGCACTGACATTGAGTGAAATAGTCAGATTTTCAGTAAGTACGTTTTTTTGCCACTTTTGTAACTGTGCACATGCCGTTTCTAATACCCATTGTCCTATGGGTAAAATGAGCCCAATCTCTTCAGCAGCAGGAATAAATTCAAAAGGTGAGACCATGCCCCGCGTTGGGTGATGCCATCGGATCAAGGCTTCAGCGCCTAAAGCTTGACCAGTCTGGTCAACTTGTATTTGGTAATACAGTTCAAACTGCTGTTGCTCAATGGCAACTCGTAGAGATTTTTCTAGTTCAGCACGGGCGTTAATGACTTCTTGCATTTTTTCTTCAAAGAAACGTAGTGTATTACGTCCTTCCTGTTTGGCTTGGTACATGGCAATGTCGGCTTGCTTTAATAGCTCGTCTGCTTCTATAGGCGCTGAGCCAAAAAGTGTAATGCCAATGCTGGTGCTACTGCTATAGGTATGTGCTTCAAGCATATAAGGGGCATTGAGCGCAGCCAATATTTTGTTGCCTGTAGCTTCGGCTTGTGTTGCAGCTTCTAATTCTTGGTCACTGAGGTCTTCCAGCAGTACAATAAACTCATCGCCACCTAGACGTGCAGCTGTATCACTTTCGCGTAAGCAATTGGTTAGGCGTTCTGCCACCCGTTGCAATAGTAAGTCACCTAAATTATGGCCAAGGGTGTCATTCAGTGTTTTAAAATGGTCGAGGTCTAGAAATAGCAGTGCACCATGTTGAGTAGAGCGAGCACTAGTCGCTAGCGCATGATTTATTCTATCTAGCATTAACCTTCTATTAGGTAGTTTAGTGAGCGAGTCATAGTAGGCTAAGCTTTGAATTTCTGATTCGGCCGCCTTGCTGACTGAAATGTCCACTATTGTTGCAACGTAGTTGAGAACAATGTTCTGTGGGTCTTTAACCGCGGTAATGGTGAGTAGTTGTGGGTAAATTTCACCGCACTTGCGCTTGTTCCACACTTCACCATTCCATACCCCGGTCTCGTTAACTTGTTTCCAAATAGAGGAAAAATAAACGTCATCATGCCTATCAGCACTGAGTAAATGTGGGTTTTTACCTTTTACTTCCTCTAAGCTATAGCCTGTTATGGCTGTAAATGCTGCATTCACTTTAATAATCAGCCAATTTGCATCAGTGACTATCATGCCTTCTTGAGACTCAAATACTGTGGCCGAAATCTTAAGTTCAAGCTCGGCTTGCACGCGCTCAGTAATATCACGCGCAACCCCTAAAACCCCAATTAATTGACCATTAGCATCACTCATAGGGGTTTTGATCGTTTCAAACAGGCCATGATAACTATCAGTTGCAAAGGTCAGCCATTCTTCATTAATACTAGGCTTATTAGTCTCCATCGCGATTTTGTCATTCTTGCGGAAAAAATCTGCTAACTCTATATCTACAAAGTCATAATCTGTCTTGCCTACAATCTCATACTCTTTTGCGCCGTACATTTTTTCAAACATTGCATTGCAACTGAGGTACACGCCATCTGGATCTTTAAGCCAAATAAGGTCTGGAATGGCGTTCACTAACGTGCTGATTTCAGTTTTACTTTTTTCTAAGGCTTCTTCACGCTGGGCCAAACTATCAAGCATGCTATTAAATTGTTTGGCAAGTACTGACGCTTCATCCTCGCCTGTTAGTACTACACGTTCGCCTGATTTTCCTGATTGTACGGAACTGGCTACTTGCTGAATGGCATATAATCTACGCGTTAAGTAGCGACTAGCTAGCGTTGCAATAATCGCACTTAAAAAAATCGTGAATAGTGCGTAAATAATAGCATCATGCTTAATTTTTGCAGTCTCTGCGATTAAAGCCTCACGGCCTAAACCCACGCGCACCCAACCAATATGTTTGTCGGCCAACATAATAGGTTTAGTAATATCAATTAAATTAACTGTATTCTTCAGAATATTTAGTTTAGTGTTTGATGGCAAATCGGTCATATATAAGCCAACTTTGCTTTGGTCGCTATGTGCCAGCACCATACCATCAGGGTTAAGTATGATTACGTGATGTAGATTTGGATAATGGGCTACCGCGCTTAGTGTTTCCTGCAGACCGCTGTAGTCTCGTGAAACTACCCATAAGGCCGAAGAGTTAGATAGCGTGTCTGTAAGCGCATTGATTTGTTCTATCTGCTGCTTATTTTCTGCATATTGTTGTTGTTTGGTAATATTCCAGACCAAAATAACTACCATCAAAGTGACGGTTAGTGTCATGCCTAGAATGAGTTGTCTGCGTAAATTACCAAGCAGGTAGTGTTTTAGTTTTTTTAAAATCATTTACTTTCCACTGGGCGGACGACTTCTTCAAAGTGTTTAATGTAATCACGTACAACATTATAACTATCATCATTGGCGGTATGCATATTAGCCATTTCCATGCCATTAAGTATTGCCATGCCCCGTGATGTTTGCGCCAAAGTGAGAAGAATGTTTTGTATCTGTTCACGTACGTTTGCGGGCACGTCATCGCGCACCATCACAGAATTGTTGATTAGTGAGGGCGTTTCCCAAATGACTTTAAGTTTCGTAGCTTCTGCCGGATGATCTTTCTGAAAACTGCGCCACGGCGGAGGCCATGTAGCACCGACTGCAGATTTGCCAAGATAGACATTCATAATTGAGGATTCTTGAGAGCCTACATAGACATTTTGAATATCACGATTGATGTTGATGCCATTCATATATAAGTAATATTGAGGCATGATGGCCGCTGCTAAGGCCGTGGGTGATGGGTAACTGACAACTTTCCCCTCAAGGTCAGCAACTTCCTTGATTGCACTGTCTTTTCGGGCGATGAAAATACCCTTAAAGTCTTCGGCATCTCCTGCCATCGCAATCACATGGTAGCCCACTTTAATGGCCTGTATTGTC
Source organism: Methylophilaceae bacterium (assembly GCA_947451235.1). Lineage (GTDB taxonomy): Bacteria > Pseudomonadota > Gammaproteobacteria > Burkholderiales > Methylophilaceae > Methylotenera. The sequence continues at coordinate 27,260 of CANFZA010000002.1, read as the reverse complement.
TGCCAAGGATTAGGAAGTAATAATTCGACCTCACGATTACGAAATTTCTGCTCATACGCCTGATAATCACGCGAAGCTTCAAGCTCAATATGTATCCCATGTAATTGACTATTAATACGGTCGACAAGTGGTTGGTAAGCTGCAAAAAGTTTTTGTGGATTGTGAAGAGGGTGAACCGCTAAACGATAAGTAGTTTTTAGTTTTTGTGCTGGCGCATTGCTGTACTGTAGCTCTTTATCTACATGTGGTGAATCACATGCCGTCAAAAGCGTTAATCCAAGCAGTGTGATGAAGGTTGTTAGGGCGCGCATGTAATATCTAACTACCTTGAAGTAATGACTTATTTTATGAATTAACTAATATTTATTTAATCGTAACCTTATTTATAAAGGTTGCCAACTTAATGTTACTTCCTTTAACTGAATTTATTATATTAAAGCTTATTAATTGTACAGTATACTTATTTCCGACTACTTATTTCCAGGTTAACTCTGCATTGTTAACCTAGCGATATGGTCGGATGACATAAAACCATGTTGCTTAACGCTTGGACTTCACACGGTTCAGATAAAGTATTACTATGAAATTGCATACACAGAATGTGATGACCAAATTGTTTGATGAATACCTAGGGATATTGGAAATTAAGATACTAAATATTAGCAATAGAAAATTTCATTCATGAGAGAAATCCTAGTGTTGGGCGACTCCCATACGCCAATTTTTAGTCATCCGTCATTTGAAAAATATTTTCCGGAATTTTGTTTCAATGTCATTACTGTCATCGGGGCAACGGCATCTGGCCTAGAAAACCCCAATACAAAAACGCAAGCATATCCCATATTTAAAGAGGCTCTAGAGCAATCAACGGCAGAGAAGGTTATTGTTATGCTAGGCGAGGTCGATACGGGCTTTGTCATTTGGTATCGCGCACAAAAATATCAGGAATCAGTGAGTGCCATGGCCGATAGGGCGCTCAATAGCTATTCAACATTCTTACTTGAGGTTGCCGCTCGTTTTAACCTAATATGCATAAGCACCCCATTGCCAACCATTCAAGACGACAATGACTGGGGCGACGTTGCCAATGCTAGACGAGAGGTGACAGCGACCCAGTTAGCGCGGACTGCATTGACCAAAGAGTTCAATCAAAAAATACAGATATTCTGCAAACAACACAATATTGCCTACATCATGTTGGACGATGTATCTGTGGGTAAAGACGGTTTGATCAAAAAAGAGTTATTAAACCCAAACCCTAATGATCACCACTATGACCCTGACGCTTATTCAGCACTCCTTATCGAAAAGCTTTCAAGTGTGCTGCACGCCTAGTTAGTAGTGATTATTGTTCTAAAATATGAATCATAAAGAGAATCAGATTTACGGCACGTGGGTGGCAATTTCCGCCTACGTTACATGGGGTTTATTCCCCATATACTGGAAATGGCTTCAAGATGTATCTGCATTGCAATTGGTTAGCCATCGAATCGTTTGGACTTGTGTAACATTATTCTTTGTAATCTTACTTACTGGTCAATGGAAAAAATTTATTGCTAGCTACAATGCACCAGAAGTTTTACGCGTTTATCTGGTGGCAGCCTTATTGATGAGCATCAATTGGTTGGTATTTACACTGGCAGTTAATTCTGGGCACGTCACCCAAACCGGGCTTGGTTATTACATATCACCGTTGGTCAATGTGCTCATGGGTGTTTTGTTGCTTCATGAGCGACTACGTTTTTGGCAAGGCATTTCAGTAGGGCTTGCGGCAGTTGGGGTGATTTACCTGATGTTGGCGCAAGGCTCAGTTCCCTGGATGGCACTTGCGCTGGCTTTTTCTTTCGGCACGTATGGCTTAGTCAAGAAAATAGCACCACTTGGTGCGTTGCACGGGCTCATGCTAGAAACCTGCATCTTGCTTCCTGTGGCATTAGTTTACTTGTTTTATTGCCATCTTACAGGCCAAGGGGTATTTGTTAGTGCGGGAGTTACGCCAACTTTGCTGATAGTAGCCAGTGGGTTCGTATCAATGTCTCCACTGCTACTTTTTTCCTTTGCAGCACAGAAATTACCGCTTTCTCGCTTGGGAATCCTGCAATATATTACACCGACGCTGCAATTGCTTCTTGGTACATTGGTTTATCATGAACCATTCAATAGCAGTAGCCTGATAGGTTTTGGCGTGGTGTGGCTTGCACTGTTGATATTTGGTGTTGATAGCTTTCGTACACGCGTTGAGTCTATTAAATAGCTAGTGCGATTATTGCTGGCTGAATTGGCTTAGATTCACTTCAACCGGATTACACGAACAAAAATTATGTATTATTTTTCGAGTTAACCCCATTTTTTTCACGCAGCTCTTTCAGCGCAGTTTGCAATATTCTTCTGTCTAGCTTGTCATCGATGGATTGAAGAATCGATAGGTATTTCTCCCAGATTTCTTGGCTATATACATTGCAGTGTCGGCGTTCTTCATTAGTTGAGTGGTCGAATGACTCGCCGTAGAGTGTTCGGCAATGCCGATGGAAATCCCTACCGAGACGCTTTTGCCACGTAAATCCATAGGTTCATTAACGGTCTCGATAATGCGGTTAGCGATTGTCACCAAATACTCTCTGCTGACTGGGTTGTCCAACAAAATGACGAATTCGTCGCCACCAATACGGGCAACAGTATCTACTTGCCGTAATTGTGTTTGTAGTTTCTTGGCCACTACAACTAATAATGCATCGCCAATGTCATGGCCAAGATTATCGTTGACGTTTTTGAAACCATCAAGGTCAAGAAACATGATGGCGATGTTGCGTTGATCGCGCCCAGCCATACCTATCATTCGGCTGAGCCTTTCTTCTAACAAACTACGATTAGGTAAATCGGTCAGTGAGTCGTGGAAAGCCAAGTGTCTGATACGCTCATCCTTACGCCAAAATTCGGTGATGTCATTAAAAACTGAAACATAGCGTATGGCTTCATCGTTTTCGCCACGGATTGCCTTACAAGATAAATCTCGCCGTTTTTACGACGGTTCCAGATTTCGCCTTCCCACTTACCTTTAGTGCGCAAATCTTGCCAAAAGGCAGCATGAAACTCTTGATTGTGGTGACTGGATTTGAGTAGGAGTGGCGTCTGACCGATGGCTTCTGCAGCAGAATAGCCGGTGATTTCAGTAAAAGCAGGGTTTACCGAAAGCATAATGCCGGCTGCGTCGGTGATTAATATGCCTTCGACGGTGCTCTCAAAAACACTGGCAGCTAGTTTTAATTCAAGTTCAGCAGTCTTGATCGGTGTAACGTCACTTACCAAGACAAAGAAGCCGATGACCTGTCCTTGGGCATTAACATCGGGCAAGTAGTTGACCAAGGTAGCGCAAACACTACCGTCTAACTTGGTCTGCTCGGACTCGAAAATTTGTATTTCACCGGCCAAGGCCGCTTGGAAATAAGATCGCTCGCGACTGAATTGCTGCTCGCCTAGCAGTTCCTGCATACTGCTGCCTATAATAGCTGACACTGGTTTACCGAACCAATCTTCATAGGCTTTGTTGGCAAAGTGGCAACGTAAATTGGTATCCCAATAAGCAACTAGACCAGGTATGTTGTCTGTGATGGATTTGATAAAGACTTTTTGCTCGGTGAGAGCCTGCGCCAAAGATTCGGCACGTTTGCGTGCATTCAATAATTCTTGCTCGAATTTGTTGCGTTCTATTGATACAAAGAACGCCCAGAAGTAACTGTGAATGCCTGCAAAATTTCCGCGCTGACAGTTTAGTAACACTGGAATAGTCTGTCCTTGAGTATTACAAATTTTCAGGTGAATTTCGCGCACCGGTGCATTACGTAGCAACATAGGCCAGATATAGCTTTGTAAAAAAATTTGGCTGGCCGGTGGAAAAAATATTTCCATTGTTTTTTGCCTGTATTGCTCAGCTGTTCCACCTAGCAAAGTCAACAACTCGGTATTGACTGCTAAAATATACCCTGATTCATCCGTAATGAGTGTCGGACAAGGTAGCTGGTCTAATAGGTCTACATGCATTGTTGAATGCTTTACGAGCACAGTTGTGACGTACTTAAGTATTCATGGATGGCTTCAATCACTAATGATGGGTGGCTCATATGTGCACAATGACCTCTTACATCCAGTACTTTGAGGATACTGCCCTGCAGTTTTTCGTGTATATAATCGCCTATTGCCAGTGGTACCAAGTTGTCGTGACGATGCTGAAGAATCAGGCAGGGGCGTGATACGCGTGGCAGGTCAATGCGGTTGTCGGAGAAAAATGTGGTTTTTGCAAAAACCTGAGCGGCCACGGGGTCAGTCGAACAAAAGCTATCGGTTAGCTCAGTAGACACTGCGCTGTCTTCTGATTCACCGGCAATCACTGGCGCTAGATAGTTGGCCCAGCCAATATAGTTATTATCCATCAATGCTAGTAAATCTATTAAATCTTCAGTCTCAAAGCCGCCGAAGTAGTCAGGTGGGTAGTTTAAGTAACAGGGTGAAGGCCCAATTAATATGAGGCGATCGAACAGTTCCGGACGTGCGATGGAAGCTAGCAAGCCAACGCTTGCGCTGACTGAATGGCCGATAAAAGTAACACCATTTTCTAAATTGAGTGCATCACAAATATCGAGCACATCTTGCACATAGCCTTGCAAGCTGGAGTAACGCGTTACGTTGAAAGACGCCAGATTAGATTTGCCGCTGCCAACAAAATCGAACAATAGTTGACGGTGGGTGGAAGCAAAGGCTGGCGTAATCCTATCCCATATTTGTTGGCTACAACCGAAGCCATGGGCATATAGCAGAAAAGGGCCGGTATCGCCCATTATATGTACATTATTACGTTCAAGAATGTTTATCATTGACTCAGATTGTAGCTGGAATATTACTGGGTTTTAGTGGGGTAGGCAGATGCTTTACATCTAATCATATTTTGACTAGGCTCTTCTGAGCGAAGTCGAAGGGCTCAATGTGAATAGATTTCAAATATTATCATGCTGAAGCAATAGATTGCTGTTTTAAGTCGAAGCATACTTTGTTTACAATCAGTAGGTTGCATGTTATATCCTTCGGCAAGCTCAGGGAGAGCGGCGGTAGTTAGGACTTCTGAAAATCTCTCTATTAGTATACTTTAATAGCGTTTAAAATACCTAATTGCCATTTAAACGAAATTTTCTCTATCCCAAAAGAATTATATGATGTCCTTTCTTGCACAAGGCGGGCTTACTGCGAAGGGCATTGCATTGCATTGCATTGTAGGTGGTCCGATTTTCAATGCTTTATTTTGTGAGCTAGGTGTTGCTGAAAACCCGCACTTTCGTTCCTACTTAAGCATTAATGAATATTATATAAAAAGATTGTACGAAGAGGCTTCGCAATTAATTGCTTCTGATAGTAAAAGTGATATTACTATCAATACTGACTTACTTATTAGCTGAATTAGCTATTTAATAATAGTTAAGTAATATGGTTTTGCGGACTGAGAAAGGTATTGCGGACGGGAATAGAAAAAGCCACTAACATTTCTGTCAGTGGCTTAGTATCTGGCTCCTCGACCTGGGCTCAACCAAGCTTGTTAAGCTGGACTGCCCCAATAATGTAGACGTTTTTCAATGCCAGAATTGTAGTTAAACGAATGGGCTTAAATAATTCAATGTTAACTGCCTGAAAATTGGGACATTCAATCTATATGAAAATTTATTTTTTTACGATGGCCGCGATACCTCCAGTGTAATAGGGTGCTGAGAATAGCACTTTCTTAGCGCGATCTGCCGTAATCGTTATACATGCACCAATCATATCAACCTTGCCGGCAGCAAGCGCTGGGATCATGGATCCGAATTCCATATTCACGATCTCTATCTTCTTATTAAGTTTCTTGGCCACTAAAGAAGCAATCTCAATATCAATCCCGACCACTTTTTGAGATTCATCCACGAAAGAGAAAGGCTCAGTAATGGCTGACGTGCCAAATCTTAAGACTCCATTACTGCCTGTTTCGATCTTAGGCATAAGTTTAGGTTGACCTTCCTCAGGCAGCCAGCGGTTGATCATTAGATCATAATCACCGTTTTCTTTAAGATCTTTAACTACGCTATCAATGGCATTTTTGAGCGCTACATCCTCAAGTCGAACTGCAAAGCCATAGTCGTCATGCGTAAGCATCTCTGGAAGCACCTGTAATCCAGGGTTCTTGGCCGCAATGTTTTTTAAAATCGGTTCATCGTAAGCCGCTGCATCAATTTTTCCTTGTTTGACTGCGATGGCAGCATCAAGCACTGAGTTGTAATATTGGAATTTAGCATCTGCGAATTTAGACTGAACAAGTTTATCCGCTACGCTTCCTGTGGGCACACCGAATTCCTTACCACTCAGTTGATTTAATTCAGTAATCTTCTCTTTTTGTTGAGTGTCACATCCCACTAACATGACTGTCATCAAAAAAGTTGTTCCAATTAAAAGCATGATGCGCCATGATTTTGTCATTATTAAACTTCCATTAGTTGTGATCGTTATTGATAACTGGTTTAGGGGTAAGTTGTTAGTGTCAGTTTTTTAAATAGGTGAATTGCTAGAAAACTCTTAATTTAAAATTTAGTCCTAAAGAGATAATAAACTAATTTTTATTAGGGTGGCTAAAAATATCTAATCCAGATTTTTTGATTTATCCTCATGCTATGATGAGATAAATTTGAATTAATTAAAGCCTTTATCGATGAATAATAGCTCAAAAAATACACTAGAAATAATATTGAAAGGAAGGCTTGAAGAGATTCATCATTTGGCGACAGCACTTGATCTATTTTGTAATGATGCGGGTCTCGATGATTTGATTAAAAATCAAGTGAATCTGATTCTTGAGGAGCTTTATACAAATACTGCTAATTATGGTTTCCAAGGTATTACAAATGGACAGGTATCGATCACGCTCTCCGTGATTGATGGGCAACTGGACATAATCTACCAAGATAATGGGATTGAATTTAATCCACTAGAAATGGAAGCCCCTGATTTGCAATTGAGTATTGATGATCGGCCAATAGGTGGATTGGGCGTTTACTTTGTGAAGGCCCTGACTGATCAAATCGAATATTCCCGCGTGGGTGAATTCAATCTGCTCAAGATGCAAAAAAGTTTATGCAGTTTGTGTTGAAACGTTCAACATTTGCCTGAGCTGCCATAGGATTCTCTCAAAAATACGGGTGCTAACAAATAGCGATTTTCTAGCTGCGATGTCAGTACTTGTTTCTGAAAGCAAAGTATTGCGGATGTTATCCATGAGCTGACTTTTATCTGAAGTAAGTTCGATTAAAAAATCAACATTTTCATCGCTACTCACTGTTTCTTCCATCAGCGTTAAAATTAGATGAAGACTTTCGATGATTGATCCGGATAGTCCATCTTTAAAATCCTCTGTTTCAGTCACTGCTGATATGAAGCTATCCAAGGATCCCAGTAGGGAAATGATCGCTTCGTTATGGCTTTGAAGCTCCAAGACATCTGTCATCTCTTTGCCTAATTCATGTTGAGAAATTTCATCGATAAACTGTTTGATTTCATGAACTAACTGAAGGTTTGCTTCATGTCTAATTTTTACGGGTATGAACTCCAATTGAGAGGTTCTTATCGGATCAAGGTAGAGTGAAAGTGTCGATATTATTCGTTCTTGCTCTTTTTTGACTAAGCTAATTGCGATGTCTGGGTCTTCAATAGCTTCAGGATAGATGAATTTAGGTTTAGCTAAAGAGTCTTCTTCATTCTCAGGAAATAATTTGGGCAGCATTGTGAGGATTTTAGACTGGAATAAAGTCACCATCAACGCACCTGCAATCTGAAGAATTAAGTAAATACAGGAAATTTGAAAGGCAATTGCCATTTTTTCACTCAATGCTGTGGGGGCATTGATATTAAATTCGAATAGACTTGGAAATGTGATGAACACTGGCATTATTACCATCACCCCGCCAAGCTTTGTCAAAAATTGATAGAAAGAAATTTGTTTTTGAATCCCTGATAGATGTGATGTAATTAATAATAAGCTCAGTCCAGATCCAAGATTAGCGCCAAATACCAGAATGACTGCAGCTTCAAATGGAATGATGCTCGACAACACCAAAGTAATGCCAATAATAGTTACCGTGGAAGCTGATTGCGTAATAACACTAAAAAACAGCCCGATAATAAAACAGATCGTCGTGGTTTCTGAGGCAAACTCAATAAAATCTCTGATCCATTGAGACTCATTAAGCAAGTGTGCGCCTTCTTTAATCATTCCAAGACCTAAAAGTAACATGCCTAGTGCGAATAGCGTCGCAACTAGGTACTTTACTTTTTCAATACGGCCAGCATTGAATAAGTTAGCGAGTCCAACGAGGGCAATTAACAATAGCCCAGCTAATCGAATATCAATTGACACTAGGAAAACGAGTAATGAGCCTCCAACACTCGACCAAGCGAGAATGTTGAGTGCATTTCTAAATTTAAGTGAGCCTGAATTAACTAACCCCATGCAAACGAATGTAGAACCACTAGTGCTTTGCGTTAATGTGCCAAGCATTGTTCCAGCGAAAGCAGCGCTAAAATAGTTCCCGGTCATTCTTGAGAGTATCTGCCTCATTTTTTTGCCAGCAAGCGGCTTCATGCTTGCAGATAAAAAGTTAAGTCCAGTTAAGAAGAAACTTAACCCTGCCAGTGACGATATATATTCAGACATGGATGGTTAGTTTTTTGTGCTACGAAGAATACTATAAAGACTAATGGCACTAATGCTGATTGCAAAGAACATAATAATGATAATAAACTTCCTTAATACATGATAACGGTTTTCTAAACCTTGTTTAGTTGCGATTAGTTGATTTTTTTCAACATGAGAAATGCTTTCATAAATTTTATCGATATGAGTTTCTAGCGTTCGGTCTATGCCTCTTACGTTTTGATCAATTTTATGAATACCCTCGTAATTTTCCAAAGATCCATTTTTAAGATTCTCTTTGTAAATTCTTCCTAGTTCTTGGTGTTCAACACGGATTGTTCCAATCGTCTTACAAAGCGCATTGAGATTGAGCGCTAAACAATTTTTTTGTGCTTCTTCAAGGTGTTTTGTGACAAGAGTTTCTTCTTCTTCTAAGCCCGAAAAGTACTTGGCTCTATCCATACTGTTTTTGCCTCTCAGTAAAATATTTTTCCATTCTTGAACCTGAATTTTAAAATGAATTTCTGCTGAGAGCACTTCAGTTTTTAGTTGATTATTATTAAATGATATCTTTGCCCCATCGTTATAGGCACGGTTCATTGACCAGATAGAGAAGAGTGACATAATGCCAATAAATATGAGAAGGCCAAGCCATGCCCATGCAAAAGAAATGATATTTTTTCGAAAGTTAGTGCTGAAAGTTAGAGACATATTTTGTTATCTTAATAATTCGTTTTCAAAATTTTTTAATAAGCTTAAAAATCAACATCAAATTTAATAAAAATATTATATGAACATAATGTGAAATTTATATGACATTACTCGTTAATTCTATTTGTTTAATGAGTTCAGCAAAATAATTAACAAGCGCTTAGAGTATCGGCTTTATTTGGTCTCATTAATTTTTTAGACATGAATTTAACGTAGTCAGTTATTTTTTAATGGTAATGTTTAGATTATTCTTATTGTTTTCCCAAGCATAATTCATGTTGGATGAAAAATTCTTAATAAGATTGAGTCCAATTTCATCTGGTAATTGATCAGTTTCTAATGGATTAAATAGAGGGCCACCACTTTCACAAACCAACTCTAAAACTTCAGTTTTTTCAGAGTATGCGATAGTGAGTTGGAGATTGATCTCATTTAATAACGGCTTGTAAATGAGCAACAGTTCTTCAATAATCAGTAGTAAGTTATCTCTTAATTTTTTTTCTAGGAATTGCTTCTCGCAGAATAATTCAACTTCGGCATTGAGGGCATATAGGTCAAAGTCTTGGGAGTTGATGTTGAATACCAAATTTCTTATGCGATTAATGAACGTCCTTGTTCTCTCTTTTTGCGGGGCATCGAAAATCTGCTGAGGGGTGCCTTCTTCATAAATCAGGCCTTGATCCATATAGAATACGCGGTTTGAAACATCGCGGGCAAAGGCCATCTCATGCGTTACAATCGCCATGGTCATGCCTTCTTTGGCTAATCGACGAATCACCGATAAAACTTCGCTCACCATTGTAGGGTCGAGCGCTGAAGTCGGTTCGTCGAACAGAATGATTTCTGGCTCCATCGCTAGGCATCTTGCAATGGCAATCCGTTGTTTTTGACCACCGGAAAGCTCGTCAGGATAGTTGTCTGCTTTTTCAGCTAGTCCAACTAGTCTGAGTAGCCCCATCGATTTTTCTTCGGCCTCTGCTTTAGAGAGACCTTTTAACTTGATTGGGGCTAAGGTCAGATTTTCTAAGACAGACAGATGAGAAAATAAATTAAAAGATTGAAATACCATATTCATTTTCTGACGAACCTTAGCAACGTCAGTATTTTTATCTAAGATGTCCTCGCCATCAATGCTAATCGAGCCGCCACTAGGTTGGTCAAGTAGATTCAAGCAGCGTAGAAAAGTACTTTTGCCAGTCCCTGACGGTCCAATGATAGAGATTACTTCCCCTTTTTTTATCTCAGTGCTGATGTCTTTTAATACTACCAAGTCACCATACTTTTTAGAGAGGTGTTCAACTTTTATCATGATTTAGATCTCAATTGACGTTTGAATTTAGGGTCGGTAATTTTTTCAATATAGTCTAGGGCCTGCATTAGCACCCATGAAATTAAGAAATATAAAATGGCAATCATGATGAGCGGGAAGAAAGCATCAAAGGTGCGACTTCTGATAATATCACTAGCCTTTGTAAGATCCTGCACGGCAATATAACCGACGATGGAGGTCATTTTAACTAGTGAAATGAATTCGCCTTTATAGATCGGTAGAATTCTTCTCACAGTTTGTGGCAGGATGATGTAAATAAATGTTTTTATCTTATTAAATCCCATCGCAATCCCGGCTTCCATTTGGCCTTTTTCTATACCCTCGATGCCGCTCCTAAATATTTCAGCTGCATAAGCCGCAAAATTCATACCAAATGCAATGGTGGCTACCACAATTGGGTTGACGTTAACAGAACCAAAGACTACGTAGAAAATAAGCATTAGTAATACTAGGACTGGTGTGCCTCGTAATATGCTGATATAAATTTTGGCGGGAATATTTAATATATTATTTTCTGACATTCTTAAAAAGCAAATGATTCCACCTAGTATGGTGCCAAATAGAGTCGCTAATATTGAAATGATGACCGTTGTTTTTAGCCCGTCCCAGAGTAAAAGATAACGTTTTTCTTGAATAATATTACTATTAAAACTGTCTACGATTCCTTGTAGGAACGATGGGCCAGTGGGGTTTTTTTCAGCGATGTCATTATAAGCAGCAATATTTTTTTTGAGTGCGAAGGCACTCATGCCTATTTGATAGAATGGATCAGCAAAATCAATTTTTGTTTTTCGTTCTTCGGTCACCATCAATGTCATGCCAACGAAGTCTATCTTTCCAGCAGTTAGTGCTGGAATAATGCTGCCAAATTCCATATCATCAAAGCGAACGGCTTTACCTTGAGAGGCTGCAAAGCGTTTTGTGAGTTCAATGTTAAGGCCAATCAGCTCATTATCTTTGACAGTAACAAAAGGTAGCCCGCTGTCACTGACGTGACCGACTCTGAACTCACCTTTAATATTAGGGGTATCAATTTTTGGCATTTTAGTATCGCCTTTTTTGATCCAGCGATCGATCATGTCATCGTATACGCCACTTTCTTTAAGTTCCTTGAAGAATTGATTAAACTTTTCTCGTAACTCTGAATTGTTCTTATTAAAGCCATAAGCCACTGGATGTATTTCTAACACATCTCCTAACATGCCTAAACTGGTGTCATCACGCAATCTCTCAATAAGTAATTCATTGACATATAAGCCCACATCCACTTTGCCTGTTTTGACGCCTAGAATAAGGTCAGAAGGAGACTTATATTGCATCACAACAGCATTAGGATAATTTTTGTGCGCATAGGTATCGTGCACAGAACCTAGTAAGACTCCAATGCTTTTATCTTTAATGTCATCGAGTGAAGATAGCTTTGTCACCAAAGGCAATTGGTTGTCTGGATGCGTTGTTGCATAAGATTTGAAAGGGAGAACTAGTGATAGCGTCAGAAGAAAAATTTTGAGCATTTTAAAATGAGCCTTATAAGTTTCTTGAAATGTAGCATAGGTTTCAAACTTAAAGAAATAACCAGCAATATATTTTAGTATATTTTCTTTAATTATTTTTTTAATGTATATTCACTTTAAGTTTTAACCTAATTAATTAAAATAGAGATTTTAAAGATGCTAGAAATTAACAATGAAGTAATAAATAATGTGTTGGTGATTAAATTGATTGGTCGTCTCGATGGAATCACGTCTAAAACTTTTACTGAGAAAACGAATGCGCCTGACATGTCGGATTTTTCTCAAATTGTTTTAGATTGTAAGGATCTCAGTTACATTAGCTCTGAGGGTCTTCGCGTAATGTTAATGGCGGCTAAAAAAGCAAAATCTCACGGTGGCACCTTAACGCTGAGTTCTACTAATGCTGCTGTGAATGAGGTCATGATGATTAGTGGGTTTGGTGCTTTATTTGGCGTTCATTCAAGCGTTGAAGATGCAATTAAAGCCATTAGTTAGTTTTTTGTGCTCATTTTATTAAATGATTGATGCCGTAATTTTTTGATCACAAATAATGCCCACTCAATTCTTCATGTTAGTTGTGCAATCAACCTCTATCGTTACGAATTTCTAGGATTTAAGTGTCTCAATTTATTGTAGGTATTGGTGCCTCAGCAGGCGGCCTAGAAGCTCTTTTTGCTTTGTTACCGCATATCAAACCGAACGGTAATATAGTCTATGTGATTGCACAGCACATGGCCCATGATGGTCATAGCGATTTAATGCATAAGCTACTGAGTCGCTATGCCAATATAAAAGTGGAACTCGCTCATTCCAGCCAAAGACTCAAGTCTGACCATATTTATCTGATCCCAGCTGGGAGTGATGGGGTTGTGCGTGACGGGTGCATTCATCTTCAACCACCTGTTGATGGCCATGTTTCCACCCCCTCCGTGAATGTCCTGTTTCAGTCGCTCGCAGAATCGTTTCAAACTTATGCCATTGGAGTGGTGCTTTCAGGTACTGGTTCAGATGGAGTAATTGGTTGTCGCGCCATTAAAAAGTCTCTTGGGATGACATTTGCACAAGATCCAAATGCCGCTATTTTCAATGGGATGCCAAGTTCTGCCATTGAAGCTGGAGTTGTGGATCAAATTTTAAGTCCACAAAACTTAGCTGAAGCGATTGCACTGAAGATACCAGGTGCGCCTAGCGCATCCCAAGTGAAATTTTCTAAATCGGACATGCAGCCTAATGATGAAGATGAGCTGCTACCAATTTTAGAACTCGTGTTAAAAGAAACGGGGGTTAACTTTGTTGGCTATAAAACAGAGACCTTAAGAAGAAGATTAGACACTCGGATGACGGCCATTCGAATCGATGGATTGCCTGCTTACTATAACTATCTTAAAACGCATCTAGATGAAATTTTTCACATACAACAATTGTTTCTCGTTTCTTTTTCCTCTTTTTATCGTGATGCAGAGTCATTTAAAGTATTAGCGCAGTATTTGCTTGAAGTAGTGCGTAAAAAAGATGAACGGGAAAATGTGAATATCTGGGTTGCAGGATGTGCTTCTGGAGAAGAAGTGTATACATTTGCTATGATTCTTACTGAAATTAAATTAAATATAGGTCGAGAATTTTCTATTAAAGTAAAGGGAACGGATCTAAATCCGATTGCATTAAAGCAAGCGCGTTCAGGTACTTACTCAAGTAAGTCTTTCAAGGAGATGGCGCCAGAACTTAAAAAAAGATACTTTAAGCAAGAAGGTGAGCATTATGTGGTGAATGATGCCATTCAATCGTTATGTCAATTTGAACAAGCCAGTGTGTTTGGCTGCGATCAAGCTGGGACGATAGATTTAGTGAGTTGCCGCAATTTACTGATTTATTTAAAAAGCCCACTACAGGTTCAATTGATTGCGGAATTCCACCAAGCGTTGCTGCCAAGTGGCTTGTTATTCTTAGGGCAGTCTGAGTCTTTAAGTCCCTTAAGTCATGCCAAATTTAAACAAGTTGATTTGACACATCGTTTGTATATGCGAAGATAGTACTTAATATCATGAAACTACCCTTTAGATATTACGAAAATGTGTTTGGAGTGTTTGCATGAATAGATTACTGGTAATTCTTGAAAGACTCAAATTAAATACCAAGCTAAACTTAGGGTTTGGTGTTGTGATTTTATTTTTGCTGTTAGCTGGCATGCAAGGAATTTATTCGCAATATAGGCTTAATGAATCGACGAAACAAAATGGCGAGCAATTGCTTGCTATTTCCAACATAAAACAAGCAAACATTAATCTAATTTATATTGCTCGGGCCATTCGGCAAATGGCCTTAGTGCAGCATCAGGAAAATAGAGATAAATTAAAGCAAAACATTTTTAAGTTTAGAGGCGTTATTCGTGAGCATGTAGATTTAGCAAAAAAAAATATTCTCCATGATGAAGGTTCAAAGAGTTTCTCACAATTCGATGAGCACTTTACGCAATATAACCAAGACATCAACAATGTCATTGCCTTAATTAATAGTGGTAAATCCAGTAATGCGGATGTGATTAATTATTTAACTAATCCCGCGTTTATTGAAAACTTTCAGGCGGCGGACGATGCATTAAGAGATATTGCTAAACAGAATGAGCTTGCCGCCAGTAATACCTCCAAAAATGCGCTTACTCTCTATCATCAAAGTATTGCGATTACGATCGCATTTATTCTTGGCGGTATATTCCTCAGCTTAATATGTGTATTAATTATAGGCTTTTCGATTAGGAAACCGGCTAGTCGACTGCAAGTCGCCGTGAAAGCTATCGCAGATGGAAAACTTGATACAGTTGTACCCTATACCGATTATCCCAATGAAATTGGTGAGATGTCGATTTCTGTTGCGGTGCTTCAATTAAGTGCTCAAAAAATGGATGAACAAAGTTGGGTGAAATCAAATTTAGGCATTGTGGTAAATGCTATTCAGCATACGGATAGTTTTAGTGATTTATCAAAGACTCTTTTCACTAAAGTTGCGCCATTAATTAATCTCGGTAGTGCGGTATTTTATATTCTAGAGGAAGAGCATCTTCGTTTATTAGGCAGTTATGCCGCAAGTAATCTTAAAGAGTCATTTTTGATTGGGGAAGGCCTAATTGGTCAAAGTGCCTTAGAGAAAAAACAAATTTCTATCACCAATCCACCATATGAGTACGTGAAGATTTCTTCAGGCCTTGGTCAGGCTTCACCCAGAAACCTTTATGTTATGCCTGTTATTCTAAACGAACGTGTGTTAGGTATCGTTGAATTCGCTTGTTTTGAAGCATTCAGCTCCCGTCAACAGTTATTGTTGGATGATTTATTTCCATTACTCGCGATTAGCATGGAAATGCTCGAGCGAAAAATTAAAACAGAGACATTGCTAGAGGAAAGTCAAAAACAAGCAGAGCGAATGGAAGTTCAAACGGCTCGAATGGAAGAACAAGCCGTTGAACTTGAGGCCCAGCAGGTTGAGATGAAAACGACTGAAGCTTGGTATCGAGGCATTGTTGAGTCGGCTCCTGACGGGATGATGGTGCTGGATGATTCAGGCGTTATTATCTTGAGTAATACCATGCTGGAGCAAGGGTTTGGTTATGAAAAAGGAGCTCTTATTGGTAAACATGCAGATGACTTATTGCCAGCATATCTTACATGTTCTGGACATAGTCTTCTTAATGCTGGAACCTTGATTAATCCAATAGGATTAAGGAAAGATAATACAGAGTTTCCAATTGAAGCATCACATTCAATGCTCCCGAGTCTTAGTGAGCGTGGTTCTTGTGTTTGCGTTTCAATTAGAGATATAACGGAGCGAAAATTAATAGAGGATCGTATTCGTGAAAGTGAGCAAAGCTTCAGACATATTTTAGAGTCAAGTCCGGCAGCGATGCGTATTAAGCATCCTCATGAAAATAGATATCTATTTGCAAATCAATCTTATGCCTCTCTTTTTGGCTTCGCGCTTGAAGATATTGATTCGATTGACATGACAAGAGTCTATACGGACACTGATGATCTTAAAATGGTTGTAAGTAAACTTTCAGATGGTCAAAGTATTCTAAATCGTCGTTTTACTATGCGTAAAATTAGCGGAGAGGCTGTTCAGGTTATTGCTTCTCATATTCCTGTTAAATTTAATGGTCAAGATGGTTATTTAGGCTGGTTCTTTGATGTAACCGATATGCAGGAAGCTATGGATAAGGCTGAAGATGCGACGCGCATGAAGTCAGATTTCCTGTCCAACATGAGTCATGAAATTCGCACGCCAATGAACGCCATTATTGGAATGTCACATCTAGCTTTAAAAACAGACCTTAACCCACGACAACGGGATTACATTAAAAAAATTAGTGGCTCAGGTCAGCATCTGCTAGGCATAATTAATGACATCTTGGATTTTTCTAAGATTGAAGCTGGCAAATTAACCATCGAACACACTGATTTTGAAGTATCCAAGGTGTTTGATACGGTCGCTAACTTGGTCGCAGAAAAAGCTGTACATAAGGGTCTGGAAATGGTGTTTGATATCGACGCCTCAATTCCGTCGGTCTTAAATGGAGATTCCTTGAGGTTAGGCCAGATTTTAATTAATTACGCTAACAATGCAGTCAAATTTACTGAGAATGGTGAGATCGTCATCACGGCTAAAGTTTTAGAGGAAAGTGAACAGGATTACTTTGTTCATTTTGGCGTGAGAGATACCGGGATTGGTTTAACCGAAGAACAAAAAGGGCGCTTATTTGAATCATTCCAACAAGCCGATACTTCGACCAGTCGTAAATATGGCGGCACTGGGCTTGGTTTGGCGATTGCTAAGCAATTAGCTAATCTTATGAATGGAGACGTGGGTGTGGATAGTGAGCCTGGAAAAGGCAGTACTTTCTGGTTCACTGCGCACTTAGGGAAAGCCAAAGGTGTAGTCAGAAAACTGCTCCCAAGCGATGAGCTCCGCGGCAAAAAAGTCTTGGTGGTCGATGACAATGAAATCGCACGCAATGTTCTTGATGACTTATTAACGAGTATGACCTTTGTGGTTGAGCAAGTGTCTAGTGGCGCAGAAGCGGTGGAAGAGGTGAAAAAAGCAGCCTCCAGTAACCAGCCATTTGAAATTATATTTTTAGATTACCAGATGCCAGGTATGAATGGGTTTGAGGCGGCAAGAGCTGTCAACGAACTTAACCTCAGTAACAAGCCCCACATGGTGATGGTAACTTCTTATGGTCGTGAAGATGTGATTCTTGAAGCTGAAGCTGCTGGCTTAGATGAAATTCTCATTAAGCCAGTCAATTCATCGATTTTGTTTGATTCTATTTTAAGAATTTTAGGTGAAACGCATGATGTTGCAGGTCGTCATCAAGAAGCACCTGATTTAGCGCAGAAACTAGCCTCAATTGTGGGGGCTAAAATTTTAGTCGTCGAAGATAATGAGCTCAATCAAGAGGTCGCACTAGGTTTGTTAGAAAGCGAAGGTTTTGTGGTTGAGATTGCAAACAACGGGCAGGAAGCTGTTCAGATGATCATTCGGAATCCATATGACATTGTTCTGATGGATATGCAAATGCCAGTGATGGATGGTTTAACCGCCACCAGAGAGATTAGAAAGCTCGATCAATTCAAAGCACTCCCTATTTTGGCGATGACGGCCAATGCGATGGATCAGGATAAAGATAAATGTGCTGAAGCAGGCATGAATGACCATGTAGCTAAGCCGATTGATCCAGAGGATTTATTTAATGCATTGCTTAAATGGATTAAGCCTAAAGCATCGGTTCCTAGCAATGAAGTAAAGCAAAAGAAGTTAATCGAGATCGATAATACTTTCCCTAGATTTGAAACGATTGCAGGGCTGGATACTAAGTTAGGTTTAAAGCGCGTCATGGGTAAAATGCCCCTTTATCTTGCCATGCTAAAGAAGTATGTTAAGACTGGGCATGCTGCCGTTTTAGATCTTAAAAATGCCTTGGCGGCGAATGACCAAGAAGTGGCTGAGCGGGTTGCGCATACTTGCAAAGGTGTGAATGGTAATATTGGCGCCAGTGCGTTGCAGGCGATGGCCGGTAGTTTGGAGGAATTAGTTAAAGATTATCGTGACCGTGACCAGATTATGCGGGAGTTTGAGATTTTTGCTGTTGCTCAAACCAGTATGGTCGAGGCTATCTCTAGAGTATTACCCCTCAGTGCTAGTGATAGCAAAAAATCGGGCAATAAAGTGCTTAAAATGCCCATGGATAAAAAACTGCTTGATCAGTTTATTTTGCTCCTTAAAGATGATGATACAGGGGCAATCATCTATTTAGAGAAGCATGAGTCGGATTTTAAAGCGCATTTTTCTGACATTATTTTCGACAATATGATCGAGGCATTGCTTGAATTCGATTTTGAAAAAGCACTTGCATTGGCAACAAGTTAAGGTAACTCCATGTCAGAATCCAAACCATCAATTTTAGTTGTTGACGACACCCCCGCTAATTTAACGCTGATGACAGGCTTATTGCAGGATAACTATAAGGTAAGGGCAGCGACTTCAGGAGAGAAAGCCTTGAAGATTGCATTTTCAGATAATCAGCCCGATTTAATTCTGCTAGATATCATGATGCCCGATATGGATGGACATGAGGTCTGTAGAAGACTAAAGGCTGATGAAAAAACGCGTGAGATTCCCATCATTTTTTTAACCGCAATGTCGGAAATTGAGGATGAAGAAAAAGGGTTAAAACTTGGAGCCGTCGACTATATTACTAAACCAGTAAGCCCACCGATCGCGCTCGCTAGAATTTATACGCATATTACGATGCACAGGCAAAGGAAGGCCCTCGCTCTTAGTCAACAAATGTTGGCGGCCGAAATTAATGAAGCCGCTGACTATATATTAAGTGCACTCCCTGCCGAGCTTGATGGCGACATTGTTACGAGATGGAAGCATATCCCTTCGACAGCTTTGGGTGGAGATGCTTTTGGTTATCATTGGGTGGATCCAGATCACCTTGCGATTTACTTACTTGATGTTTGTGGACATGGTGTTGGATCTGCATTGATGTCGGTTTCTGCGATTAATTCCCTTCGTTCCCAATCGCTTAAAGCAGCCGATTTTAAACAGCCTGCCTCTGTCCTAGCTGCGATTAATAATGCCTTCTTAATGGAGGATCATAATAATAAGTTCTTTACTATGTGGTATGGCGTTTATAACCGCTCTCAACATAAACTTACTTACGCCAGCGCCGCGCACCCACCAGCTTTTATCAGGACGGGTGACAGTGCAGATGAAACTGAGTTATTGGAATTAATGACAGGCAACATGGCGATTGGTTTTATGGAGGATTCAAGCTTTAAAGAAGCCACCTTGTCGCTGAAGAAATTCAATCAACTCACGGTTTATAGTGATGGGGTCTATGAAATAGAAAAGACAGGTGGAGAGATGGTTACCTTAAGTGAATATACTGACATTATGAGAAACTTGTGCAATGTTAAGACCACACATGTCGATAGTATTCTTGAAACGATGAAAGCGCTTCAAGCGACAGAAGGTCCGTTCGAGGATGATTTTTCATTGCTTCAGATGAATATACATCGCGCCTAATTACTCTTTGTTATATATTTCCTGGTTAGGTAATTAGAAAACTTACATAATCAAAAGAGTAGATTTATCCTATTAAATTAAAATTAAATTTTGATTGCTGACTAAAATAATTCTTGTTGATTGGAATTGATTTTTTTGACTTTATTTTTATTGGCATGCATTTCAAACCGTTGTTTATCGCGGGAGGCGCCTAACATGCCTTTACGTGAAGCATGCTTTTTGATAACCGCTTGGGTTTCGTCATACACACCATTTTTTTTACGGGCTAAAGTGATCTTTAAGCGGGCTTCTCTCGTCGCTTTTGCAATATCTACAAGTGGTGTTGGGTAATCTTTATCGAGTATGCAGCCGTATTGCAACTGTTGTGCTTTTGGCATTAAATAGGGTTCAAAAATCCATGTATCGGGCACATTTTTTAGCATGGGTAACCAATGTCTAACAAAAGCACCCCTAGGGTCTTGCTCTTGCGCTTGTTTAATAGGGTTGTAAATGCGCAGCGTATTAATACCTGTGGTGCCGCTTTGCATTTGGCATTGTGGCCAATGAATGCCTGGCTCGTAATCTAAAAATTCACGGGCTAAATGTAAGCCTGAACCACGCCAGTGTAGCCAATATAAATAGCTGGCTGTGCTCATTAACATGGCGCGCATCCGAAAATTGATCCATCCTGTTTGACGTAACATCGCCATACAGGCATCGACCAGTGGCCAGCCCGTTTCGCCACGGATCCAAGCTTGCAAGCGGCGATGTGATTCTGCGTCTGATAACACTTCATCGCGCATACCATCATGGGCATGATGCAAGTTCTCAAACTCCATTTCGGGTTCTGATTCTAATTTTTGCATAAAATGGCAATGCCAATGTAAGCGACTTTCAAAGCCAATTAAGCCTGCGTTTAAAGTGCTGGGAAACATATGTGGCACTTCACTTGCCCAAGTTCGTCGGTCACGCGTCGCTTGCACCACTTCTCGCATCGATAAACAACCATAAGCTAAATAAGGTGACAGTCGCGAACCCGCACTAACAGCAGTAAGCGGGCTAGATATGCCACCACGAAACTTAGCTGCTCTGCCATCTAAAAAACTATTGAATGTTTCTAGTGCGTAAGTACGCCCGCCTTTTTGACGTTTTGGTTTATCAATACCAACTGCCTGAGTCAATGCTACCCGTGGCATTATTATGTTTGGCGCCGCAAGGGCTTTAGCAGGCAAAAGTTGTAGTGGCGCGCTCATGCGCTGCTCCCAATGTTTATGCCACTCATTACGCCTTTTCAAACGGCGAACTACGCCATTTTGCGGCATTTCTTGCCAATTGATATGTTGTGTTTTGCACCAATTGGCTACGGCTTTATCGACTTGATAAGTCGCTAAATTTCCCGTTTCTTCATGACTATAAATGGCAGCGATATTAACTTGGTGACGAATTTTAATCAGCGTTTCAATAATACCGGCATTTGAAACCTGTAACTTTAAGCCGATTTTTTTAAGCGAAATTTCTAATTCTGACAGGCACTCCATCACAAACACTTGATGTTGTTTGGCATAATCTTGCTCATTCCAAACGCTAGGCTCCCAGCAAAACAAAGGCAATACTGCCGATTGCGCGCAGGCTACCGCTAGCGGTGCATGATCAACCACCCGTAAATCTCGTTTAAACCAAACAATGACAATAGAATTAGACATAGCGCTAATAAATATTATTTAATCATTGGCCGAATACTTGAAAATCCGCCATCGATAGACCAAATTTGCCCAGTCACTCGTGCTGCTTGCTCTGATAGTAACCAAGCCATTAACCGTGCAACGTCTGGCGCGTTTCCAATGCCTACAATTGGGTATTGTCGCGCCGCCATCTCTCGACTAGCATCACTCGCTATTAAACTGGCTGCTGCTGGCGTATCTAGTAAGCCGGGTGCCACAGCATTTACACGAATATTATTGCTGGCATAAGTAGCTGCCGCCCCACGCACCAATCCTTCTAGGCCGCTTTTTGCAGCAGAAATAGCTTCATGATTTGGCGTGCCAATTTGCGCAGCCGCAGAAGATACTAGCACTGCAGAACCTGCCAATTTAGCCGTTTTTAAATGGCTGATAAATGCTGCTAAGGTATGAAAAGCGCTAAAAAGATTGGCTTGCATGCATTCGTTAAAATCAGCTTCTGTCATGCGATGCAATGCACCTAGTTTAATATTGCCGACACAATGAGCAAACACTGTTGGTATAACTTTGTGCGCATTTATCTCAGAAAAAATATGTTTCGCACCTTCAACAGTCGCGCAATCAGCCTGAATTTGCAGATGCTTATTGCCGTAAACCGCGCTCAGTCGCGCTGCATCACGACTGGTTAAGATTAATTGGTAGCCTTCATTTATTAGTACATTAGCAAGCGCTTGGCCTAAACCACCTGTTGCGCCAGTAATTAATGCTACTTTTTCACTCATTTCTCAATTACCTTTTATAAAATTATTTTTATATATTTAAGATATGAGGCTCCAAGGTTGAAAACGTTTCTTCATTTTTCAACTCTATATCGATTCAATTAATAAAATTTAACTCAAAATAACCTTTTTTTAAAATAACGATATGCCAAAAACACTTCAAGTAAACCCTAAAAAACTATTAAATAGTAAATGGACAGCAGTAACGCCAACCAATAAAGAAAAGCATTTTTTGGTCACTAAATTAATTTATCCAGAACAAGCTGATACACCTATTACACATATTGAGCTTGAAGCGGTGCATTCAACACGCACACAAGTATTGTTATGGCGTGAATTAACGATCAAAACTATTTGGCTCCAAGGCTGGTTGTAAAAATAATGATTAAACAACAATCTAAAATCGCCGTCATTGGCGCCGGTATTTCAGGCCTTGCCTGTGCCACAACATTGCAAAATGCAGGGCTTGAAGTCACTGTATTTGAAAAAAGTAGAGGTGTATCGGGCCGTATGAGCACTCGTGTTAATAATCAGTGGCAATGTGACCATGGCGCGCAATATTTTACTGCCAGTAATCCGCAGTTTGCTGCTGAAGTGCAACGGTGGCATGAAGCCGGGGTAGCTAAGCTTTGGCAGCCGCGTTTGCAGATGTTTGATGGTGTAAAATTTACTGATAAAACATCGTTAAAATATCGTTATGTAGGCGTACCACGACAAACATCGCCTGCTAAATTTTTAGCGCAAAACTTAAATTTACTCGCTTCCACTACTATCAATAAAGTTGAATTAATCGACAATCAGTGGCAGTTATCATCCAAAGAGCATGGCCAGTTAAACCATGTATTTGATGCGCTGATACTTGCTATGCCGTCTCCGCAAGCTAAAGTTTTATTGGAATCTAGTGCACCTAAGCTTGCCAAAGTTGCCGCTAGCGTTGTTATGCAAGGCTACTGGTCATTAATGTGTTGTTTTAATAATAAACTAGAGCTGCCGTTTGATGGTTTATTTGTGCAAAATAGTTTATTAAGTTGGGTAGCACGTGATAATGCCAAACCGTGTCGAACTCTATACAACACTGCCTATAGTGAAATATGGGTATTGCATGCCAGCGGTGAATGGAGTGAAATCCACATCGACGAAAACGCCGACATAGTTGCAGAAAAAATGATCACAGAATTTATTAAACTTGGCGGCTCAATACCACAAGCTTACACCACACATCTTTGGCGCTATGCCGATTGTGCTAATTATTCAACATTGGGCTACATTTGGGATAATGCTATACATGTTGGTCTTTGCGGCGACTGGCTGAATGGCGGAAAAGTGCAGGGTGCATGGTTAAGTGGACAATTGTTAGCAGAACAATTGCTTAAAACATAGACCTAAAATATAGAACAACTTAGTTCAAATTGTTTGTTTCATCTCAAGAACACTTTCAGGTATCTTTTTTTGTGGCTCCGAATGACTGTTATGGTCGAGGCTGTGTCAAAACGCCAGAAGCAAAGAATTGCAATATCGTTACGCAGAACAAGTAGGAATTGTTTAGATTGAAGTTTGTTATGCAACTTTGGCACAAAGTAAGGTAGCAGGCCACACATGGCTGTAGGGCTTTCTGTATCTGGCTCCCTTGAAAGTACAATTTGATGTTATCTAAATGTTTTACAACCCAAGACAACGACATGGTTACGCAAATCAGCTTTATCCGCTAGAATTTGCAAGGCACTTTCTCAAGACTGGAATGTGTTTGCTTAATCATGTCACCTCAGCCATATATTTACTTTTTTATAGATTTTCAATATGTTAAATTTTCATAAGGCAGAACTCATTGACGCCGAAGCAATCTCTCAATTAGTGAACTCCTCTTATCGCGGAGAAACTAGCAGAAGAGGCTGGACGACCGAAGCCGATATTTTAGATGGCCTGCGAACCACCACTGCCGAAGTTGGAAAAATCATAAAAAGTGAAAACGCCTTTATTTTAATTGGCGTGCTAAGGGATGAAATTGTGGCCACCATTTATTGCGAACGGCAAGAATTGGGACTTAAAGACACTGTTCATTTTGGCATGATTGCGGTGAAACCTAAGCTGCAAAATAATGGCTATGGCAAAAAATTGATACAAGCTGCAGAAGCTATTTGTCTGCGCGAATGGCAGGTGGTGGGCTTTTATATGGCGGTAATTTCAATTCGGCACGAGCTTATTGGATTTTACGAGCGGCTT
This sequence comes from Methylophilaceae bacterium, assembly GCA_947451235.1. GTDB lineage: Bacteria > Pseudomonadota > Gammaproteobacteria > Burkholderiales > Methylophilaceae > Methylotenera. The sequence goes on along the minus strand of CANFZA010000002.1, from coordinate 2,766 downwards.
GGTTATATACGTACAGGCGAGTTTACTGAGTTTCCAGTGAATTCTGATTTATGGCGCCCAAAAGTAGAAGGTTTAAATCTTCTCTATTTGGCAAAGTTGGCTTAGGTGCTTTTTTGAGGTCCTAGCTAAGTAACCGAGCGATCCCAAACCCATGGCTATCTAGACACCTAAGAAAACGTTGCTTACCTACCATGCTCAGGATCATCAATGCTAATAACAGCTCTCGTGTCAATGGAAGTTACTGTCACGCCATTAACTTAGGGTGGGGCTTTTCCTTTATCTGTAAGCATTTGATAATGTCGAAAATGATATGGGAAGTTTATTAGTTTCTGATTATTATCTAACTATTGGATTTAGCCAGTTCATTGGTTTTAGCCGCCATGATAAATAATGTAGCCCACTTATTTTGTGCATCTGGAATTCATCCCTGCCGTAGCCCCAGCCAATCGTGAGGTCTGGATGATGGCCTTCTGCTTCAAGTAATTGACCAACATGCTGCGCAAATTGCATTGAATCTTTAAAGTTATCAAATTTGAAAGTTATTTTCAATTTTGATGCATTATCAAGTAAAACCAACCTGTCACTTCGTTTAAATAATTTTCGGCCACCACAAAGGACGTTAGTAGAAGACCCCCTTGGCATGGAGTACAGTTTTTAGTAGTTAGGTTAGTCTTTTTCTGATAATAGCCCCTTAATTTATTATTTAGATAAAAGATCATACTTATGTTTTTTAAATCAACAATTTTTTTGAAGTAGAAGTCGCAGACTAAAAAAGGCAATCACATAGTAGGATCGAATGTCCGAACTCGTTGGACAAAACACTCATTGAAAGAAAAAAATAGATAAAGTTGCTTGAATTAAGTATAAATATAGCGGTCAATTGACTATGATAAATAATTATTCTCTTCCTTTATTTCCTCTTCATTCGGTGATGTGCCCGGGTGGGCTTATGCGGCTTCGAATTTTTGAACCGCGTTATTTGGATATGGTTAAAAACTGCCTCAGAAACAAAACATCATTTGGTATTGTTGCAGTCGCTCCTGAAAAAACAGAGAAGCCGGATAGCAACCGACCTTTTGCATCCATAGGCACATTAATGAATATTACCAATGCTGATGTTACTACTGTCGGGCTGATGATGATTGATTGTATTGGGAAATACCGAATAAAAATTCACTCATTTACACAGCAAGCGGATGGTTTACTAATTGGGAATTTAAGCGACATTTCCAATGACTTGGAGATACCTATCCCAGGCGATTTGAAAATCGTTAGTTCTCGCTTGCAAAGGTTGATTGAGTCTTTTTCTAATCAAGGAGTGTTGCCAAGTGACGTTCCTATTGCTAAGCCTTATCAATACAATGATGCATCATGGGTTTCTAACCGTTGGGTTGAGCTTCTAGATTTGCCTTTACTAGAAAAGCAGCGCCTTATGCAATTAGATAGCCCAATTGTTCGCTTAGAGCTGATATACGATCTTTTAGATTTGTCTTATATTCAATCAGATAAGCTTAATTAGATATTTGCTAGCGTTTGGTAATTGATTAAATCACTCACTTTGAATTTAAAAAACAAGCTTGCACTGAACTTATCCCATAAAAATACAGACTTAAAAATATTAATTTAAAAAATTGGATTTCCTATGAAAAAATTAGCTTTATTTTTTGTAATCGCTTTTGGTATTAGCTTCTCACAATTAGCAAACGCCAATCATCATAATGAAAGCAAATTAATGGTTGCTGCTAAATGTGAAGGTATGACCAGCAGTAATTTTAGTATTTCTAGTCTGGATGTAAATAAAGATGGCATTATCAGTAAATTAGAATATTTAGATGGCAATAAATCAAATAACGAAAAGACTTTTAAACATATTGATGCAAACGGTGATGGCAAACTAGACCAAGCTGAACAGGCTGAAATTGAGGTGGTTTATAAAGCAATTCACCAAGAAGTTAATTCAAAAAACATTAGTATTTGATGGGCTGTTTTCATCACTGATAAATAAACTTATATTGCATGTTGTTTGCATAACTTAATTTTTAACATTACTTAAAGTGCCAATAGGCCAATAGGTTATGTGTATATAAAACAATTTTGTTAACATTTATTTAAATATTTAGATATTTAAATATTTAAGATGTTAAGGGTAATTAAATTTATCATACAAGTGTCATGCATAACGAAGCTTTCATTTTAATGAATCTTATATCCCTTTATTGACTAGCAAGTTTAACAACTAACTCGAGAAGTTCACGAGAAATGATAGATTTCTTAATAACTGAGAATAATTGTAATGATTCATTTTACCCTACTGAAATATACGGAGATTTAAGTCATGAAAGACAATAGATGCTGCGGTTCTGGAGTTTGCATTATTAATGCAGACGGAATATGTTGGTGTGGACAAAAATGGGATGGGGCAAGATTGTTGAAGCCTCAATATACCGAAAATGAACCTAATACTCATAAGAATCTTAAAACACCTGTAAAAACAGATAACTTGCCAGATTAAAGTAAACAAAAATTACGTGACACCCTCCCTATTGAAGTTAGTCTTTATTGAGTGCGCGGTGTTGTAGAAATGATTAGAGAATTTGCTATTGCTATTGAAGTAGGTTAAGTTCTTAGCTATCTTGTTTTAGATGAAGAACATATTTTTTAATCTTAAATCAAAGCACAAAAGAAAAAGCCACCAACATCTCTGTCAGTGGCTTAGTATCTGGCTCCTCGACCTGGGCTCGAACCAGGGACACACGGATTAACAGT
>CANFZA010000001.1 GCA_947451235.1 Methylophilaceae bacterium | reverse complement strand
TAAGCTGCTGTAGCAGCAGTTTTATCGCCAGCTTCTACTGCTTTAATAATTTTTTTAATCGCTGTACGCAAAGTAGAACGCAAACTTGCATTGTGAGCGCGTTGCTTAACTGCTTGACGAGCACGTTTTCTTGCTTGTGCGGTATTTGCCATCTGTGATTTTCCTAAGAGCTATTCAAAATACGAAGCCCATAATAATAGCTATTTTATAAACATATTGCAAGTTATTAGTAAGTAAATATCAAATGCATTTATCGCTAGTGTACAACTAGCATGTTAAAATCCACTTTTGGCTGGTTTTTCACACTATTTCTTACAGAATTCTTTACCAATTGCGCATGCACTTACTAAAACTCCATGAATCTACTTAAAGCGCTCGCAAAAGTTGGCAGCATGACATTTGTCTCGCGCATCTTAGGATTTGTGCGCGATACGCTTATTGCACGGGTGTTTGGTGCAGGCATATTAAGCGATGCTTTTATTGTGGCGTTCAAAATCCCTAACTTGTTACGCCGCGTTTCGGCCGAAGGTGCTTTTAGTCAGGCTTTTGTGCCAATTTTGGCTGAATATAAAAGCCAGCGTAGTTTTGATGACACACATTATTTAATAAATCGCGTAGCGACTTGGTTAGGTTTGATATTAGTGGCGGTTACTTTATTAGGCATGCTGGCCGCGCCTTGGATTGTGGCGTTAATTGCGCCAGGCTTCACAGCAGACCTACCTAAGATGCAATTGACGGTTGAATTGCTACGCATCACTTTCCCTTATATTTTCTTTATCTCACTAGTGTCAATGGCTGGCGGCGTGCTCAATACTTACAATAAATTTGGCATTCCTGCATTTACGCCAGTGTGGCTGAATGTTTCCATGATAGTTGCAGTGTTATTTTTTGCAGATCATTTTGCCGAGCCAATTAAAGTGTTGGCTTGGGCAGTGTTTTTTGGTGGATTTTTACAATTAGCCTTTCAAATCCCATTTTTAAAACAGATAGGTTTGTTGCCAAAATTTGATTTACACCAAAATGATGATGGTGTTTGGCGCATATTAAAACTCATGGGGCCGGCAATTTTAGGCGTGTCTGTTGCGCAGATTTCCATGATTACCAACACCATATTCGCCTCGTTTTTAGCCACAGGTAGCGTGAGCTGGCTATATTATGCGGATCGTCTCATGGAGTTTCCTACCGGTGTGTTAGGCGTGGCCTTAGGCACAATATTGTTGCCTAGCTTATCTAAGGCCTATGCGGGTAAGGATGAAGGTGAATACTCACAATTGCTGGATTGGGGTTTGCGTTTAACCTTTATTTTGGCAGCGCCGGCCGCAGTTGCTTTGGCAGTTTTGGCGCGGCCATTAGTCACCGCATTATTCCATTATGGGAAATTTTCCGCGTTAGATGTGAGTATGACGCAGCAAGCGCTAGTGGCTTATAGCGTAGGTTTAATCGGATTGATTCTGGTTAAAATATTAGCGCCAGGTTTCTATGCGCGGCAAAATATTAAAACGCCGGTCAAAATCGCTGTTTTCACGCTGGTGGTTACGCAGCTAATGAATGTTTTATTTGTATTTATATTGCATTTGCAACATGCTGGTTTGGCCTTAGCGATTGGTTTAGGCGCTTGCATTAATGCCTCGTTACTTTATTATTATTTGCGTAAAACCAATATCTACCAGCCGCAAGCTGGTTGGTTTAGTTTTTTAATTAAGTTGTCGCTGGCCTTAAGCGTGATGGGCGTTACGCTTTATTTTGCTATGGGTGATACTGGCGCATGGCTCACTTTTGGCCTAATGAAGCGCTTGGGCTATCTCACTGGTTTGGTGGCGCTAGGCGGCATCAGTTATTTTGCCACATTGATGTTGCTTGGTTTTAGGCCGCGAGATTACATTCGTAGAGTGGAGCGTTAAATGCAAGTTTTTCGACATATTCCAACAAGCCTGCAAGCCGCCTGCGCCATTGCCATCGGCAATTTTGACGGCATGCATTTAGGCCATCAAGCGCTATTAAAAAAGCTCACAGAAACCGCAAAAGCACTTAACTTAACTTCTGCCGTAATGACGTTTGAGCCGCACCCACGCGAGTTTTTTACGCCAGAAAGTGCGCCCGCGCGGCTTTGCTCGATACGTGAGAAATTAGAATATTTTGAATCAGCTGGCATAGATCGCGTGTATGTATGTCGCTTTAATCAGCGTTTTGCAAAAGTAACGGCTGCTGAATTTATGCAAAATATTTTGCGTGAAGCGCTTAATGCGCAGGCTGTTTTAGTGGGCGAAGATTTTAGATTTGGTGCCAAGCGTACAGGCTCTGTTGCCGATTTTGTGGCCGCTAAATTTAATTTAATCAGCCTGCCACAGGTTGATTTAGAAACGAATAGCGCAATCGCTAGCCGCGTTTCAAGTACGCGTGTTCGCCAGTCTTTAGCGGCTGGAAATTTGCAGGAAGCGGCGCTATTGCTAGGTCGTCCCTACAGCATCAGCGGTAAAGTGGTGCATGGCGCTAAACGCGGTCGTCAACTAGGGTTTCCTACCGCCAATGTGCATATGCGGCATGAGCGGCCTGCCCTGACTGGGGTTTATGCGGTAAAATTAGATGGGCGAAATAGTGTCGCCAATTTAGGCGTTCGGCCAACCATAGCTGGTGTGCCAAAATTAATGTTAGAAGTGCATGTACTTGATTTTGATGCTGATTTATATGGCCAGCATGTGCGAGTAGAGTTTTTGCATAAGATACGCGATGAAATGAAGTTTGAAAGTTTAGATGCCTTAAAAGCGCAGATTGCGGCTGATGTTTTGGTTGCGCGCGAGTTTTTTAAATCCGTCGTTTCCGCGTAGGCGAGAATGACAAAAATGAGATGTGCTGGAAAAGTGGAAGAAAAGTAAAAAAATGACAGACGAAACAAACCAAGAAAATAACAAATACAAATTAAACTTACCAGAAACCACGTTTCCCATGCGTGGCGATTTAGCCAAACGCGAACCTGCTTGGCTAAAACAATGGACGGACAAGCAGCTCTATGAGCGTATTCGCACATCACGCAAAGGCGCTAAAAAATTCATTCTGCATGATGGCCCACCGTATGCAAACGGTGATATTCACATTGGACATGCGGTGAATAAAATCTTAAAAGACATCATTGTTAAATCGAAAACGCTAAGCGGTTTTGATGCGCCTTATGTACCAGGTTGGGATTGCCACGGCTTGCCGATTGAGTTGGTGGTAGAAAAAAATCATGGCAAAAATATTGATCCGGCTAAATTTCGTGAGCTTTGCCGCGAATATGCCGCTGAACAAGTGGCGCGCCAAAAGAAAGATTTTATTCGCTTAGGTGTATTGGGCGATTGGGATAATCCATATTTGACCATGGATTTTAAAACCGAGGCCGACATCATGCGCGCTTTGGGTGAAATCTATAAAAATGGCTATTTGTATCAAGGTAGCAAACCTGTGCATTGGTGTGTAGATTGCGGTTCTGCTTTGGCTGAGGCCGAAGTTGAATATGAAGATGTGAATTCGCCGCAGATCGATGTGGGCTTTAAAGTAGCCAATAAAGCCGCTTTGAGTTTGGCATTTGCTGTTGAAATTACCGCCGATGCTTATGCTGTTATTTGGACAACAACGCCTTGGACATTGCCTGCCAACCAAGCTGTAAGCGTGCATCCTGAGTTTGATTATGATTTACTAAAAACCAGCAAGGGCTTGCTGATTCTTGCCCATGATTTGGCGCAAAGTACATTGGCACGCTATGGCGAAGAAAATACTAGCGTGCTTGCAAGTTGCAAAGGTGAAGCTTTAAAAGGTTTGTTATTACAACATCCATTCGACAACCGCCAAGTGCCTATCATTTGCGGCGATCACGTCACCACCGAAGCTGGTACTGGCTTAGTCCACACCGCCGCCGCTCACGGTAACGATGACTGGCTGGTGATGAAAGCGACTTACCCTAACGAAAAGCCACGTATTTTAATGGGCGGAGATGGTAAGTTTTTCAATAGTGAATTGGTTGAGTTCGAGGCGATTCGCGGTTTAAGTAGACAAGACGCAAACAAAATTATCTTGGCGGCCATGCTAGAAACTGGCAATTTATTGGCTAGCGCACGTTTAAATCACAGTTTTCCACATTGCTGGCGCCATAAAACGCCGTTAATGCAATTGGCGACGCATCAATGGTTTGTTGGCATGAACACCGAAGGCGTTTCTGGCAATAGTTTGCGTGAATTAGCCAACAAAGCAGTCGATGAAACTACCTTTTTCCCAGCTTGGGGTCGTGCGCGCTTAGAAGCGATGATTAAAAATCGCCCAGATTGGTGTGTATCGCGCCAACGTAACTGGGGCGTGCCTATGCCATTATTTGTGCATAAAGAAACTGGCGAGCCGCATCCACAAACGATGCCACTGCTAGAACGTGCCGCTTTATTGGTAGAAGCGCAAGGCGTTGAAGCTTGGTTCAGTTTAGATGGCGCGGCTTATTTAGCCGAATATGCGCCAGAAAATGCCGCTGATTATAAAAAAGTGACGTATACGCTAGATGTTTGGTTTGATTCTGGCGCAACGCATGCGGCCGTGCTTAAACGTCGCCCAGAGTTACAGTTTCCAGCAGATTTGTATTTAGAAGGTTCAGATCAGCATCGCGGTTGGTTCCAATCTAGCCTGTTGACTGGCTGTGCGATTGATGCTCGTGCGCCTTACAAGGCCTTATTAACGCACGGTTTTGTGGTGGATGGCGCTGGCCACAAAATGAGTAAATCTAAAGGCAATGTAGTTGCGCCGCAAAAAGTGATGGACACTTACGGTGCGGATATTCTGCGCCTGTGGGCCGCCTCTACTGACTATTCTGGCGAGTTGACGATTTCTGATGAAATTCTAAAACGCGTGTCAGAAAGCTATCGCCGTATTCGCAATACTATGAAATTTTTGCTGGCAAATTTAGCTGATTTTGATGAGGCTAAAGATTTATTGCCTGTGAGCGAGTGGTTAGAAATTGACCAATACGCGCTGCATTTAACCGAAAAATTGCAAACTGGCATTCTGCAAGATTACGATAACTATGAATTCCATTTTGCAGTACAAAAATTCGTCAGTTTTTGTTCGGACGATTTAGGCAGTTTTTATTTAGATATTCTTAAAGACCGTTTATATACCGCTGGCGAAACTTCACATGCACGTCGTGCGGCGCAAAGTGCTTTGCATCACATTACGCAATCTATGATGCGTTTAATGGCACCAATTTTAAGTTTTACCGCCAATGAAATTTGGGAATCGCTAGGCTTAGATGCCAATAAAACCGTGTTTGAAGATGTTTGGTACGCCTTGCCTGCGCACGGTTTAAGTGCAGAGCGTCTTGCTGTTTGGGAGGCGGTGATTGTTGCACGTGGCTTATCAACCAAAGAAATTGAAGTGTTGCGCACTGCCGGGCAAGTGGGTTCGTCATTACAAGCTGAGCTGGAATTTTATGCTACGGATGCGACGTTTGAGGCGCTCAACAGTTTGGCTGAAGATTTGCGCTTTGTGATGATAGTTTCAAGCGCTAAAGTGACTAAAGTAGCCACAGAAGCCGAGCAAAGAATATTTGTTAAGCCAAGCACGCATGTTAAATGTGGCCGTTGCTGGCATTATCGCGCTGACGTTGGCGCACATGCAGAGCATCCAAGCATTTGCAACCGTTGTGTAAGTAACTTATTTGGCGCTGGCGAAGAAAGAAGTTTTGCTTAATTATGCCTAAACTTCCAACTCAAACCATGCAACTATTTCGTTGGTTCAGCATTAGCGCAATCATTATTGCTGTCGATCTTTGCACTAAACATTTAGTGCAAAATGCTTTTTCTTATGGCGATATGTTGACCATTACCAGCTATTTTGATTTAGTGCGCTACCACAACCAAGGCTCTGCGTTTGGCTTTTTGGCCGATGCTGGCGGTTGGCAAAAGCTATTTTTTAATGGTGTTTCTGTGGTGGCAATCATTGTGATTAGTTATTTGATTATTAAACACGCTACAGAGAAACTTTTTTGCTTGGGCTTAGCCTTAGTGTTGGGTGGGGCAATCGGTAACTTTTACGATCGCGTTACATTAGGTTACGTGGTCGATTTTTTAAACTTTCATTATCACAATGTTTATTGGCCCGCTTTTAACGTAGCCGACAGCGCAATATGCGTAGGCGTGGCTTGTTTATTATTGGACAGTTTTAAAAAAAACGCCACAAAAATAAATAGTTAATGCATCAATAAGTTGGAATTCAAATGGCGGATTGGTTAAAGATTATTGCAGGTAAAACTGCTATTGCACAACAAGGCAATAAGCCTGGCAAAACGAATGCTAATAATCGTGTTCCGACTGGTCAAACTGAAGTTAAAAACTTTCCGGTACTGAATATTGGCCTGCAGCCTAGTATTGATAAAGCAGATTGGTCACTTCGCATATATGGTTTAGTAGAAAAAGAAATCAATCTAAATTGGGCTGCCTTTGAAGCGCTCACGCAAACGACGGATGTTTCTGACTTTCATTGTGTGACGCGCTGGAGCCAGCTGGATATGGATTGGCAAGGCGTGCGTGCGCAAGATATTTTAAATTTGGCCGTGCCTTTATCCAGCGCAAAATTCGTGACTTTACATGGCTATGACGGCTACACCACCAATCTCAATTTAGACGCTTTGCTAGAGGATGATGTGCTGGTGGCGCATTCTGTATTAGGCCAAGCATTAACCCGAGAACACGGCGCGCCTGCCAGGATGATAGTGCCAAAACGCTATGCCTGGAAAGGTGCAAAATGGCTGAAAGCCATAGAATTACATGCCGAAGATAAGCTGGGTTTTTGGGAAATGCGTGGTTACCATAATTATGCCGATCCGTTTTTAGAGCAACGCTTTTCTGAAGATTAAGTCAGTAATTCATTACTAAAGCTTAGTCAGCAAGGCATACTCAGTAATGTACAGTCAGTAAATCAAAGTCAGTAACTCAAAGTCAGCGCGAATTTTTCCGCGGAAATAATGCCAGTGCATTAAACTAACGTAATGACTCATGATTTTGAGCTTTGTTTAAGATACCGCTAGTTTGATGCTAGCGATTTCCCACTTTTTTGCAGGTTCATGCTCAGCTACATGTACACTAGGCGCAAAATGGATACTCAACCCCTATGCGCGCATTATGATGAATTACGTGCATACCAAATTTTCCACCAATATCAATGTGAACGACAAATTAAATGACCAAGAAGATGCCTTGACTATGCGAGCGCAATTAGATTTTCAGCTTCAGCTTTAGTTGAAAATCATATTTAGTCAAAAATCATACTCAATAATAGGTGAAGATAATGCTCAAAAGCAGTAACCTCAAGTGGCTATTAAGTACGCTGTTCATCTTGATTAGCACAGTGTTGATTAGCAACGTGTCAAAGGCGCAAGACAAAGTGACGGTATTTGCCGCAGCAAGCTTAACTAACGCCATTTCTGACATCGCCACACAGTATGAAAAAGACCAGTCTGTACAAATACAAACTTCATTTTCCTCATCATCAACATTAGCTAAACAGATAGAAAAAGGTGCCCCTGCTGATATTTTTGTATCGGCAGATAGCAAATGGATGAACTACCTGCAAGATAAAAATCTGCTGAAAGTGGATAGTAAAGTCAATCTATTAGGCAATCAATTAGCGCTGATTGCCCCTAGGGGTAAGGCATTCAAAGTGGAACTCAATAAAGGTTTTAATATTGCAGGAGCGTTTAGTGGCAAATTATGCACAGGTGAATTAGACTCAGTGCCGGTGGGGATTTACGCTAAACAATCATTAAAAAATCTTAATTGGTGGGATGCCGTTAAAATGCGTATTGTTGGTACGCAAGATGTGCGTGCCGCCTTAGTATTTGTTGAACGTGGTGAATGTGATGCGGGGATTGTTTATGCAACGGATGCCAAAGTTTCTAGTAAGGTAGAAAATATTGCTACCCTTCCAGAAACTAGTCACGACCCAATTGTCTATCCTTTGGCTTTGGTGAAAAGTGCGAGCCCGCAAGCGACGGCCTTTTATGATTATTTAAAATCAGACAAAGCCAAAGTAATCTTCACTCAATATGGTTTTACTGTTAACGTTCATTAAGCCCTTTTGATAGAACATCATGCTAGATATTTTACGATTTACACCCGCTGAATTAGCCATACTGGGCTTATCTTTAAAGGTGGCTCTGTTTTGTGTCGCACTGATACTAGTGCCGGCTATTATGGTTGCTTGGGTGCTCGCCAGAAAATCATTTTTTGGCAAAACCTTACTCGATAGCCTTGTACATTTGCCCTTAGTTTTACCCCCAGTAGTGCCAGGATTTTTGCTACTACTGTTATTGGGCAACCAAGGGTTAATCGGAAAATACTTGCACAATATTTTTGGCATAAGTTTGGCTTTTACTTGGATGGGCGCTGTCGTTGCCTCTGCGGTTATGGCGTTTCCGCTAATGGTGCGTTCAGCCAGATTAGCCATTTCACAAGTGGACAGGGGCTTGGAAATTGCCGCCCAATCTTTGGGAGCCAATCCGATTAAAGTGTTTTTTACCATTACCTTACCTTTAGCAATGCCAGGAATTATTACCGGTTTGATTTTGGCTTTTAGTCGCAGCTTAGGTGAGTTTGGTGCAACTATTACCTTTGTCGGCAATATTGAAAATGAAACGCGCACGCTACCGCTGGCGATTTATAGTTATACGCAGATACCTGATGGCGACTTGCCGGCTTTACGTTTGGTGATATTAAGCATGGCGTTAGCCTTGGGTGCATTGATGATAAGCGATAAGTTGGAGCGTAAAGCTAACCAAAAGATTGGTCGTGACCATGTATGAAATTAAAACATGTATGAAATTAAAGCATGGGTGAAATAAAGCATGATTGAAATTAAAGTCCGGTTAAAGCGTAAACACTTTGAGTTAGATGCCTCGCTGCAATTAACCCAACGAGTAAGCGCGATATATGGTCCTTCTGGCTCAGGTAAAAGCACTTTATTGAGCATTATTGCAGGCATCACTCGGCCAGATAGCGGCCGTATTGTCATTGACGATGAATGTTTATTCGACCATGAACAACGTATCAACAAGCCGATACATCAGCGCAGGATAGGCTTGGTGTTTCAAGATGGCCGCCTGTTTCCACACCTGACAGTTGAACATAACTTATGTTACGCGTTACACTTCACACCAGTCCAAAAACAACAATTTAAGCTTGAGCAGATCGTAAAGTTATTAGAAATTGGACTGCTACTAAAGCAGCGTCCGCATCAACTTTCTGGAGGTGAAAAGCAGCGTGTGGCACTAGGTCGGGCATTGCTCAGCTCGCCAAGATTATTGATGTTAGATGAACCGTTAGCCTCTTTAGATGACAGGCTTAAAAGCCAAATATTGCCATTTTTAAAATTAGTTGCCGACGAAATAAAAATCCCGATGATTTACATTAGTCATTCCAAGCAGGAAATTATGCAAATTACGGATAATTTAATTGATATCCGGTTTGGGAAAGTTAGCGCCTAGGCGTTAGCTATTGAGTGTCAAAGCTTTGGCTAGCCTAATGTCATCTAAATTAGCCATACAAGCAGAAACAACCCTCCCGGTTTTATTCTATAAGTTTTATTCTATAAGTTTCGTTTACTTAGTGTAATTTTCGCACTGACTACTTTTTACTAGGATTTTTCCCTAACTTTCTTTGCAAGGTACGCCTATGCATATTCAAACTACGAGCGGTGGCGGAGATATTGCCGTCATGTTCGGAAAGTACGCGTTGAATATGCTCCCATTCCAAGCGGTCGATTGAGAGTGGGTTGGATGATAATTCAAGCTCGGCATTGCCTGATTGTTTTTCAAAAGCGGCGACAATTTCATCTGCATCTACTGGTTTTGCAAGGTAGTGTGTGGCGCCTAGTTTAATGGCTTCAACTGCGGTAGCCACGCTGGCAAAGCCGGTTAATACTACAACTTTTGTGCCGGCATTTAAGCTGGCTAATTGGCGGACCAGCACTAAGCCGGAGTTTCCTGACATTTTTAAATCGACGACGGCAAATTCTGGCGGTTCAATTTTAGCCATTTCAAAAGCGCTTTCTGCACTATTGGCTAGGCTGACTAAAAAGCCACGTTTGCGCATGGCTGGAGCCAGTGCATTTAGAAAATCTTCGTCATCATCGACTAACAGCAGGCTAGGTTTTTCTGATAGATTTTTATCGGCTAACTCTTTGTCCAATAAATTTTTTTCTAACAAATTTGCATTTAGACTTTCTGAATTTAAATGTTCCACGGCGTTGCCTTTAGTTGGTAATACGCAAATTTTTAAGCGGTAAATGCACTAAGGTTAGCACGCCGCCATCGGGATGATTATTTAAGCTTAACTCACCTTCGTAGCGCGCTAGGGTCACTTGCGTTAAGTACACACCTAAGCCCATGCCCAAACCCACATCCGCGTCATTTTTTGAAGTAAAAAACGGTGTGCCTAATTTACTTTTAGTCTCGGCACTTAGGCCAGCGCCAAAGTCACGTATCTGAATTTTGAGCGTTTTTTCATCCCAGTTAGCATCCAATAAAATGCGCTCTGGCGATTCGTCTGCAGCGTTATCTAGTAAATTTAACAGGGCCTGGGTGAAAGTTCTATCCATAAAAATAGCTGGGTTATCGCTTACGTTCGGCATGTTGACGATTAACTCTGTGGCCGGCCGTGTGTCGCGCCAGCGCTGAATAGCTTCTTGTAAAAACTCGCGCAGTGTAAAACCTTGGCCTGCATCTGCGCGGGTTTGTCCGGCATTGCGGGTAATCGACGATAATATTTCTTTGCAGCGCGATACTTGTTTTTGCATGATTTCCAATTGCTGCACAAGCTCGGGCTGGTTGGCGTAATCTTGCGTCAATTCTTTGCTGATAATTGCCATGGTTGCCAAGGGCGTACCTAGCTCGTGTGCGGCGCTAGTGGCTAGGGTTCCCAGCGCTAGCATGCGCTCACTTTCTAAGGCTTTTTCGCGGACGATAGCGATGGTTTTATCGTAATCTCGCAGGTTTTGTCCAATACGCGCAATGAAAATGGCCACAATAATCGAGCTGACAACAAAGCCCAGCCACATGCCCACTAAATGAATATCTAAATGTATGCTGTTTGCAGCGCCCAATTGCGCGTGCATGTGCAGGTGCGAAAGTGGTACGTGGTAAAACATCAGCAAGGTATAACAGGCAATGCTCAAGCTGGCAATTACCCACGCATAAACTGCGCGTAAAGCCACTGCCGCAACGGTAATGGGCAATAAATACATCCAGATAAACGGGTTGCTATAGCCGCCGCTAAAATAAAAAAGCATAGTAAGCGCGCTGATATCGCCCAATAATTGTGCGAATAATTCACGTTGTGTCGTTTGCTGGGTGTGATTTAAACGCCGCCATGCCACGCCATTGAGAAAACCTAAACCGGCAATGGTAAGCAGTAACGGTAAAACAGGCAGGGGAATAGATGCAAGCCTTAAACCAATAATGACTGCCGTTAAGCAGACCATCATCACGCTACGCAACACGACTAAACGCTGCATGTTTTGGCGTGTTGCATTGGATATAGCAGGGGAGCTTGACTGCATTATTTTGGTGACCCTAAAGGCTAATAATATGAAAATTTAGCGAACAAATTTCCCCTGTATTATAAAGTGTTCGTGCCCATAATAATCAATTACCGCCTGCGGCAAATTGTCGCGCGACGATATGCCACATTCCACTGGCAACTACTCTCCCATAAAATACCAAGCTGAAAATCTGGGGAGATAGTCGCGTGATTAAAACAATAAGCTTGAGTACGCTATTGTTGTGCAGTAATGGTTGGGCAATGGCTGATGATAAAGCACCTGCGTCTATTGATAACCCCGCGACAACAATGCCGGTGATGCATATCCGTGCAGTAATAGCTGATAAAGCTGCTGTGCCTGCTAACGTTCCTTCAACTACCGAGAGTGTGACGGCTAAACAAATCAGCGAAAGTATCAATGCGGTAACTACGCCACAAATATTGCAATATTTGCCTAGCGTGCATGTGCGCGAGCGCTACATTGGAGATACCAATAGCGTACTGGTCATGCGGGTTAACAGTTCCATCGCTAGCGCTCAAACAACCGTATATGCGGATGATTTGTTGCTATCTAATTTTCTGAATAATAGTTTTAGCACAGCACCGCGCTGGAATATGGTGACTCCCGAAGAAATTGATCGTGTTGATGTCATGTATGGTCCTTTTTCGGCACTTTATCCAGGCAATTCTGCAGGTGGCGTGGTGGTGTTGAAAACCCGTATGCCAGAAAAGTTTGAAGCGCACGTGAAGCTTGATTATTTTGGTGAAAATTTCAAGTTGTACGGAAGCGATAAATATTACGAAGGCGTGCATGGTGCGGCTTCCATCGGTAGTAAATACAACGATTTATCTTTTATTGTGAGCGCTGATCATTTAGATAATCATGGGCACCCTATGACGTTTACAGCGGCTACCACCAAAACAGGTACTGCTGCTACCCTTGGTAAATATACGGTTGTTAGCGGTGCGTATTCCGATATTGATACTTCAGGAAAAGCGCGCGTTACCACTGCCGCTGCTGGTATCGACCATACTGTGCAAGATAATCTTAAACTAAAGCTAGGCTACGATTTTACTTCTACAATTCGTGGTACTTACACAATGGGATATTGGCAAAATGATTCTGAAAAAAGAGGTGAAAGTTATTTAAAAGATTCTGCTGGCAATACCGTTTATGGCTCGGGCGGTACTGGTGCGTATTCATATTTACGCATCGATGGTAAAGATTACACGGTGGTTTCGCCAGCCTCTAGTAATACAAAAAGTGAACATATTATGCACGGCTTATCCCTAAAATCTGCTACAGGCGGCACGTGGGATTGGGATGTAGTCGCGAGCTATTTTAATCAAAATAAAGACCTAACACGTTCCTCAACAGCTAATTCGGGATTAACCGCTAGTGATGGCGCAACTATTGTAGGCGGAACGCTTACCGATGCCAGTGGCACTGGTTGGGGGACTTTCGATGTGCGTGGCGAGTGGCGTCCAGATGGAAATTTAAGAAGTAAGCACCAAGTAGGTTTTGGTTACCATTTTGATCGTTATGCGCTTGATTCAGTCACTTATGGTAGCAACACAGCCCCACTGCCAAATTGGCGTACTAGCACTTCAGGTGCTGTAGGTACCAACTCCTATGGTAAAACAGAAACACAGGCACTTTATTTGCAAGATGCTTGGGCTTTCGCGTCTGACTGGAAGCTGGTTTTGGGAGGCCGACTTGAGTCTTGGGCTGCCTACGATGGTAGTAACTATAATGTTGCAAACACTTCTGCTTATAAGCAGCTTAATTACCAAGACCGCTCGAATACCGCCTTTTCACCCAAAGCGTCATTATCATTTCAAGCTACAGATGATTGGTCTTTACGCGGTTCTTTGGGTAAAGCGTATCGTTTTCCTACTGTGTCTGAAATGTTTCAAACGTTTTCTGACGCCTCGGGCGCTAAAGTGAACGATCCTAATCTGAAGCCTGAACATGTTGTTTCTGGCGAACTCGTTGCTGAACGATGGCTAAATAATGGCGCGTGGCGCACTTCATTTTTCTGGGAAAATAAAAGCGATGCTTTGATTTCTCAGACAGATATCACAAATCCGGCATTTACAATTTCTAGCATTCAAAACGTAGATAAAGTGTACACAAATGGCGTGGAAACTTCATTGCAACTCAAAGACTTATGGGTGAATGGGTTGGACTTTAATGGCAGCGTCACTTATGTTGATTCCACTATTACTAAAGATAGCAAAAATCCTGGTTTGGAAGGCACAGATCAACCAAGAATTCCAGACTGGCGCGCTACTTTAATGGGTGTTTATCATGCTAATGATAAGCTGACGTTTACCTTGGCTGGCCGCTATAGTGGGCATCAGCATAATGCGCTTTACGATGCGGTTAACAAAAGATACAACGATGTTAATCCAAATGTTTATGGCGCAGTTAGCCACTATTTTGTGATGGATGCCAAGGTTGTATATAAGTTTGCGGATAGATGGTCGGCTAACGTAGGCGTAAATAATCTTAATAACTTCAAATATTATGTAAACCCTAACCCATATCCTCAAAGAACTTGGTTTGCTGGCATGAAGTTTGATTATTAAAGTTGTAAGTGAGAACTTGAGTTGAATTTTTTTCAAACTTCGGATGATTATTTAACTAAGCTAGCGGGTTTGGCGTTAGTGCTGATGCTTCACCTTGCCCTGATATTTGGCGCGTGGCACTATAAATTGATTTCGCCACCTGCAAAGGCCGCT
Source organism: Methylophilaceae bacterium (assembly GCA_947451235.1). Taxonomy (GTDB): domain Bacteria; phylum Pseudomonadota; class Gammaproteobacteria; order Burkholderiales; family Methylophilaceae; genus Methylotenera. The sequence continues at coordinate 120,257 of CANFZA010000001.1, read as the reverse complement.
ACTTTATTTGTGAATTTGATTAATCTACAACTGCCTAAAGTACAAGAAAAGCCACTTGAGCTTTCAAACCAGCATGAGCTACCAAAACCGCCTGAGCTAGCAAAGCCGGCAGTAAAAAAAGTTAAGCTAACAAACCTGCCGCCAGTGCGTTTATCTAAGGCAGTATCAATATTGGTGTCTACTAATCTGGCTACATCTGCAGTTGAGCCAATCGCTCCTGTGCAGACTGAGCCAGTTAAAATGGCTGAAGTAAAATCAGAATTTACCGCAGAAACCACCCTAAAAGCTAGCGCAGACTCAGTGCCTAAACCTTCAGCGCCTATGGTTTTGTCAACTGAATTATCCATATTTTGCCCGCAACGAGCTATCCCAAATTACCCTGCTGCATCGCGTCGCCAGAATGAGCAGGGGCAGGTTGTGCTGCGGGTAGAATTAGATGAAAGCGGCCATATTAGTGCTGCACGCGTGGTGACAAGCTCTGGCTATAGGCGCTTGGATGAAGCCGGTTTAGCAGCAATAAAAAATTGGCAATGTAATCCATCTACTCAAAACGGCGCTGCAGTTCGAGCAGTTGCTTTGCAACCATTTGATTTTATTTTAGAAGGACGTTGATATGTCGCATGAATTAGGTTTTACGCATTTTGTTGCACAGGTAGATACCATAGGCAAAGGCGTGCTGTTTATTTTATTGCTGCTGTCAGTGGCAAGCTGGTATTTAATTTTCACCAAGTGGCTGGCTAATTTTCTTGAGGCAAAGCGTGCTGAACGTTTTTTAGCCACTTTTTGCCAGCATGTTACTGTTGAAAAGCTAGGCGTTAATTTGCAGCAAAATAAACCTGATAATGCTTTTGCTAGCTTGGCGACTGAAGGTATTAACGCCATGAATAACGCCAACCGGCACGGCTTACAAAATTTGGCGGCAGCGGGTGGCATGTCTGAATTTATGACGCGCGCTTTGCGTAATGGCATAGACCAAGAAGCGGTGCGTACTGAAAATGGCCTGACGATATTGGCTACTGCAGGTTCAGCTTCGCCTTATATTGGTTTGTTCGGCACAGTGTGGGCCATTTATCATGCCTTGGTACAAATTGGTGTTTCTGGTCAAGGCGCGTTAGATAAAGTGGCTGGGCCAGTCGGCGAAGCGCTGATTATGACGGCGATTGGTTTAGCCGTGGCGATTCCGGCCGTTTTTGCTTATAACGCATTTAACCGCCGCAACCGTTTGTGGTTAATGAAACTTGATGCATTTGCACATGATTTGTTTGTGATGCTGACGGTGGGTAATGAGCCGTTAGAAAAAACCAAGCCAATGCTTAGACCTGAGTTGAAGTCCGTCGGAGATGCATCGTGAGTTTTGGAAGTTTTAATAGCCAACAGCAACATGCGGTTAAGGCTGAGATTAATGTGGTGCCGCTGGTAGACGTGATGCTAGTGTTACTGGTGATTTTTATTATCACTGCGCCGCTGCTTACAAATTCAGTGAAAATTGATTTACCTAAAGCCGCTAGTCGTCCGAATATTACCAAGCCAGATCATATTGAACTGTCTATTCGTGAAGATGGCCGTTTGTTTTGGAACGGCGAACAGCTGCCAGAAAAATCGATGGACTTACGCTTTGCCTTAGAGGCGAAAAAACCCACACCACCAGAGCTACATATTCATGCCGATAGGCTAACACATTACGAAAATGTGGCGCGGGTAATGTCTCTGGCCGCTAAAGCCGGTCTAGTTAAAATCGGCTTTGTGACTGACCCTTCAATCAGTCAAATTAGCCAATAATCGTGATTTGAACATTAGAAATTTAGTCAGCCATCTTTTCATTTGCAAATAAATCTGCATCCATAAAATAACTGATTCTTTTGCGTGGATTTAAGTAGTCAAGCACATCCGCCGGCAGTTGGCTCTGGCGTAAGCATATGCTGATATGTGTATTTGGCTCATCACGCAGATCTAAAATAAGCGGTTCACGACGGCTAGCCAGTGGGTCGTGCAGCATGACGAATGGACGTAATGGCTTGTTTGGATTGACTGAAATCACAACGGCATAAACGCCGCTAGATAATTGCACGATGCTACCTGGAGGGTAAATCCCCAGTGATTTAATCAAGCGTTTTAGTAGCGATTCATCTAGCTTGGAGCGTAGATTCGCATACATGTGTGCCAAGGCTTCGTAAGGTGTTTTAGCCAGTAAACTGTTACTCGGGTTACATAAATTGTCGTAGGTATTTACAATGGCAATTAGCCTGGCAATAGGGTCTGTTTGCGCCGCTTTTAAGTGGTTTGGATAACCTGAGCAATCGGCGTGTTCATGATGTTGTCGTATGATTTGTGCGATTCTATTGGGTAGCCCAACTTCATTAGCCATGCGCGCACCAATTTCACTATGTAACTCAAAATTAGATTGCTCTGCTGTAGTCAGTGGATCTTTTTTCATTAAGATTTTGTCGGTAATTTCTACTTTACCAATGTCATGAAATAGCGCGGCCATGCCTAATAGACGAGCATCTTCCCTGGTCATTTCAATGGACTTTGCCATCATTAGTGCAAGCACGGTCACATTGAGTGAATGTTGGTAATGGCTGTCGCTGGAGCGATTGCCATTAAGTGCATGTATAGCAATGTCGCCCTCAGTCAGGGCAGTATCCACCATATCATTTACAATCAATTCAGCTTGCACAATAGAGATTTTTGGGGCTGTTAAAATATTGCGAGTCACTTGTCTGGCAATGTCGCTGGCGACAATGAATTTTTTTTCGCTATCATCAATCGCATGATGTAAATCATTTAAACGCGCGGCTTTGTAAGCTAATTTAGCGGCTTCGCTAAGCTCCGCTTCAGTAGGTGGTAATGATTGCTCATTATCCGCAGATTTTGTTAAAGATAATATGGCTGTTGCGGAATGATTAGGCAAGGCTATGGGTTCAAAATCGCTACGCGTTGGGTCATAACGTAATCTTTTAAGCCCGGTTTTTTTGATCTTGGTAATTTGCTCTTCATCTTTAATTTTAAAGTTGCTAAGCGTAAATGGATGGTCCATCCAGCCTAAATCTAGATGCACATATAAACCTACGCATAGTTGGTCAACATCAATAAAGCTTGGTTGATTAGGAGACATCTGATTGCCCTTCATATCTTTTTACCGCTAGTAAGTTTGTAAATTCTGTTGCCGTGACAGGCTTGCTGTAAAGATAACCTTGTGCTTCTTCGCAACCTATTTCCTGTAAAAAATCTGCTTGCGCTTGGTTCTCTACGCCTTCTGCAATTACGGTAAAGCCCAAACTACGTGCCATCGCATTAATAGCATTAACAATGGCGACATCATCTAAATCAGCAGGTAAGCCACGCACAAACGATTGGTCTATTTTTAGTTTATCTAGCGGCAATCGCTTAAGGTTCGATAACGAGGAGTAGCCTGTACCAAAATCATCAATGGCTAGCCTAAGCCCCATTTGTTTGATACGGTTGAAGGTATCAATCACATATTCAGTGTTGTGCATGACAGTGCTTTCGGTAATCTCAAGCTCAAGTATGCTTGGGTCACAGTCTGTTTCAATGAGCATGCCATAAACGGTATCGGCAAAATTGCTGCGCATAATTTGCACAGCAGAAACGTTGACTGAAATCGACTGTATGGCGTGGCCATCAGCAATCCAGCGCATGGCTTGCAGTGCGGTTTGCCTAAGTACCCACTCACCTATTTGCACGATTAAGCCAGTTTCTTCAGCGACTGGGATGAATCTGGCTGGAGAAACTAATCCTAATTCTGGGTGGTGCCAGCGTATTAGGGCTTCTGCGGCTATTATTTCACCCGTAATTAGTGATACTTGCGGCTGGTAATAGACCTCAAACTGATTGCGATCTAAAGCATGGCGTAGCTGATTTTCCATATTAAATCGCTCAAGTGCACTTTTGCTTAGGTCGTCAGAATAGAAGCAATGATGATTCTTGCCTTTGTTCTTCACTTGATACATCGCAATGTCGGCGGCTTTTATCAAATGCTCAACATCCGTGCCATCTTTAGGGTACATAGAAATGCCGATGCTGGCGCCAATAAAAATCTCTTTGCCATCAATGATAAATTCAATCTGCAGGGCGTGAATAATCTTTTTTGCAATAATCGAGGCATCTTCTGCCTGACTAATCATGTCTACCATGACCACGAATTCATCACCACCCAAGCGTGCCACTAAATCGCTTTCGCGTATTGATTGATTAATTCGGGTTGAAACTTCTTTCAGTAATTTATCGCCCACATCGTGCCCAAGGCTATCGTTAATGGCTTTAAAACGATCTAAGTCGATAAATAATAGACCAATTTGGTATTTTTCACGCGCAGCACGGCGAATAGAAAATTCTAGCAATTCATTCAGTAGTCGGCGGTTTGGCAAGCCTGTCAGCGGGTCATGATTAACCAGTTCATAAAGTTTAACTTGTGAGCGTTTGGTCTCGGTAATATCCGCAAATACGCCCACAAAATTGACGACTTTACCTTTTTTGTTCTTAACCGCAGTCAGCGTTAGGCTAACTTGGTATGGTTCGCCATTTTTGCGATGATCTGATATTTCACCACACCATTTATCATGCTCTAATAAGGTGCGCCATAAGTCTTGCCTATCCGTTTGAAGTGCTTTTGGTATTGAGCCTAGTACTTCATTTTCGCTAAAGCCAGTGATGTCGGTATAACCTTTGTTAATGGCAGTAATTTTTGCTTTATCATCAATAATGATCATGCCTTCGGTGGCGCTGTCGAAGGCGATTTTGGCTTGGTTGAGACGTTTCCCAACACTTTCTCGCTGAATGGCTACGCTTAATGATCTGCCTACCGCCATCAATGCACCAAGTTCTTGTGGCGTGATTTTCACTAATCCATAAGCGCGTTCAATAATAAGATTGCCCCACCACTCTTTGTCTAGAAAGAGCGGGATAATTGCAATGGATTGTGTGCCATGTTGTTGCAGTATTTTGCCTTCTACGTTGGGAAAGCTGTTGATGTCACCAAAAATAGGGTCGCCGTGCTTAAGCGAGTCTTTCCATCGATTTAGACGTACATCATCAAAGTCAATCGGCTCGCGCTTTTGGTCAATGCTTGCTTGGCTAGGAACAGCCCATTTATACATTAGGTCAGATCTGGCAGAAGTACCTAAGCTGTGTACATCACCAATTTTCAGAATTGAGACACGACTAAAGCGCAGTGTGAGGCATATTTGCTGTAATACTGCGTCCGCAACAGATTCCCATGACTCGGCAGAATGTAGTAGCCAATCGCACGAAATTAACACATCCAATATTGCGCTACGGTCACGCAAATGACCTTCAGCAATTTTTCGTTCGGTAATGTCACGGCCTAAAGTTACTAAGCCTTGGCGACTGCCATCATCATTAAATAGCGGTACTTTGATAACGTCTAATATTTTTTCTCCGCCATGTGGCAAGGCAATAATAGCTTCATTTCTGGTCGCTTTTCCTGAGCTCCAAGTAAGCTCATCTGATATTCTTGATTGTGAAAAAGCTTCTTTAAAGGCTGGATCAGACAGCTCAGAAAGTTCGATATCCGTTCTGTTTTTATAATCTTGCGTATTCAGCTGAAACAATGCAAGGCTACTGTTGTTGGCTTCTATCCAGCGGTTGTCCGCATCTTTAACATTAATGAAATCTGGACTAGCATCAATCACATTCCGTAATAGTTTTTCGGTGTCTTTTAACTGTATTTCGGTATTTACTCGGTCGGTAATGTCGTGCATGTGTAGCACGTAAGTGGTGTTTTTTGTGGGTGTGTCAGTCTCGCACGAAGTAAACACTTTGAGCGCGCGTAATGCATTGCCCAAAGCGTAGTGCAACACAAATTCAGTGGTAGATGACTGTAATTCAGCCGAAATGCGCTTATTGATTGCATTCGGTAATTGTGCAGAGCCAGTCGTTATCTGCGCTAAATTAAGATTAAAGATTTCACGCGCATAAGGGTTGGCATAACTCACATTGCCTTCGGCATTGATAGCAATAATGGCAACACCCTGCAATGAACTAAGTAAGCGCGTGGCTAGCTTAAGTTCGCTGGCAATTGCACTGCTGGTTTTTTCATTGGGGTTGCTCTCACAAACCGTAACTGCATTTAGTAAATCTAAGTTTTTTGAGTTCGTCACTAGATTGAGCGTCTCTATCAATACATGGTTAATTAAATTCAAAGATGTAATAACAACTTATTGCAAAAACCAAAAAATAACACCAACCAACTGTTATCGGCGTGTATTAGTAAAACTTGATGTTTGTAGGCAATTATTTATTATATTTAATATTTTCTTCATTCAATTAACGATTAGTTTTAAGTGAACTTGAACTCACGAATCCCCAATAACCATAAGGCTGCATTGTTATCATTATGCTAATATTAAGCATTACTACACAGTAACAGATACTCATGGTTTTTATTTTTAAATTAGTGCTATTGTCACTATTCATTTTCACTCCAATCACAAGTTACGCTGTGCAAGAGGCTAAGCTTGCCCCTGCTTTTACGGCTAAACTGATCGATGGTAAGCCGTTTTCCTTAGAGTCTGCCAAAGGGCAAGTCGTCATCATTAATTTTTGGGCTAGTTGGTGTTCGCCTTGTAGACAAGAAATGCCAGCACTTGAGCGCTATTATCAGCAACATAAAGCGCAAGGTTTACGGCTAATAGCGGTAAGTTTAGATGAAACTACTGATGATGCAAAAGTGCGTGAAGTGATGCAAGCTTATGGGTTTGATGCGGCGTTTGAGCGCGAAACTCAGCATAAGGGCTACGGGCGTATTTGGCGTTTGCCGCTGACCTTTGTGATTGATCGCAAAGGTATAGTCCGTAAAGATGGTTGGTACGGAGATGCGGGTATAGATCAGGCGTCACTAGAGAAAATAGTCACACCGCTACTTGAGGAAAAGTAGCGGTTAAATATTCTCAGACTAGAAGCTATAACGCAAACCTGCAGAAAGAAGCAAGTCAGGTTCAATTTGGTAGCCGTTTACGCGCTGATAAATCGGCACTTGTAAGAATCCAAATGCTTGCAGTTGTTTGTTGATAGGCGCTGTGATGCCAGGGCTAATGTATAGCAAAGTAGCACCGCTATTGGCAATGTCGGCTTGTGCGCCAGACTCACGTTTTTCAATTCTTGTGTTCAACTGCAATTGTGGAATAAATGTTTCAAAACCCATATAGCGCACACCAGCACTAGCATTTAAGCCATTACCCGGACGAAATTCATTGTGCGTGTTTAGTGCAATTTGTAAGGTAGCTTGTGCAAAATAATCCCAGTCGCGATTAATGTTGCCAAAATGGTAGCCGCCTAACAATAAATCTGTTGTGCCTGTGCCTAGTTGCAAGCCTCTATCTAGTGTTGCGCCATTTTTAAATGTATCGTTGGTTTCACCGGTAGGTAGTTTTAAACCTAGCGTAATGCCGTTGCTGTGGTCAGCACTCAGGCCTTGGTAACGACCGGTGATGCGTAAATCACCTATGCCTTTTGACGATGAGCTAATGATGGAATCTTGGTCAGGATAGTTTTCATAAGTGCCATGCGAGCGGCTGAATATCGGCAATTGTGCACTTATCGCCCAGTCTTGGTTAAAGCTGTGATCTATGCCTAAAGTCAGGTTGCGATTAATGGTGGTGTCTTGAACTTCGTTGCCTGAAGCTTGCACATCTGCCCGACTCGCAGATTTTGTGCCACTACGATAATCATTTTGTTTGAAATAGTCAAAACGAATGTCGAAGCGCGTGCCTGTGCCAGTAGCAATGCCTTGTGTGGTCCAGTCTGAATTAAGTGTACAACCGCAGCTTGAACAGGCTAATGATGGGCTTGCGTAAGCAAGGGTTGAAATAGCTAGCACGGCAAGTGCGTTTTGTCTGTTGAGCTTTACGTTCATGATGGGCACTTATTTTCTTAATTTTATGATTGTCATAATTATAAAGAGCCCACCGGATGCTGTACATGTGGCATATTGCCGCAGACCGTTTTTATTCATCATTAATGCATTGAATGACTGCTAGAAATTAGAGTAATATCGTGCGCATGAAAAAGCTATTGAAAAATTTATTGGTACTTTGTACAACGCTCTTAGTCGGATTTTCCTTCTTGGCACAAGCGCATGAAGGGCACGATCACACGGAAAAGTCTGCAACAAAGTCTACATTAGCGATTAGTGTGGCATTTGATGCCACGGGTAAGTTATGGCGCGTCAGTAGCAATGGCGAATTTGTGAAAGTGGATGTCAGCACTGATTTAGGTCAGCATTTTTCTAAAGCAATCAACATTAACCCCATCGCTCAAAAAATAGCCGCAGATGGTGAAGCGCGCCCGAAAATTGCCATAGGCCCAGAAGGTAATATTTACCTTACTTGGACTCAGGCATTGGCGAAGCCCTTCAGCGGTTATGTGTGGTTTTCACGCTCAATTAATGGTGGTAAAACTTTTGAAGCGCCAGTCATTGTGCATCAAGACCGTGCTGAAATTACCCACAGATTTGATGCGCTCAATGTAGCGGCCAATGGCACCATTACTGTGTCGTGGGTGGATAAGCGCGATTTAATCGTCGCTAAAGCAACTGGTAAACCTTACGAAGGCGCGGCAATTTATTATGCAGTTTCTAGCAATCAAGGCGCAAGCTTTGCCCCCGAACAAAAGTTGGCAGATAGCAGTTGTGAATGTTGCCGTATTGCCTTTGCTAATAAGCCAGATGGTACGGTGGTTGCCATGTGGCGCCATGTGTTTGAAGGTAGCGAGCGCGACCACATGATTGCGGAGATTCCTGCCAAACTTGGTCAAGCACCAATAGTGAAGCGTGCAACATTTGGTCGCTGGAAAGTGGAGGGTTGCCCGCATCATGGTGCGGCTTTGGCTGCAGGTGGCGAGGGCAAAAATTGGTGGGGTTATCACATGGCGTGGTTTGATGGCGGCAATGATGAGTCTGGTAAAAAAGCCAGTTTATTTTATGCCCGTATGGATGGTGAGGCTTGGGTTTCTTCACCAGCCAAAAAATTTGGCGATCATAGCAAGCAAGCGGGGCACCCAGCCTTACTAAGCCTGGGTGATAAAGTGTGGTTAGTCTGGCGTGAAACTGACACTAAAGATGTCGTTACCAAGAACATGATTATGGGTTTGTTTTCAGATGATGGTGGTAGAAACTGGGGTGATGCCAAAGTTATTGCTAGCACCCTTGGAAGTCCTGCAGATAAAGCCGATTATCCACAATTATTGGCTAAAAATAATCAGCCATTTTTAGTGTGGAATACCCTGAAAGACGGTTTGCAAGTGATAGCTTTGTCAGCTCACTAGCTTCACTTTTGTATGAATTTAAAGGCACCATACTTTTGTGTGGTGTGTAAGCTCCATCCAGATAGCCCATGCACTGGCACTGCTGAGTAGTAAGCCTGCTAGGCGCATGCCGTAAGGTTCTACTAAATTGGTTTTAAGTTTTAGCCATAGCCACGGTGCAAAAAATAATGACACGCTAGAGCCTATGGCAAACGCGGCCATACTGAGTGCGCCGCCAAGTGGGTTGCCGTTAAATGATGAAATAATCAGCGCTGAATACAGTAAACCGCAAGGCATTAAGGCCCACAGCATGCCAATATAAAAGTTGCCGCCTTGGACTAAACTTAGTTTTTTAACATGACGCCAAATGCTACGCCCGGCTTGATCAACCCAAATAGGCTGGCGCGCATACACCAAGAGTAGCATTCCCCAAAAAAACACCAGCACATGAAAGAAAGTCCAAAGTGGGTGCAGAATTGCGCTGTAAGTGGATAGCCAAGCAATGCTTTGAATAGCAAAAGTGGCGATAGCGCCCATTGCGGCATAGCCACATAAGCGGCCAAGGTGATAAAGCTGAATCGCGTATGGTTTTGTTGAAGTCTGCGATAATGAGGTGCAAGCCGCACCGCACATGGCTACGCAATGCGGGCCGCCTGCAAAGCCCATCACCAACGCACTGTAGATGAGTGCAGTTTGCATGAAGTAATGGTTATTTATTTACGCCGGTAGCGGCATGGTTTCTTGCAAGTACGGCTGGCTCCAGCGCATTTTTTTCTGCTGTGCTGAGTGTTTTTGCATTATCAGCTTCAGGTGCTTGATCGGCTAATGTTTTATTAATGTTAATGCCTTTTTGGTAATAGTCTTCGTCGATTACAGGGTCGCGGTGACTGACGGCAATATATACTGTAATTAGACTTGCAACTACCACTGCCGCTGGGCCGCCAAAAGCTAGCCATGCATAGCCGTGATGCCACCATGCTTTATTTTTCTCGTCATCGGTACTTGTATTTTTTTGCATCATATTATTCCTTGTCTAGACTTTAGCGGATTAATCTTGAGTAGCTTTATTGCAGTATCTCTCTAGTAATATCTTACGTCATATTGCTGATTGTAACTTGTCTGAGATCAATTGACTTCGAACTACTGACTTTGAACTATTTACTTAGAGCCATTTAATTGAGTAGCAAGTTATTTGGAGTCATCTTATTGAGCCACATAAAAAATAGATCTTTCAGAAACATGATCGGGTTTATTGAGCGCATCTATCTCAAACATGACTTTATGTGAGCCGCTAGTGGTTGTGCCATCCAAAATTTGTAGGCTGACAGAAAACGTCCGTGATGAAGCAGCATCTACTTTAAATTCTTTTCTTGAGGCAACCGATAAGCCGGTTAAACCAGACACGGAAACACGATATGTTTCTGGCGCTTCAGTGGCGTTGCTAACTTGTAGCCGGTAAACGTTTTCCACAAAGCCGCCTGGCATCATCCGTGACATTACGCCATTATCACGCATTACATCTACGGTAAATGAAGAGCGCAAGCCCAATGAGGTAGCCAAGCCTATGGACAATGCTAGCAAAACTGCGCAATAAACCAGCACTCTGGGACGCAATATTTTCTGCACAATCTGATGTTTAGACCAATGCTGACTGATACCATTTTGCGTAGAAAAGCGGATAAGGCCGCGTGGATATTCCATTTTATCCATAATGCTGTCGCAGGCATCGATACACAGACCGCAGCTGATACATTCATATTGCAGGCCATCGCGAATATCAATGCCAACCGGGCAAACCTGCACGCAAAAGTTGCAGTCTATACAATCGCCAAGACCTTTTTCTTTGGCATCTACCTTGCGTGAACGGCCACTGCGCGGCTCGCCACGTTCTTCGTCGTAAGTGACAATAAGCGTGTCTTTATCAAACATGGCACTTTGAAAGCGCGCATAAGGACACATGTATTTACATACTTGTTCGCGTAAAAAGCCGGCATTGCCATAGGTGGCAAAGCCATAAAAGCAAATCCAAAATGTTTCCCAAGGGCCTAGGTTGAAATGCTGAATACCAAGCGTTAATTCACGAATTGGTGTGAAGTAGCCCAAAAAGGTAAAACCAGTCCACATGGAAAAACTAATCCACACAAAATGTTTCAGCCATTTTTTGAAAACTTTACTGACGCATAATTTTGAACTGTCTAGTTTGATGCGGGCGGCACGATCACCTTCAATTTTGGCTTCTATCCACAAAAATATTTTGGTGTAAACCGTTTGTGGACAGGAAAATCCACACCAAAGTCGCCCGGCTACAGCGGTAAACAAAAACAGCGCAAGTGCCGCAATAATGAGAATGACCGCCAGATAAATTAAATCTTGCGGGTACAGTATCAAGCCGAAAATGTAAAATCGATGTGTGCTAATGTCTAGTAACAGCGCTTGTCTATTGCCCCATTCCAGCCAAGGCATGCCGTAAAACACCAGTTGCGTAATCCACAACGAAATCCAACGCCAGTTAGTAAAATATCCAGAAGTGCTACGTGGATAGATTTTTTTCTGCGCCTCATACAGCGACACCACACCATTTTGAGTGCTTTCGCTGATGATAGGAATTACTTTTTTTGGCTTCTTTTGACTGGTCATTGCTACTTGTTACTCACTATGATCTTACTTACTCAGTATTTATTTTTGCCTTACTGATTTTAGTATTAATTTATTAATGGCCATATTGAATATGGCCATTAAAGCTTTCATTAATCTTCAGATTTTTTAGCTACGTTTGAAAAACTCCACACATAAGCCGCTAACACATGAATCTGCTCTGGTGATAAACGCTCGCCTTGGGCTGGCATTATGTTTTCTTTACCCAAATTAATACGATCAATAATTGCCGCTTCACCAAAACCGTGTAACCAAATATTGTCAGTAAGGTTAGGCGAACCAATTGCTTGATTACCTTTACCATCTGCGCCGTGACAGGCTGCACAGATCACAAATTTTTCTTTACCTAGTTCAGCGCGCGCTTTGTCGTGCTTGCTGTTAGATAAGCTCAACACATAATTGGCTACATTTTTTACGTCGTCTTGGTCACCAACCGCAGCTTGCATTGGCGGCATTACGCCGTGTCTGCCTAAAGTAATGGTTTCTGTAATTTTCTCTGGGCTACCACCGTGTAACCAATCGTGATCAGTCAGGTTAGGGAAACCTTTGCTACCATGTGCATCTGAGCCGTGACATTGTGAACAATTGTTCATGAACAAGCGCTCACCAATGGCCATTGCTTTAGCATCGTGCGCAACATCTTCAACTTTCATTGCGGTAAATTTCGCATAGATAGGTGCTAAACGTTTATTGGTTTCTGCCACTTCGTGTTCATATTGACCTATGCCAGACCAGCCTAACAATCCTTTATTGGTGCCTAAACCTGGGAACGCGATTAAATAGAAAACACCAAAAATACAGGTTAATACAAACAGCCACATCCACCATCTTGGCAAGGGATTGTTCATTTCAACAATATCTTCATCGTACACATGGCCAGTGGTGTTGTCGGTATCGCTCATTGGTTTTACTTTGCTAGTGACTAGCAGTAATACTAAGCAGCCAATAATGCCGCCAATTACAATAAACGAGATATAGTAAGACCAAAAGTCACTCGTGAAATCACTCATTCTTCATCTCCTTCAAACGGCAAGTTAGCCGCTTCATCAAAATTATTCTTATTGCTTCTAGACCAGGCCCACACCCAAATGCCAACAAAGCTAATGAGGGCGCCAACCGTGGATATACTGCGTAAATCATTAATATCTAACATAATTCACCCTTTTACTTACCCAGTTATTCACTAGGCTATTTAAGTGTAGTGCCTAATATTTGTAGATAGGCTATTAGCGCTTCAGATTCAGTTTTGCCATAAGTGTCATTGGCTGCGCTGTTAATCTCATCGTCTGTGTAAGGTACGCCAGCGGTTCTAAGCGCACGCATGTGTGCAGGAATATGCATTGCATCCACTTTGTTTTTGCTTAACCATGGGTAGCCTGGCATCACTGATTCTGGAATCAAATCGCGTGGATTATCCAAGTGAATACGATGCCATTCATCGCTATATTTTTTACCTACGCGTGCTAAATCTGGGCCGGTACGTTTACTACCCCACTGAAATGGGTGATCAAATACTGACTCGCCCGCTACAGAATAGTGGCCATAACGCAAGGTTTCAGCCTTAAACGGACGTATCATTTGTGAGTGGCAGTTGTAGCAGCCTTCACGCGTGTAAATGTCGCGGCCGGCCAATTGCAATGCGGTATATGGCTTTAAACCCTTAATCGGCTCAGTGGTTGATTTTTGAAAAAACAATGGTACGATTTCTACCAAACCACCAAATGAAACCACGCACAGAATTAATATCACCATTAAAAAACTGTTAGTTTCAATGGTTTCGTGCGTGAACCCTTTTTTCTCTGAAGCTTTGACTTTATCTAGACTCATTTAAGTTCTCTTATGCATGAACAGGTGTTGATGGTATTTTGGCTAAGGCATGGCGACCCATAGAGGCCGTTTTTAATACATTCCAAAGCATAATGCAGGTGCCGGTTAGATATAACATACCGCCTATCATACGAATAACATAGAACGGATGCGTAGCTTTAACTGCCTCTACAAATGTATAGGTAAGCGTGCCGTCGTCGTTCATTGCGCGCCACATTAAACCTTCAGCAATGCCTGAAATCCACATCGCAACGATGTATAAAACAATGCCGATAGTGGCTAACCAAAAGTGTAATTCAATGGCTTTTTTGCTATACATTTCAGTTTGGCTATATAAGCGCGGTACAAGGTAATAAATAGCGCCCATTGCGATGAATCCAACCCAGCCTAGCGCGCCTGAATGCACGTGGCCAATGGTCCAGTCAGTGTAATGTGATAGCGCATTGACGGTTTTAATCGCCATCATCGGGCCTTCAAACGTACTCATACCGTAGAAAGATAGCGATACAATCATGAAGCGTAGGATAGGATCGTCGCGCAATTTATGCCATGCGCCAGACATCGTCATCATGCCGTTAATCATGCCGCCCCAGCTTGGTGCTAACAAAATAAGCGATAACACCATACCGACAGATTGTGTCCAATCAGGCAAAGCGGTGTAGTGCAAATGGTGCGAACCTGCCCACATATAAGTGAAAATCAAGCCCCAAAAATGCACAATAGATAGGCGATATGAATACACTGGACGGCCTGCTTGCTTAGGCACAAAGTAGTACATCATGCCTAAAAAGCCTGCGGTTAAGAAAAACCCAACCACGTTATGGCCATACCACCATTGAATCATGGCATCTTGTACGCCGGCATAAGCTGAATAGGATTTCATTAATTCAGCCGGCACTTCCATACTATTCACCAAATGCAAAATAGCAATGACGATAATAAAAGCACCGTAAAACCAGTTAGCCACATAGATATGCTTCATTTTTCTGGCAGCTACAGTACCGAAGAATACGGTTGCGTACATTAGCCAAATAATCAGCAATAACACGTCAATTGGCCATTCTAGTTCGGCATATTCTTTGCCTGAGGTATAACCCAAAGGTAGTGAAATAATGGCCGCTAAAATGATGACTTGATAACCCCAAAACACCATGCGCGATAGCAATGGAAAGCGTAAGCGGGTTTGGCCGGTACGCTGCACAATGTAAAAAGACGTCCCTAATAGCGTACAACCACCAAAAGCAAATACCACTAAATTGGTATGCAATGGGCGTAAACGGCCAAAGCTAAACCATGCGGTATCAAAATTTAGTGCAGGGAAGGCAAGTTGCGAGGCGATAATAACGCCCATCATCATGCCGACCACGCCCCAAAACACGGCCATTATTGTAAAATTTCTGACAGCATAATCATCGTAAAATGCCGATGATAGACTCTCCGATTCTGGTTTGATCAACCCTAAGTTGGCTGATGCTGCATTGCTGACGCTCATAACTTCTGCCTTTTAAAAATTAAAACTAAACATTAAACTAAACACTAAAAATTCGGTAAATCGTACTGCAACAGGCCATTGCCGGACCAACGCTGACTATTGGTCGTCTTCTAAAATTCTTCGACCTTCGTCTTCAATATCTTCAAACTGTCCGCGATACACCGCCCACCAAAGTCCACCTAGCACACAAAGCGCCATGAGCACCGAAAGCGGTACGAGTACAAATAAAATGTCCATTAGCTGGCCTTTGTATTAAGCGGTTGAGATGCTTGTTTTAAGTGGTTGAGATGTAGGTGCAGTTGAAAAATTGGTCAAACGTAGCGCATTCGCCACCACAATTAAGGAGCTTATCGCCATGCCTAGTCCTGCTAGCCAAGCCGACAAAACACCGCTAAACGCGAGTGGAATACTGACTAAATTGTAAACAATCGCCCAAGCGATATTTTGTTTGATGATATTCATGGTCTTTTGTGCATGGAGTATCAGTTGTGGAATTAAGCTAATGTCACCATTTAGCAAAATGTAATCTGCATGTGCCAGCGTTAGCGGTACGCCTTTGCCCATTGCGATAGACACATGCGCGCTGGCTAATATTGGCCCATCATTTAAACCATCGCCTACCATTAGTATTTTTTTACCTTGCTGTTTAAGGGTTTGTAAACGCAATAATTTATCATTGGGGCTGCAAGCAGATTGAAATTGCGTGATACCAATTTCATTCGCCATGTACTTCACTGTATATGACTGATCACCAGACAAAAGTTCTACATTTAAGTGAATATCTTTCAGTTGTTTAATTGCAGCGGCAGCGTTTGGTTTTATGGCCTCTTGCAAGCTAAAAGTCGCTAGCCAGCCATTGTCATCAGCAAGATATACTTGTTGTTGAAACTCTTCTGTGACTTTGCTTGCACAAAATTTAGCCGAGCCAAATTTTAGGCGACCGCTGATTAATGTTTGCGGGCTTAGGTTTGTGGCAGTGGCATTATTTTTAACTGTGGCACTAATACCGGCGCCAATTTCTTCATGCACGTCAACTAAGTCGATTTTAGCTATGGCTAGGCTTGGATTTTGTACAGAATCTTGCGTATTGTTTTGCAAGCTAAGTTGCTGATAGTTTTTTAATAAAGCCCGAGAAATCGGGTGCTGTGAATATTGCGCAATACTTGCGGCTAAGGCCAGTGCGCTGGCTTCTGATAAACCCTCTTTATGGCTAATCGCCATCACTTGAATATGGTCTTCAGTCAGTGTGCCAGTTTTGTCGAAAATAACCGTATCAACATTGGCGATACTTTCTATGGCTTGCAGGCGTTTAATCAAAACTCCACGTTTCACAAAGGCGCTGGCGCTAGCTAACATGGCGGCCGGTGTGGCCAACGACAACGCACAAGGGCAGGTGACAATTAACACGGCAGCGGCGGTCATCAAGGCGCGACCGCGATCTACATCCCACAACAACGCCGCAGCAAGACCTGCGCTGAAAATTACAAACAGTAAAAATGGCCTAGCCACACGGTCAGCCAATTGTGACAATCTGGGTTTTTCTATGGCGGCCTGATTGATTAAATTCACGATTTTGCCGTATTGGGTGGATTCGCCTATGGTTTCCAGCGCCACATGTACGGTTTGACCAAGGTTGTAACTACCGGCGATGACTTTGTCATGTAGATTTTTTTGTATAGGCGTAGATTCGCCTGTGAGTAGGGACTCGTCTACAGTAATGCTGTTTTGGGCATGGCTATTTAGGTCGGCGCTATCTAAATTAGTGCCATTCAAATTAGTATCAAGCAACACCAATTCACCATCCGCAGGAAAAGCCTCGCCGAGATTAACCCGCACAATATCACCTACTTTAAGCTGGGTATTTAACACGCGAGAGAAAGTACCATCCAGATTTTGACGTTCGGTATTTTCAGGAATACGGCTGACTAATAATTCTAAAGAACCCAGCGTTTTGCTGTGTAGTTTTACTTCAATCAGGCGTGCAGAGAGTAAAAAGAATACAAACATGGTCATGGAATCAAAATATACCGTGTGTCCCCACCAGCTATTAGGCTCAAATGTTGCGGCAGAGCTGACCAGGAATGTGATGGCAATACCTAAAGCCACAGGTAAATCCATGCTGATTTGTCTTAATTTTAAATCTCGAAATGCGTTGCTAAAAAACGAACTGCTAGAAAATAATAATACCGGCAAACTTAACAGCCATGATGCCCAGTTGAGTAAATAACGGATGTCACTAGAAATTTCGCCCGCTTTTGTGAAGTAGCTAGGACTGGCGTACATCATCACTTGCATCATGCAAAAACCAGCCACCATCCAGCGCCAAAAGGCTGCTCGGCTTTTGGCTGTTGCATTTAGCTGATTTTCATTGTGGGAGGCTGGACTTGCGCCGTAACCCATGACTTGCACTGCGCGGAGTATTTTTGAAGGAAGCGTGAGGGCTGGCGACCAAATCACCACTGCGCGCCTTTTAGACATACTTACGCGCGCACTGACCACGCCTGGCAATGCTTGCAAACCGCGCTCAATAATGCCTGAACACGCGGCGCAACGTAACCCATCTAGCAATAAGCTAGACTGCACAAGTGGTTGTGCTGCATCATCACCAACCGGTTGGCTAAACGCTTGCCATTGATCTTGTGTGTCTAAAATAGACCAAGACGGGTTGGCGATGCCGTTTTCGGCAACGTTTTCAATTAAGCCTTCAGTAGTGCTTGGTGTTATTTCTTCAGCAGTTAAATCTTGAGTGAGCAAATTTCAATACCTGACACGTAAAGACATGGTTTTATATTCGAAGAATTCATAGGAGTTTAATTTCTGAAAGAAGTTACATTTAAGTGTCACAGAAATTACATTTTTATGAGGATTCAAACAGATTTTGTGAGATTTTACCCTTGGTTAGTCATCAATATTGTTACAAAATGTTTCTGATTTGACGGTAAATGATTAAATGCAAATTAATGTAGAGTTATTTACAAGGCGCTGTTTATGAGGTTTTTGTGAAACTAGTCCTAGGTATTATTTGTATTGATGTGCTTGGCCTAGCATAACTAAGTCAATAGGCTCAATTTATAGCTAAAAAGTAGCGTTGCGCTAGAATTTCTTCACTTTTTACTTGGGGTTTGCGTCTGCTAAGTTGCGCCAAAATTAATAGCTGTAACGAATATGATTTTTCATTATTCCCCATAAAAAGTATCCGCAAGATTTAGCTGTCGCTAAGTTTGGTCAGGCAGCTACTTTTAATGTTTGCAACTACAGTTAATAGTTGCAACTAGCGTTTAAGGCCTAAATAACTTCAGGTTTATAGTCTGTTTAGTGCT
The DNA here is from genome assembly GCA_947451235.1 of Methylophilaceae bacterium. Classification (GTDB taxonomy): domain Bacteria; phylum Pseudomonadota; class Gammaproteobacteria; order Burkholderiales; family Methylophilaceae; genus Methylotenera. The sequence goes on along the minus strand of CANFZA010000001.1, from coordinate 101,681 downwards.
TGCATAGCTGAACCATTAATCCAATGGCTTGCACCTAATTCGTGCATTTTTTTGCCAGTATGCACATGGTGGTGCGTTTAGCTTTTTTACTTGACTCATTTTTAATAGTCAAATTTGAAATTATTCAATATATACATACTATTTAATAATTTTTGTTAACTTGGTATGGTGTTTGCTTTTAAATAATTAAAAATAGTTGAATTTAGTTGGCAAGTTAAAAGCCCTGATGACTAAATAATAATCTAGAGGCATTTAAATCACTAAAATATGCGCTGCGTGATTTAAAGTCCTTAAGCAAAGAGAGTAATGATGATGCTATTTAGCCTTTAAGCCCAACGGTGGGTCTGATTGCTAAGCAATGTTTTAAATAGTACTGAAATTTAGAGCTAAAGTTGGCTCGCAATAAGTAATATATTCAAGGCAACGGCGTCTTGATAATGGCTTAATTCTTTAATTTAAAAGAATTAAGCCGTTATCTTGACGCTTTTTTTTGCTTAATTTGTCATGAAGAGTGAAAGAGCAACGTGCTAATAAACGCATTTCTAAGCGCTATAAGGGAGACCCAGAATGAAGATTAAATTGACTGTTGCAACGAGTGAGGAAAGGTTTGTTAATTCTGGGAGCCATCACTTATTCTATTGTTCTACAATTTTTATTGTTCTCCAATGAACTTAAGTCACTTTTTAATATAGCGCTGATATACATAGCGCTAATTTACTTAATTTCATTAAAAACAGTAAATGTAATGACTTTATGACTTCTATTCATAAAAAACATCAATCTGCAAAGAGTATTGATGCGTTCAAATTTAATCGAACACTAATGCTCGAAACGCTGATAGATAAAATGCAGGGGATGATGTACTGCAACCTGTACGATCAGCACTGGACTATGGTCTTTGTGAGCAAGGGCTCTGTGATTTTAACTGGCTATACGCCAAATGACTTGATCAATAACAATGTGATTTCTTATCAGGAAATTACGCATAAAGATGACCAAATATTTGTCCGGAAAACGATAGAAGAAGCCGTCCTCGCGAGGAAATCCTTTGAAATTGAATACCGTATTTATCATGCAGATGGCAGTATTGTTTGGGTGCAGGAGCGCGGCAATCCTATCTACAACGATAGCAATGAGGTTGTGGCATTAAAAGGTTATGTCGAGAATATTAATAAGCGTAGAAATGCAGAGCAGTCTTTACGAAAGACAGAAGCGCATTACAGATCAATTGTTGAAAATTCATTGGAAGGTATTTTTCAAACCACCGCTAGTGGAGAATATCTGATTGTAAATTCGGCTCTGGCGGATATCTATGGCTACAACTCATCGGAAGAGCTAAAACAAGATTTGAATGACATAGGGCAGCAGCTTTATGTTTTACCGAATCGTAGAGAAGAGTTTGTGCAGTCCATGACGAATAGTGGGCGCGTGATTAATTTTGAATCACAAGTGCTACGAAGTGATGGCAGCACCATTTGGATTTCAGAAAATGCTCGTATGGTATTCGACGATGCAGGTGATTTTATTTGCTATGAAGGCACTGTGCATGATGTGACTGCACTAAAAGTTGCGCAAGAAGCACTACAAGCTAGTGAGCGCTTTGCCAAGCAAGCACTTGATGAATTGGTCTATCAGAAATACGCACTAGATAAGCACGCTATTGTGGCCATTACTGATGCAAAAGGCGCTATTACTTACGTTAATGAAAAGTTTTGTCAAATCAGTGGTTATTCGCAGCAAGAGTTAATAGGTCAAGATCACAGAATCGTTAACTCTGATCATCATTTAAAAGGTTTTTTTAGAGGAATGTACCGCACAATATTTAGCGGTAACACTTGGAACGATGAGGTGTGTAATCGAGCCAAAGATGGCGCTTTATATTGGCTGGAAATGACTGTAGTGCCTTTTATGGGTAGCGATGGCAAGCCACAGCGTTATATCTCTATTCATACTGATATCACTCAGCGCAAAGCTGCAGAGGCAAAAAGCAATTATTTAGCGCTTTACGACACGCTGACTGCATTACCCAATCGCCGACTTTTAGTCGATAGGCTTAACCATGCACTAGTCGCCAGTTTGCGTAGTGGCAACGATGGTGCATTGCTGTTTCTAGACCTTGATCACTTCAAAACACTGAACGATACCTTGGGGCATGATATTGGTGATTTATTATTGCAAGAGGTTGCCAAGCGCCTGACTAAGGCTGTGCGGGAAGGTGATACCGTCGCGCGATTGGGTGGGGATGAGTTCGTGATTATGCTGGAAAATCTCAGTTCATATAAGTTTGAGGCTGCAGCACAGACAGAAGCGATAGGTGAAAAAATTCTAGCGGCGCTCAATCAGCCATATCAGCTATCAATACATGAATACCATAATACATCTAGCATAGGCGCAGCTATTTTTAGTGATAACAACCTGTCGTATGAAAATCTGCTAAAACATGCGGATATTGCGATGTATCAAGCTAAAAAAGCAGGTCGTAATACACTGCGCTTTTTCGACCCTGAAATGCAGGCCAATATTACCGCTCGCGTTAACATTGAGCGTGAATTACGCAAAGCCATAGATAAGCGGCAGCTACATTTATATTACCAAATCCAAGTAGACCACACTGGGCGTCCATTAGGTGCAGAAGGTCTAATCCGTTGGATACACCCAGAACGAGGCTTGGTGTCTCCTCTCCAATTTATCCCGCTAGCTGAAGAAAGCGGTTTGATTTTGCCGATTGGCTTATGGGTGTTAGATACGGCATGCGCCCAACTTAGGTCGTGGCAAGGTAGTTCAGTCAGTCGAAATCTGACAATTTCAATTAACGTGAGCGTTAAACAATTCCGACAAACAGACTTCGCTGCCCAGATAAAGTCCGCCATAGAGCGCTATAACATTAACCCCGCGTTGTTAAAGCTAGAGTTAACCGAAAGCATGTTACTAGACAATGTTGACAGCACCATCAATACGATGAATGCCTTGAAAGAGGTGGGTGTCCGATTCTCATTGGACGACTTTGGGACCGGTTATTCATCGCTACAATATCTTAAACGGCTACCCTTATATCAACTGAAAATTGATCAATCCTTTGTGCGTGATATCACCACGGATAGTAGCGACCAAGCAATTGTTCGCACCATTGTTGCTATGGCACACACGTTGAATTTAAATGTGATTGCCGAAGGTGTAGAAACAAAAGAGCAACAAGCCATGCTCTTAAGTAGCGGTTGCAAGCATTATCAAGGCTATTGGTTCGGTAAACCGATGCAAATTGAACAGTTTGACGATGCCATTATTCAAGCCCACGAAGCGCAATTAACATCCTCTGTTTTAAGATTTATGCCGATGGAGAGTCGGTTTTGATGCAGTCCGCCAGTGAAAATATTTCACAGCATACGCTTGCTGAAGATCGTCTACTTAAGATGCAGGCACATATGGAAATGCTGACTATTGAGCTGGAGATGAAAGCCGAGTTGCTACGTAAAACTCAGGTCGAACTTGAAGATGCACGTAATCGTTATGCCGATCTTTACGAATTTTCGCCTACAGGTTACCTATCCATAAGCAAGCACGGCATGGTCACGGAAATGAATTGGAAGGCAACGGCCATGTTTGGCTTAAAGCGCAAACAACTACTTCGGCACAACTTATCTCAGTTAATTGCAGCGGATGATAAAAGTTTTTGGCAACGCAGGTTTGCAGAATTTAAAACATTTTCTGCCGGACAAGAGTTAAGTTTCGACCTGAATTTTGTCCATAACAACGGCACAATATTTAGCGCCAAACTTAACTGTCAAAAAATGGATGACACAGAAGAACCGTCTATATTGCGTATCACTCTTGTTGAAATAACGCAGTTAAAGCAATTAGAGCGTGCCAACCGCCAAACTGAACTCAGGCTACAGGCTATTTTAAGTGCCTTGCCTGATTTAATCTTTGAACTTGGCTTGAGTGGTTTTTGCTATGCCGCACATTCTAATAATGTTGATTTGTTTGATGTGCCACTAAAAAATTTCGTTGGAAAATCTATTCAAAACCTGCTTCCGCCTGAAGTGGCTAAATCAATAGTTTCTGCAGTAAAAAGCGCGCATAAAAACGCTAATTCAGTTGGCAAACAGTTTGAATTAAACCTCGCTAAAAAACGTCATTGGTTTGAGATTTCAGTGTCGAATAAAGCTCACTTACCCAACGATACTCCTCGCTACATTGTGATATGCCGAGACATTACCGCACTTAAAGTGGCTGAAGAAAAGCTTCGAATGGCGCTCTCCACATTTGAAATGCAGGATGCAGTAGTCATAACCGATGCTAATAAAACCATCCTTCGTGTAAACAGTTCATTTACCCAAAAAACGGGTTATTTGGCTGAAGAAGTTGTCGGAAAAAATTTGAGCTTGTTGTTGAGTCCCACGCAGCATAGTTACGATTTTACTTTGGCGATATGGGAGTGTTTATACAACACGGACGTTTGGGATGGTGATGTTTTTACGCTCAGTAAAGATGGTGAAATATTCCCTGAATATCTCAATATTCGTGCTGTAAAAAATGTTGGCAATGTCATCACGAATTATGTCGCAACTTTTTCTGAGATCACTACGCAAAATGTCGCACTAGACGAAATTAATAATCTAGCCTTTTACGACCAACCAAAGCTGAAGTTAAGCGCAGCTTTAAACAAATAATAGTGTTTCTATCATCACATTAATTTAAAAAAGAGGAGCTCAATATGCATTCAAATAACCCAATTTGGTATATTTTTAACACCATTAATCATTGGAGTTTTAAGGGTAAGTTCATTGCAATTGCAGTGGTGGCCATTGCCCCTCTAGTGGCATTGCTTGCGCTTAATATCCAAAGTGTTAACAATGATATTGAAGTCACTCAATTAGAGCGAAGTGGAGTTGCATATTTAAATCCAATTCGTAACTTTATCGAAAACTTACAAGCACACAGGGGCATGACTAATTCATATCTTTCTGGCGATAACAACTTCATTGCCAAAATTGATGCCAATGAACAAAAGAATGATGCGCTTGTACTCAATATCGATAAAATTGACAGTCTTTTAGGCGACAAGCTTCATACCACCGCAAACTGGAGTTCCATCAAAAGTGACTGGGGCGATATTAAAGTGCTTTGGATGCAATTGAAATCTGATTCACGCACACTCACTGCGCAGGAAAGCTTCATTAAGCATACCGATTTGATTAATCGCTCACTTAATTTTATGTTGCAAGTGGCGGATAGTAGCACCTTGACCTTAGACCCACAGATGGAAACTTATTACTTAATTGATGTTGTTTATTTAAGAAGCCTGAGTGTGATTGAGGGGATGGCTAAAATACGCGGCATTGGCACGGGGATTTTTGCCCGTAAAGAAATTCGCCCTGATGAGCGGTTAAATTTAGCGGTAATAAGCGGTCAAAACAGTATTGCTCTAGATGGATTTGCACACGATGAAGCGGTTTTATCAGGTTTCAAAGATATTTATATCAGAGTGAAACCAGATTTAGACAAGCTGCAATCATCCATTACAGATTTAAATAAGCTCGTTAAATCTGAATTAATTGATAAAGAAAATCCGACAATTAGCCCTGAAGATTATTTTGAAAAAGCATCAAAACCAATTAAAAGTTCTTATGCTGTTTACGATAGCCTAAGCTTGCAACTAGATGGTTTACTGGCTGAACGCTTAAGCCAGCAACAAGGAAATTTATATAGAACCATAGGCTTAGCCTTGTTTATGGTGATAGTCATTAGCTTGATGTTATTCTCTATTGCTAGAAATGTATTACGAGCGGCTGGTAGAGCTGCGCAAATGATGAATAATTTAACTGAGGGTAACTTAGGTGAATATCACGATGCTAGCCTAATTCATCGTGACGAATTGGGTGATGTGATTATTTCAGCGATTAGCTTAGAAAATACCATTAAAGGCCTAATTAGTGCTTTGCAGCAGGTATCTGCACAACATGATGCGGGCAACATCGATGCCAAAGTCAATGTGGCCGAATTTAAAGGTGGTTATGCAGAGATGGCAGAAGGCATTAACAAAATGGTGGCTGGCCATATCGATATGAGTCAAAAAGCGTTGGCTTGTGTTAAAAGCTTTGGCGAGGGCAATTTACAAGCTACGCTGGAAAAATTTCCAGGTAAAAAAGCTTATGTGAATGAGGCTATTGAGCAGGTGCGTAGCAATATTAATGCCTTAGTTGAAGATGCGCATATGCTTGCAGATGCTGCTGCAAAAGGTCAATTGAATACTCGTGCCGATGCAGCCAAGCACCAAGGTGATTTCCGTAAAGTTGTTCAAGGCGTAAACGATACGCTTGATGCTGTAGTCGTGCCGCTCAATGTTGCCGCCAAATATGTAGACAGCATTGCGAAAGGAAGCATTCCCGCTAAGATTACCGATACTTATCATGGTGATTTTAATACCTTAAAAGATAATCTAAACCAATGTATTGAAGCGGTGAATTGTTTGGTTAGCGATGCGGGTACCTTAGCGCAAGCGGCAGCAAAAGGGCAGTTAAGTGTTCGTGCCGATGCAACTAAACACCAGGGTGATTTCCGTAAGATTGTTGAAGGCGTGAACAGCACTTTAGATTCTGTGATTGACCCGCTCAATATGGCTGCGAGCTGCGTCAGTAGAATTTCTAAGGGCGATGTGCCAGATAATATTACTGAACATTATCATGGTGACTTTAACTCGCTTAAGGACAATCTAAATACCTGTATTGATGCAGTTAATCGACTAGTCGCCGATGCTAATACGCTGGCAGATGCCGCAACAGATGGGCGCGTGACAGTCCGAGCTGATGTTTCAAAACATCAAGGAGATTTCCGTAAAGTAGTAGAAGGGGTTAATGCTACGTTGGAAACGATCGTTAAACCAATTATTGCAGTGAAAGAGGCTGCGGAAATGATTAATACTGCAGCAGGTGAAATCTCATCTGGAAATAATGACCTCTCAGTTCGCACAGAAGAGCAAGCGGCGAGTTTAGAAAAAACCGCATCAAGTATGGAAGAGCTTGCCTCGACTGTAAAACAAAATGCAGATAACGCTAAACAAGCCAATCAACTGGCTGTGGTCGCTTCCAGTGTTGCTGTTAAAGGTGGCGATGTTGTCGGAAAAGTGGTGCAGACCATGGCCGATATCAATCAAAGTGCGCGCAAGATTGAAGACATTATCAGCGTGATTGACGGCATTGCTTTTCAAACTAATATTTTGGCACTTAATGCTGCGGTAGAGGCTGCACGCGCCGGCGAGCAAGGCAGAGGCTTTGCTGTAGTGGCTGGAGAAGTGCGTAACCTAGCGCAGCGCTCGGCTTCAGCAGCTAAAGAAATTAAAGAACTGATTGCTGATTCTGTCACAAAAACCAATGAAGGTACGATACAAGTTGAAAATGCAGGCAGAACCATGGAAGAAGTGGTGGTTTCAGTGAAGCGTGTTTCCGATATTATTGGTGAGATTGCTGCCGCCTCAATTGAACAAAGTGCCGGTATTGATCAAGTGAATGCCGCTGTGATTAACATGGATGAAGCTACGCAGCAAAATGCCGCTTTAGTCGAGCAAGCCGCAGCAGCCTCAGAATCATTGCTTGAGCAAGCAAATGCGCTCACTGAAACGGTGAGTATCTTTAAAATAGGAAGCGCAGTTGCTTCTACCTCAAAAAGTACTCGTTCAAGCAACAATGCATTGCGCTTAGTAAGCCCTCAAGTGACTAGAGTTAAAACGGTCGCCTCACTTAAGTCAGCTTACTCGGTTGCTAGCATTGGTGCAGATAGCGGAAATTGGGAGGAATTTTAACAACTTACAATACAGCCCTGTCTAATGTTAGGGAGGGCTGTTGTTACGAGCTTTTGAAAAATTTAAGCGATCTGTTACTCGTTCGTTTGTTGTAGTTCATGGCGAAGTCATACATGGTTATGTCATGTATGGTTAACTTGAAAATTATAAATTAAGCCTTATATATAGAGGGGGATTAGTGGGCTTATAAATAAGACAGGAGTGAACGATGCGCTTTGATAAATTAACAACAAAATTTCAACAGGCACTTAATGATGCACAAAGTTTAGCGGTTGCAAATGATTGCCCGACTATTGAGGCATTGCACTTGTTGGATGCTTTGCTCAAGCAAGATGACGGTGGCACGAGTTCATTATTGGCCCATGCCGGCGTGCATTTAGCGCCACTCAAAACTGGGCTGGCTAGCGCCATTAGCAATTTGCCTAAATCGCCGGATAGTTCTGGTGAAGTGGCTATTTCACGTGATCTAAACAATCTACTCAATATCACTGATAAATTAGCGCTAAAACGTGGCGATGGTTTTATTGCCAGTGAGATGTTTTTGTTGGCCCTAGCTGACGATAAAGGCCCCACTGGTAAATTACTTAAAACGCATGGTTTGGCCAAAGCTGCCCTAGAGCAAGCCATTAACGATGTGCGCGGTGGTGAGCAAGTGAATGAATCTGATGCTGAATCAAACCGCGAAGCGCTTAAAAAATATACCTTAGATTTAACCGAGCGCGCCAAGTTAGGCAAGCTTGATCCGGTAATCGGTCGCGACGATGAAATCCGTCGTGTGATTCAGATTCTTGGCCGCCGCACCAAAAATAATCCAGTATTAATTGGCGAGCCTGGCGTGGGTAAAACCGCGATTGTGGAAGGTTTAGCGCAGCGTATTGTGAATGGCGAAGTGCCAGATTCGCTTAAAGGTAAAAAAGTTTTATCTTTAGATATGGCGGCTTTACTGGCTGGCGCTAAATACCGTGGCGATTTTGAAGAGCGCTTAAAGTCTGTGCTTAAAGAACTGGCGCAAGATGAAGGCCAGACTATCGTATTTATTGATGAAATTCATACCATGGTGGGTGCAGGTAAATCCGAAGGCGCGATGGATGCCGGCAATATGCTGAAACCAGCCTTAGCGCGAGGCGAATTACATTGCGTAGGCGCTACCACTTTAGACGAATACCGTAAATATATTGAAAAAGACGCTGCGCTAGAACGCCGTTTTCAGAAGGTGTTAGTCGATGAGCCCACCGTAGAAGCGACGATAGCGATTTTACGTGGCCTGAAAGAAAAATATGAGTTGCATCACGGCGTAGAAATTACCGATCCGGCCATTGTGGCAGCGGCTGAGTTAAGCCATCGCTATATTACCGACCGCTTTTTGCCGGATAAAGCGATTGATTTGATTGATGAAGCCGCTTCGCGCATCAAAATGGAAATTGATTCCAAGCCAGAAGTGTTGGATAAACTTGAGCGCCGCTTGATACAGCTAAAAATTGAACGTGAAGCTGTTCGCCGTGAAAAAGACGAAGGCAGTAAAAAGCGCTTTGATTTAATTGAGGAAGAAATTGTCCAGCTTGGTAAAGAATATGCCGATTTAGAAGATGTCTGGAAGGCAGAAAAAGCCCAAGTGCAAGGCTCTTCACACATCAAAGAAGCCATAGAAAAAGTTAAATTTGATATGGAAGAAGCGACTCGTAAGGGCGAGTGGCAAAAGGTTTCTGAGTTGCAATATGGCAAACTGCCAGCGCTTGAGGCACAGTTGAAACAAGCCTCAAGCTCTGAAATGAATGCAACACAAAGCAAAAACAGAATGTTACGCACTGAAGTGGGGGCAGATGAAATTGCCGAAGTTGTGAGCCGTGCAACCGGTATTCCTGTGTCTAAAATGATGCAAGGTGAGCGCGGCAAATTGCTGACGATGGAAACTAAATTGCATGAACGCGTGGTTGGGCAAGATGAAGCCGTGCGCTTGGTGTCGGATGCGATTCGCCGTTCACGTTCTGGTTTAGGCGATCCCGGTCGTCCGTATGGTAGCTTTTTGTTTTTAGGCCCCACTGGCGTCGGCAAAACTGAGTTGTGTAAAGCGCTGGCGGGCTTTTTGTTTGATAGCGAAGATCATTTAATCCGTATCGACATGAGTGAATTCATGGAGAAACATTCAGTCTCACGCATGATAGGTGCGCCGCCTGGCTATGTGGGCTATGAAGAAGGCGGAACTTTGACTGAGGCGGTGCGTCGAAAACCATATAGCGTTATTTTGCTGGATGAGGTTGAAAAAGCGCATCCTGATGTATTCAACGTATTGCTACAAGTGCTAGACGATGGGCGCTTAACTGATGGCCAAGGCCGCACGGTAGATTTTAAAAATACCGTGATTATCATGACCAGTAATTTAGGTTCGCAAATGATACAAAGCATGGCAGACCAAGATTACCAAGTGGTAAAACTGGCGGTAATGGGCGAAGTTAAATCGCACTTTAGGCCAGAGTTTGTCAATCGTATTGATGAAGTTGTGGTTTTCCATGCCTTGGATGAAGCAAATATTAAGTCAATTACGGCTATTCAATTACAAACGCTAGCGAAACGCTTAGCCGCGATGGATATGCAGTTAGACATTACCGATGCCGCAATTGCAGAAATTGCCAATGCCGGATTTGACCCAGTGTATGGCGCAAGGCCACTTAAACGTGCGATTCAATCTGAGATTGAAAACCCGCTGGCGCGTGAAATACTGACTGGTAACTTTGCCGCTAAAGATGTGATTAAAGTGGATGTTAAGGCTGGAAAGTTGGTGTTTTCTAAATAACTTAAGTTTTCGAATTTGGTTTGGTCGAGTTAAGTTTGATTCTATATATTTGATGCTATAAAAACAGGTGATCTGCGAAGCCTTAAGATATCAGCTTCGCAGGGTAGCCTTCGTGCAATATTCACAAGTAATTAATGACTTCACATAAAGATTTTAAATGATACCCAAGATAAAATTACTAAATATTTTTCTCCTGACGCTAGTGGTGTCGGCTTGCGCGACTAATGGCCAGCAAAATAATGCTCAAGCGCCTAGAATTGATAGAATTTCTGCTGAAGAGCTGGTGCGTCTTATGCCAAAAACTGTGGCTGTGCTGACTTTGGATGACTTGGTTAAATTATCTAAAGAAGGCGTAAGTGCAGAGCAAATTATCGATAAAATTAAAGCGACAAATTCTTTATATGAGCTAAGCCCGAGTCAAAGTGTGGCGTTAAATAGTCAAGGTGTCGATAGCAAAGTGCTCGATTATATTTATACCAGCCGAGAGCAAGCTTTAAGAAATAATGTGGCTGATGAAATTAATAAGCGTGAGGAAATTAAGCGTAAAGAACTCGAAAAGCTAAAAAACCAACAATTACAGCAACAACAATTGTATGACCCCTTTTGTCGATACGGCCCCTACGGGATAAGGCCTTATGGCTACGGTGGTTTTGGCTCACATTATGGCTCGCGCTTTGGTTTTGGCACGGGTTTTGGAAGGCCTCTAGGTTGTTGGTAGTTAGCGTTTCTTAAGTAAGGCGCGTTCAATTTTTTTTAACGACTAAATAACAAAATGCAACAGCGCACACACCAAATTACCATTAGTACGCATGGGCGTAAAATTTATGATATTACTTCGGAGGTGCAGGCTTGGGCTAATCTTAGCGGCTTGCATACTGGATTAATTACTTTATACATACAGCATACCTCAGCTAGTTTGTTGATCAACGAGAATTATGACCATGACGTGCTGGTTGATCTAGAATCATTTTTTAATCGACTTGTACCTGACGGCGACCCTTTATTTATTCACACCATAGAGGGGCCTGACGATATGCCTGCACACGTTCGCTCGGCTCTTACGCAAACGCATTTAAGTATTCCGCTGCTAGATGGCAGCATTGCTTTGGGGCAATGGCAGGGAATATTTTTGTATGAGCATAGGCGTGTGGCAACTAAGCGTAAAGTGTTATTACACTTAATTGGAGAGTAGTTTTGTTAGGTGCTATTGAACTTAAGCACAGCGTTTATTTAAGGTTTAAATTTCAATTATTTCTAGTGGTTTGGTCTTGTAGATAGGCTAAAATATCATCCAATTAGAATGTTTACTAAAAAGTACTCAGTGTATGCAAATCATTAAATAAGTATTTAATGTAGAAATTCAGAGTTATCAATATTTTTTTAATCGCAAAAGGGAAGTGTATGTCAAAATTATTACGTTCTATGTTGGTTTTAGGTGTTGCAGGATTATTAGTAGTGGCTTGTGCTAAAGAGGAAGAAGCTGCACCAGTTGAAGCGCCAGTTGTAGTTACGCCAGAAGCTGCACCAGCAGCGGTAGCGCCAGTTGCAGAGCCAGTAGCTACTGGCGGTGGTTATGAACCAACTGCTGAAGAACGTGTGCCAGGCATTACGTTAGATCCAGCGGCACCAGCGGCTGAGGCAACACCAGCAGCTAAATAATGCGTTAGAAAGTCAGCTGTAAAGTTAAAAAGCACGCTTATAAAGCGTGCTTTTTTATTAAACTTTGATTAATTTTACTTCTGATTATAGCCATTCCAATAAAATATCTCAGTTACTTATTTGTTTAGTAGGAGCGGTCTGTGACCGCGAAAGCGATGGTTCGCTATAAATTACTAAGCCCTAAATTAACTAGGCCTTAATTTAACTAGGCCCTAAATTAACTAGGCCCTAAATAGTTAATTCACACTGCTCCAGCTTAGCGGATCAAAAGGTCGGCTTAAGCGGCGCAACTCATAATAAAGTCCATTGCTAGCATTACCGCCACTATTGCCCACAGCGGCAATAGCATCGCCAGCTTTTACCGATTCACCCACAGGTTTTAATAAGGCCTGATTATTGCCATATAAGCTCATATAGCCATCGCCATGATCGACAATAATTAAATTGCCAAATCCTCGTAGCCAATCAGCAAATACCACACGACCATTGGCGACAGATTTTACTTCTGCGCCCTCACTGGCTTTAATAAATAGGCCTTTCCACGAAATGCCGCTATCTTCACGACTGGCGCCAAAACGGTTGGTGACATCGCCGCGCACCGGTAGCTTTAATTTGCCTTTAAGTGCGGCAAAACTGACGCCAAAAAACTCATTGCTAGGCGTGGTGTTGTTAGAAATGCTGTTATTAGTAAGCGATTCTTTTGCGGGTTGATTGTTTTCATCGCTATCAGAAGGCTGCGTGTTTTTAGCATTATTATTGCTGCGTGAAGCCGGTTTGCTTGCCAAGCGTTTAGGTTTTGCGGGAATAATTCTAGCTAAACGCTCAACTAATTCAGATAACCTTTTTTCATCACGACTTAACTTTTTAATTTCGTCGCGCTGGCTAGCAATTTGTTGAGACAAGCTTTGCACAACTTTAGATTTAGCTTGTTTTTGACTTTGTAAAACGCGACGTTCATCTATTTGTTTTTGTTTGAGTTCAGCGACTTCTTGAAGCGCAGCAGCAGTTTGTTCGTTAAGCTTGCTGATCTTGTTAAGGCTACCTTGCATTTTGCTTATCAAGGCTGCGCGAGCGCGGGCAACGTAAGTGTAATAATGCACGTCGCGCGCAATTTCACTTGGGTGCTCGCTTTGCAAAATCATTTGCACATAGCTTTGTTGGCCATGAATATATTGCTGATATAGCTGACTACTTAATAGTTTTTGTTGCTGTGTAAGCGCTTCATTAGTGGTTTTTGAGTCAGACTCTAGCTGCGACAGCGTCTTTTTAGTTTCTTGCTGCTCAACATTAATCTCGTACAGTTTTTTATTCGATGCACTAATCGCCACTTCACTTTCTTTTAACGCATCTGCGGCATCTTTATGCGCCTCTTGCGAATTATCTAACTCTTTTTTTAGTGATTCTAAACGTTGCTGCACATCGCTTAAGGCTTGCTTGGATTGCTCAGGTTTTTTTGCAGCTAAGGCGAATGAACCGTGCGTTAGTAATGCCAACGCCAGCGCGGAACAACAAATAACTCGATTTAAATTAAATTGATTCAAGGCGTTAAGCGCAATGGGTTAGTCATCATGTGTTCATTGAAGTGGGTTGATTGTAATGGATAACTGATCGTTTATTTTTGGAAGTTGATTAAGCTTTTACCCGTCATTTCAACTGGTTGTGCCACACCCATCATCTGCAATAAGGTAGGGGCTAAATCAGATAAAGCGCCATTTTCAGCCAGCGTTGCCTCACGACCTATGTAAATAAGCGGCACTTTATTGGTGGTATGTTGCGTGTGCGGTTGGTTATTAAGCTTATCAAACATCACTTCAGCATTGCCGTGGTCTGCGGTAATAATCACTTCGCCGCCTATGCTTTGCATGGTTTTTACCACGCGTCCCACGCAAGTATCTAAAGTTTCAATCGCTTTAATTGCGGCTGGCAAACTGCCGGTATGGCCTACCATATCGCCATTGGCGTAATTACAAACGATGGCATTATATTTACCGCTTAATATGGCTTCTTCTAGTTTTTCTGTGAGTTCAAAAGCGCTCATTTCTGGTTGCAAATCGTAGGTTGCAACAGGTGGAGATGGCACTAAGATGCGATCTTCGCCAGCAAATACGGTTTCTTCGCCGCCATTAAAAAAGAATGTTACATGCGGATACTTTTCAGTTTCGGCAATGCGTAATTGTGTGAGGCCTAGGTTTGACAGATACTCACCAAAGGTATTTTTAATGGTGTAAGGTGGAAAAATAACCGTCGCTTTGGTTTCTTTTTTGTCGAACATAGTCAGCGTAAAGTAGCCGGCAAGCTTAGGCACATGGCGGCGATGAAATCCATCAAACTCATCGCTTAAAATGGCATGCGTTAATTGGCGTGCTCTGTCAGACCTAAAATTCATATACACCACTAAATCGCCATCTTCTAAATGAATTGGCGCTTCATCTGCATTGCGAATAGCGGTAGTTTTAACAAATTCATCATTTTCACCGCGCGCATAAGCCGCGGCTAAACCTTCGGCGGCTGTGGCATAAGTGTATTCGCCCAAACCTTCGGTAATTAATGCATAAGCGGCTTCCACTCGTGGCCAGCGTTTATCTCTATCCATGCTATAAAAACGGCCGTTGATGGAGATTATTTTACCTACACCTAAAGATTTAATTTTGGCTTCTAAAGCCGCCAAGTAAGGTGCTGCGCTGACTGGCGGCGTATCGCGGCCATCTAAAAAAGCATGCACATAAATTTTTGTGAGGCCTAATTTAGCGGCCATTTCTAGCATGGCATGAATATGGTCTTGGTGACTATGCACGCCACCATCTGAAAGCAGGCCAAAAACATGTAAGGCTTTATTGTTATTTTTAATGCCTAATAGCGCAGATTTTAGTTCTGCATGTTCAAAAAATTCACCGCTGGCAATGCTATTGTTAATACGCTCAAAATCTTGAAACACGACGCGCCCTGCGCCTATATTAAGATGCCCAACTTCAGAATTACCCATTTGGCCATCTGGCAAACCAACATAATGTTCAGAGGCATGAACGAGTGTGTGCGGGTGTGCATTCCATAGCGCATCAATATTGGGTTTACGTGCTTGCGCTATGGCGTTGTCTGCGCTTTCTTCACGATAGCCAAAGCCATCTAAAATTAATAAACAAACTGGGGTGGTTTGGGGCGTTGCCATCATATTTTGCTTTAATATTGTGTTGGTAATTACGCCATTTTAGCTTATTTACACGTAAAATTAGCTTATAAAATTTGTGATTAATGGGTATTGTCGCCGTATATTTGATCCGCTTTGTAAACCGCTATTGATTTATGGCGCTAGTGGCGCAATCTAATATTGGTTGAAGTTCAAGCAAGTTAAAATTTAGGCAAGTTAAAATTTGAGAGGAATTTTGTGGAATTTTTTAGAAGTAATATTTTGTTGATTGGTTTGGCGATAGGTTCATGCTTTATGCTGTTATTGCCATTATTCAAAAAAAGTGCCGGTGGTGTGCCCAATTTAACTGCGGCTGAAGCTGTAACCTTAATTAATCGGTCTAATGCATTTGTGTTAGATGTGCGCGATGCCACTGAGTTCGCTAGCGGTCATATTGCCGAGGCTACGCATATTCCTTTGGCAGATTTAGCGGCACGTATTGGCGAGCTAAAAAAATATCAAAACAAAACCATTTTGGTTAATTGTCAGCGAGGCATGCGCTCAGCCAAGGCCTGCGATATTTTACGCAAAGCCGAGTTCACTCAAGTGAATAATCTGCATGGTGGTTTAAATGCTTGGCTTGAGGCTAAACTGCCGACGGTAACAAATTCTACGGCAACTAATTCTACGGCAACTAATTCTAAAGTTACTGCTAATAAGTCAGCTGGTACTAAGTCGACAGCAATTAAGTCAACAGGTGCTGCAGTTAAAAAAGTAGCAAGCAATAAAAATGCGGCGGCAAATGACGATGTGGCCAAACTAAACGAGGTAGAAGCCGTAGCTGAAGTAAGCGCTGAAGCGAACATTAACGTTAGCAATGAAAAGGGAGCGGTGTAATGGCAATCGTCACGATGTATACCACCGCAGTTTGCCCTTATTGTATGAACGCAGAGCGTTTGTTAGCCAGCAAGGGTGTGACAGATATCAACAAAATTCGCATTGATTTGCAACCTGAAATGCGCGATGAAATGATGCAAAAAACCGGTAGACGTACCGTGCCGCAAATTTATATCGACGAGCAGCATATCGGTGGCTTTGACGATTTACGCGCACTTGATTTGGCCGGTGGATTAGACCCACTACTTGCCGCGTGATTTCTGCTAAAATAGTCGGCTGATTCACCTAGCATTAGTCCAATTAAGCACCTAGTTTTAACCCTTTATTTTTAACACCTACTTTAACTTGTAATTTAAAAAAGAAAGATACAAAAAAATCATGGCAAACGAAGATAACAACGTAGCAGCAGAACAACAAGAACAACCACAGCAAGCTGGTTTCAGTATTGAAAAAATTTACGTAAAAGATGCTTCATTAGAAATTCCGCATGCACCGCAGATTTTTACTGATCGTACACAACCGCAAATTGGCATTGAGTTAGGTAATTTTGCTCAAATGTTAGAAGAAGGCGTGTTTGAAGTGGCGATTAAAGTGACTGTAACTGCCAAAATTGAAGACAAAACCGTCTATTTGGTTGAAGTGACGCAAGCGGGTATTTTTCAAATTCGCAATGTTCCTGAAGAAAATATGGAAATGATTGCTGGCATTACTTGCCCAAACATTCTTTTCCCTTATGCACGTGAAACCGTGTCTGACTTAGTGGTACGTGCTGGTTTTCAACCGGTATTGTTAAACCCTATCAATTTTGAAGCGCTATTCGCGCAACAAAAACAACAGCAACAAGCTGAAGCGGCAGAGCCTAGCGCTACACATTAATTTAACCACTAAATTTAACTATTTAATGTTTAGTTATTAATGACACAAGCTAGTAAAAATGTTTTAGTTTGCAGTTTTATTTTAGCGCTGTTGCCACTTTCGGCAACCGCGCTAGAGTATCGCTCTGTGGCTGTACCGAAAGCAATTCTGTACGACGCACCTTCTAGTTCTGGTAAGAAAATCCTATTACTCAGCCAATATTATCCGGTAGAAATTATCGTAAATTTAGGCGACTGGATTAAAGTCCGTGATGCGCAAGGTAGCATTAGCTGGGTTGAAGCTAAGCAACTTTCTAGCAAGCGCACAGTAATGGTGAATGTAAATCATGCCGAAATTAAGCAATCAGCAGATGCGAAATCTGCTTTGGTCGCTACGCTAGAAAAAGATGTGGCACTAGAGGTTGTTGATTTAAAACTCAATAATGGCTGGCTCAAAGTGAAACATCGTGATGGTGTGACTGGTTATATTTTAATTTCATCTATTTGGGGTTTTGAGTAAATGCGGAGTGCTCATTAAATGGCAAAAATAGCAGTACTTGGCGCAGGTGCTTGGGGCACGGCGCTTGCCATGAACATTAGTCAGCGTCACCAAGTGTCGCTATGGGCGCGTAATGCCGGCCACGTTTCTGGTATGCGTAAAGCGCGGGCTAATCCACTGTATTTAGGTGACTTTAAATTTAACGATAATCTGCAAGTAGAAGACGATTTGCAAACAGCGCTTAGCGGTGCAGATTTAATCTTATCCGTAGTGCCTACCGCAGGTTTTCGGGCGATTTTAAAAGACATTAAAGCGCTTAATTGTAAGGCGCCTATTATTTGGGCAAACAAAGGCTTAGAGCCAAAATCTGCAAAATTACCCTATGAAGTAGCTTCAGAAGAATTGGGCGACCCAAAAGTCACCGGTCAGCATTGGGGTGCACTTTCTGGGCCTAGCTTCGCGGCAGAATTAGTACGCGGTTTGCCTACAGCAGTCACGCTAGCGGCCGCTGATGAAGCGTTTTCAAGTGAAGCCGCTTTGCTTTTACATGGTGCAAATTTACGCGTGTATCACACCACCGATGTGATTGGTGTTTCAGTAGGCGGTGCGGTGAAGAATGTGATGGCGATTGCCGCTGGTATTAGTGACGGCATGGGTTTCGGCAATAATGCCAGAGCCGCTATGATTACACGCGGTTTAGCTGAAATGACGCGTTTTGGCGTAGCGCTGGGCGCTTCGCCAGAAACCTTTATGGGCTTGGCTGGCGCAGGTGATTTAATTTTAACCTGCACCGGACAATATTCCAGAAATAGAGAAGTGGGTTTGCAGTTAGCTAGCGGTAAGTCACTCGCTGATATTTTGCAAGGTTTAGGCCATGTGGCAGAGGGTGTGAATACCACGGCTGAAGTTATGCGCTTGGCTAATATTATGAATGTGGATATGCCGATTACTTTTCAGGTCGATCAAGTGTTATCGCACGGCAAAAGTGCCCAAGACGCAGTGATGGATTTACTAGGTCGCGAACAAAAAGCTGAAGGGTTTTAGTTCTTTTAAGCGAATCTCGCTGTTAGATTTCCGTGAAATATATTGGTTATTAAACACAAACATCTAATATTCACTAAAAACCTTAACTTAGACCCCAGCCTCAAATCCAATCTGCCGCCAGGCTTCATACAGCAAAACCGCAGCAGAATTAGACAAATTTAAACTACGGCTATTCGCCAGCATAGGCAAGCGCACTCTATGCTCAGGCGAAAATTCCGCGCGTATTTCTTCTGGAAGGCCGCGCGTTTCTGGGCCAAATACAAACACATCCCCTGCTTTAAATTGAATATCACTATGCCGCGCGCTGCCTTTGGTGGTGATGGCAAACATGCGTTTTCCAGCCAGCGCTGCTTTGCAATCTGCCCAATTTTCATGCACTTTTAAGCTGGCATATTCGTGATAATCCAGCCCGGCGCGTTTAAGCTGTTTATCTTCTAGATTAAAACCTAGCGGCTTTACCAAGTGCAAATCTGCCCCGGTGTTGGCACAAAGTCTGATAATATTGCCGGTATTTGGCGGTATCTCAGGTTCAAATAATACGATAGTAAACATAGTGTTAGTTAGATTTTCTTCAGTAGTTAGATTTTGCTAGCGTTCTGGCAATAACCCAGCATTCTACATGTGCCGCGCCAGCTTCTTTCAATGTTTTTGCCAATTCATTCAGGCTGGCACCGCTAGTCATTACGTCGTCAATAATGGCGATATTTTTGCCATGCAGGTTTTGCTGGCAACTAAATGCGCCGCGTATATTTTTTATCCGTTCTTTTAGCGGCAAACTGGCTTGCGGTGGGGTAAATTTTACGCGCTGGCAGGTGCTGTAATCTAGGTTAATGTTTGTGCTTTTGCTAATCAAGCGGGCTAATTCTAAGGCTTGATTAAAGCCGCGTACTTTTAGCCTGTCGCGGTGCATAGGCATGGGTATGATTAAATCAATGTTAGCAATGCCTGCGTGACCGTTAAGTTTATAGCTGTGAAA
Source organism: Methylophilaceae bacterium (assembly GCA_947451235.1). Taxonomy (GTDB): domain Bacteria; phylum Pseudomonadota; class Gammaproteobacteria; order Burkholderiales; family Methylophilaceae; genus Methylotenera. The sequence goes on along the minus strand of CANFZA010000001.1, from coordinate 82,039 downwards.
TAAGCTTGCAAACGCGCTGGCTAAGGGCAGCATATTTCTATATTTATAATGTTGCATCAAGCTATCTAGCGGAAAATCATAGCTAAATAAACTATAAGTCGCATCAAAATGTGGCGGCAAATTTAAGCAGCTGCCACAGATTAAGCCGTTAGAAAGTAGCCCGCATTGCGGACATTGTGGCGCGCTATGCCAAGGTAAATCACTTAAACAAGCCTTACAAAGCCCAAGTTCGCCGCCTTCATATGCCACACAAAGTAGGCAATAGGGCTTAAAAAACGATGCTAAGAGCGGCTTTAAGAGGCTAGCATTTAAAACCTGCTTAAATTTTAAGCTAATGTTCAAAATTTGCGATATGTTTCATTGACAAGGTATAATCCAAATCTAAATAAAGTGAATATTTGCGCAAAAAAATTTAAATAAGCGCGCAAGCTAATATAGCGACTCAAAAGGAACTGCACATGCTTGAAACCACCACACAATCCATTATTAATACCGATAATCTTAAAGCCGGCCTTAACCCTAATCTTAATGCTATTTCAACACATTCACATGCTGAAACTAACACGGTAAACCGCTTCAGTGTGGAACAGATTGTCGCATTATTTGAACTGCCTTTCAGCGATTTAATGTATCAGGCGCAAACTGTGCATAGAGCCAATTTTAACCCTAACACCGTGCAAGTAAGTACGCTGTTGTCGATTAAAACTGGCGGTTGTTCTGAAGATTGTGGTTATTGCCCGCAAGCTGCGCGCTATCATACGGAGGTTGAAAGCGAGCCTTTGATGAAGCTTGATGAGGTGATTGCCGCCGCACAAGAAGCTAAAGACAATGGCGCAAGCCGCTTCTGTATGGGTGCTGCTTGGCGTGGCCCAAAACAGCGCGATTTAGAACCTGTGCTAAAAATGATTGCTGAAGTTAAAGCGATGGGTTTAGAAACCTGTGCAACCTTGGGTATGTTAAAAGAAGGCCAAGCTGAGCAATTAAAAGAAGCTGGCCTAGATTATTACAATCACAATTTAGATACTGCGCCAGAATTTTACGGCGAAGTCATCACCACGCGTACTTATCAAGATCGCCTTGATACCTTGGACCGCGTGCGTAGCGTTGATATTAACGTGTGTAGTGGCGGCATTATTGGCATGGGTGAATCGCGTAATCAGCGCGCTGGCTTGTTGGCGCAGCTTGCGAACATGGAGCGCCCACCAGAAAGCGTGCCGATTAATTTGCTTACGCAAGTGGAAGGTACGCCTTTGCATGGTACTGAAGCATTAGATCCGTTTGAGTTTGTGCGTACTATTGCGGCAGCTAGAATTACCATGCCGAATAGTTATGTGCGCTTATCTGCCGGTCGCCAAAGCATGAGCGAAGGCATACAAGCGATGTGCTTTTTAGCGGGTGCGAATAGTATTTTTTATGGTGAAAAATTACTGACTACAGCTAATCCTGAAGCCTCAACTGACAAAAATCTATTTGCTAGATTGGGCATTAATAAAGTTTAAAATTTCAACAAAGTAAGCCGCTAAATTCCGGCTTTCGTAGCAATACCCATTTTATTTAAATTGAATGATAGATGCTAAATAGCCTAAAACTAGAACTAGAAAAACGTAAAGCCGATGGATTATTGCGTCAGCGCCGGTTATTGGATTCGCCGCAAGCCGAGCATATTGTGGCTAATAATCAACATTTTCTATCGTTTTGCAGTAACGATTATTTAGGCCTCGCCAATCATCCTGCATTAATCGCCGCCATGCAGCAAGCCGCAGGTGATTCTGGTGTGGGCAGTGGCGCATCTAATTTAATTACCGGCCACCATCGTCATCACGATAATTTAGAAAAACAGCTGGCAAAGTTTGTAAAGTTGCCTGCCGCGCTATTATTTTCTACTGGTTACATGGCTAATATTGGCGTACTTGGTGCGCTAATGGGGCGCAACGATGCCATTTTTGCCGATAAGCTTAATCATGCCTGCTTAAACGATGGCGCTTATTTTTCATTAGCAGAATTCCACCGCTTCCCACATAACGATGTTGCCGCGCTTGAAACTCTGCTTAAAGCCAGCGATGCCAAACACAAAATGATTGCAGTTGATGCAGTGTTTAGCATGGATGGCGATATTGCACCTTTGGCAGAATATCTGACACTGTGCGAAAAATACGACGCCTATTTATACGTGGATGATGCCCATGGTTTTGGTGTGCTAGGCGAGCATGGCGAAGGTTCGCTGAATCATTGCCACTTAAAATCGCCACGCATTATTATGATGGCTACTTTAGGCAAAGCGGCCGGCGTTGCGGGTGCATTTGTGGCGGGTGAGCAAGTCGTTATCGACTATTTAATTCAAACGGCTAAAAGTTATGTGTATTCAACGCCAGCACCGCCAGCCTTATCTGCCACGCTGTCTGAATCAGTGAGTTTGATTGAGCAGGGCGATGATTTACGCGCCCATTTACGCATGTTGATTGCTTACTTAAAAGATAATCTGCACTGTAAAAAATGGCAGTTGCTGCCTTCTGAAACTAGCGTTCAGCCTTTAGTCGTTGGTGGTAATTTAGAAGCCTTAGCTTTAAGTGAATATCTACAAACTTTAGGTATTTTGGTGCCAGCTATTCGACCGCCAACGGTGCCAGTGAATACCGCAAGGCTGCGTATTTCACTTTCAGCCGCGCATACTTTAGAGGATGTGAAAGCGCTTATTGATGCCATACACCGAGCTGAGTCCGAATTATGAATATTACGCCAGCCAATATCCATATTGAATCCACCGGCAAAGGCCCAAACCTAGTATTGCTACATGGTTGGGCAATGAATGGCGCAGTATGGCAACCGCTGGTGCGTAGTTTAAGTAAGCAATTCACGCTACATATTGTCGACATTCCCGGCATGGGTTTAAGCCGCCCGATTGAACCCTATAATCTGCACGCGATTGCTGAAAAAGTCGCCGAAATGTTGCCAGCCAATGCTGATATATTGGGCTGGTCTTGGGGCGGACAAGTGGCGATGCGTATCGCTTTAGATCATCCTGATGCAGTGCGTAGATTGGTGTTGGTGGGTAGCACGCCATGTTTTGTAAACAAAGAGGCGAGTAAAAGCCAGCCAGCTTGGCAGGCCGGAATTGCGCCAGAAGTATTTAACCAATTTGCCACTAAAGTGGATGCAGATTACCAAAAAACCATGACGCAATTTTTAACATTGCAATGCATGGGCGACATACGCGCAAGAATTACCGTGAGAATGTTGCGTAAGAAATTTGAAGAGCGCCCAGCACCCAGCACGCAAACTTTGCAAAAAGCGCTACATATTTTGCTGGAAACTGACTTGCGTGCGGAAGTTGCCGCTTTAAGAAAGCCAACGCTGTTAATTCATGGCGATCGCGATACTTTAGCGCCAGTACAAGCCGCACATTGGATGATGCAAAACTTGCCTATAGGATTTTTACGGGTGATGGCTGGTGCTTCACACGCGCCCTTTTTATCGCATCAAGAACATTTCATTGATGCACTGGTTCAGTTTTTAGAACCAGCCGCGTCTTAAATCAAGAGCTTATTTTAAAATGATAGACGATATTTATCACATCGATAAAAAGCGTGCGCGCGCCTCATTTGGCCGCGCGGCGAACACTTACGATGCTGCCGCCATACTGCAAAAACAAGTAAGAGAAGAAATGCTAAATCGCCTTGATTTAGTCAAACTAAATCCAGCTGTGATATTAGACGCAGGCTGTGGCACGGGTGCGGCTAGCCATGCTTTGCAAAAACGCTTTGCTAAATCGCAAGTCGTGTCGCTAGATTTTGCCTTGCCTATGCTACAAAAAACTCGAAAAACATGCGCCGATGTTGGCGTGTTGGGGCAAATAAAAAATGTATTAAGTGGCACAAAACAAAGTTTAATTTGTGCTGATATTGAAGCCTTGCCTATGGCGAGCGCAAGCGCTGGCTTGGTATGGTCTAACTTGGCGATTCAGTGGTGTAATGATCTAGATTTAGCATTGCAAGAATTTCATCGGGTATTGCAGCCAGAAGGCTTGCTGATGTTCAGCACTTTTGGGCCAGATACTTTAAAAGAATTACGCATCGCCACCAAAGGCAAAAATACAGCCGACGGCCTTACTGGTGACAGCTTTACTGGTGGAAACTTTACTAGTGTCAGCCGGTTTATTGATATGCATGACATTGGCGATGCCTTAGTACGTGCAGGTTTCAGCGCGCCAGTGTTAGATGTAGAGCGCTTTACCCTGACCTACGATGATGTGAAAAGTGTGATGCGTGACCTGAAAAGCATAGGCGCCCATAACGCCACCGATGGCCGTGCGCGCGGTTTGCTCGGGCGCGGATTTTTGCAGAATTTAGAAGCGGAGTATGAGAAATTTCGTACCGGATCTAAAGCAGAGGGTGGTAAGCTGCCTGCGACCTTTGAAGTGGTTTACGGCCATGCTTGGCGCGGCAAAGATAAGCCGAAGTTTGATGATGGCGTATCACCAGTGACGTTTAAGCCTAGAAGGCTGTAGCTTTGAAATAAATAACACACACCCAATGATGCAATCTTATTTTATTATCGGCACCGATACCAATGTAGGTAAAACCTATATTGCCAGTGCCTTGGTGCGGCATTTTGTCAGCCTAGGGTTCAAAACTGCAGGCATGAAACCAGTCGCTTCAGGTTGTGAGCTTAATCCGCAAGGCGAACTTATCAACGAAGATGCGCAGGCTTTAATCAACGCCAGCAATGTTGGTGCGCCATTAGATTTAATCAATCCATACCGATTTGCGCCGGCAATCGCACCGCATATAGCGGCTACTCAGGCTGGCATAGCGATTGATTTTCATACAATTAAACAAGCTTATGCGCAGCTTAAAACTTTATCTGAAGTGGTGATTGTAGAAGGCGCAGGCGGGTTCTTTGTGCCGCTCAATGACACACAAACCTTGGCGGATTTGGCCGTACAACTTAATCTGCCGATTATTTTAGTGGTAGGCATGCGCTTGGGTTGCATCAACCATGCGCTACTCACCGTTGAAGCCTTACAAGCGCGAGGCCTAATGCTGGCAGGTTGGGTGGCGAATCAGATAGACCCGAATTTTGAAATGTTTGAAGAAAATTTGGATAGTTTAAAAATGCGGATTGTTGCACCGTGTTTGAGTGTGGTGCGCTGGCAGGAAAATGTTAGATTTGATGAAGGTTTATTTAATTAGACCAACAGATTTAATTTAAACGTAGATTGTAACGGTGGGCAAAAAAATCATTTTCCCACCCTACCCGTGAATTTTGTAGGGTGTGCAAAACGTCTTACCTTGCACACCATCTCCACCATCATCTAAATTTCAAAAAACCTATCGCGCAATTTCCGCAGCTTCAACCACCACTTTATATAGCTGAACTTCCTGTACGCTACTTACCTTTGTGCCAACGGCTATTTGATTACGCTTGCCCGGCGCGATGCCACCAGTAATTTGCATAGAGTCACTTTGCGCGACGATACGTCCTGTTTTTGCCTCGTATTTCACCACACGCACTTGCACGCGACCGATATTGCTAGCGGTATTATTTTGCACTACCGCATATAAATTACCCGCATTATCAGCTTGCGCTACCGCTTGAATATACTTAGCCGGATTACGTGGTAAGTCGATATGCACCGCACGATTTAATGCATCTTTACCAATTTCAGAATTAGAATCTGCCGCCATTTGGTAATGTTGCAATGCAACATCTGTTTCGCCGCGTTCTTCAGCAAGTTGGCCTAGCAAAGCGTGGCTAGGCGCGGTAGGCAATAATTCATTAGCGCGTTTAAGATAAGGTTCAGCCTCGGCTTTTTTACCCATATTAAACAGCGCAATGCCACTTTGTATATGTGGTTTAAAATAATCTGGCTGCATTTTGATGGCTTTATCGTAAAACGCTAACGCTTCTTTTGGTTTCTTTTGCGATAAGGCAATATCGCCTAATAACTCCTGAAAGCGAGCCTCGCGTGGTTCGCCAGCAATCGCTTGCTTAGCCAGTGTGGTCGCTTTTACGGTATCTTTGGCCGCTAGTGCTTTTACGCCTTCGTCATAGGCTTTATAAGCCGCTTGCGTAGATTTTAGTTTGCCTACTTTTTGCGCGTAGATTTCTTTGCCCCATTCGCCACCAGCGCCTACTTGCGTAAGCGTCTGTTTATTATCCGCGACGCGCTCAGGAGAAGGTGGATGGCTGGCAAATAAACCATCAATAAAGTTACTTTTTCTGTCTGCACTTAAACGTACAAAAGTCTCTTGTAACGTCACAGCGGCCGTTGGGTCATAGCCGGCTTTTTTCATATATTGCATGCCGTATAAATCGGCTTCGCTTTCAGCATCACGACCATATTTACTAGTGGCCAATTGACTACTAAGTTTGGCACCGCCAACAATCAAATTGGCGTAATTAGTATTTTGTGCGCCTATGCCCACCGCAATCATCGCGCCTTGCATCAGCATGCCGCGCTCCATGCTTTTGGCGCCGTGTCTAGCTGCGGCGTGTACCATCTCATGGCCCATGACTGCCGCGAGTTCGGCCTCGCTATTTAACTCATAAAGCAGGCCGCGATTAAACGCGATTTTGCCGCCTGGCATCGCCCAAGCGTTTGGCACTGAATCATTCAACACTGTGTATTCGTAAGGGAGTTTTCGGTCAGATACGGCGGCAAGCTTATCGCCTACACTTTGTACATAAGCGGTCAGTTCTGGGTCTATCGTGTAATCACCACCTTGCGATTGGCGCGCAGGCGCGTAATTTTTTTTGCCTATAGCAATTTCTTCAGACTCTGAAACCATCTGAAATTCACGCTTTTTGGTGACAGGGTTTACACCGCAAGATGTACTTAGCAGAGTGATGGTTGCAAGTAAAATAAGCGTGAATTTTTTATAAGGTTTGCGTGAAGGCATGGCTTTAACTTTCTCGTTTTCAACTGATTTGTGTGGTTTGAACATCATTATTTCCAACTGATAGACTTAAATGTTAGCGCAAAAATATTACAGCGACAATATTTTTTAATAGGTTTGAGGTAAGTTTTTATGCTGAATACTTTATTGAAAAGTGACTGGTAACAAGCCGAAATTACGCGCTGTAAAGCTGATTTTCGTTGATGTAATCAATCACATTATCTGGCATTAGGTAACGTGTAGATTTTTTGGCAATCAGCGTATCGCGTATCGCGGTAGACGAAATATCTAACGCAGTGATGGACTGCATCGTTACATAACCGGCGCTGGCTTCGTGCAAGTCATCGGCATTTTCTGTGTAGTGATTATGCAAAAAGGTGTCTAATATTTTTTCTAACGGTTTAGCTTTAACGCCCAGCGGCCTTTGTACTAGGGCAATATGACAAAGGCTGATGATTTCTTCCCAGCGATGCCAGGTATTAAACTCTGTAAAAGCATCACTACCCATGAACAATATTAAACTCGCCTGATTGCCAAGTTCATCACGTAGAACGTTTAACGTATCCACCATATATGAAGCGCCAGTGCGGCGTAACTCGCTATCGTCAAACTTGAAAATAGGGTTGTTTGCAATGCCTAGCTTTACCATGGCGGCGCGATGTTCGGCGCTAACACTAGGCGCATTCTTATGCCCTGTTTTATGCGGAGGATTAGCTGCCGGAATAAAGCGCACTTCGTCTAAATTCAGCAGCTCAGCAAGCTCTTGCGCCATGCGTAAATGCCCAAAATGAATGGGATTAAACGTACCACCCAAGAGGCCGATAATAGGGCGCACAATATTTGCCATTTGATTTGCCAGTTAGCGCAATAGCTAAGCGCGCACTTGACCGTCGCCAAGCACAATATATTTGAGCGAAGTTAAGCCTTCTAAACCAACAGGACCACGTGCGTGCAACTTATCGGTAGAGATGCCAATTTCTGCGCCCAAGCCATATTCAAAGCCATCGGCAAAGCGCGTAGAGGCGTTCACCATCACGCTGCTTGAATCCACTTCACGTAAAAATCTACGCGCTTTGGTGTAGTTTTCTGTGACGATGGCTTCGGTATGTTGCGATGAATGTTGGTTGATATGCGCAATCGCTTCATCTAAACCGCTGACTACTTTGCACGAAATAATGGCGGCTAAATATTCAGTGTAATAATCTTCTTCAGTGGCAGGTTTTGCTTGTTTTACCAGCGCACAAGTTTCGGCACAACCGCGTATTTCAATACCGTGCGCGGTGAGCATTGCTGCAATTTTTGGTAGCATTTTGTCAGCAACAGAACGCGCAATCAATAAAGATTCAGTGGTATTACAAGTGCCTAAACGCTGTGTTTTACTGTTTTCTACTATGCGCAAAGCTTTATCGAAATCGGCATCATCATCTACATAAACATGGCAATTGCCATCTAAATGTTTAATCACAGGAATGCGCGCGTCGTTGGAAATGCGCTCAATTAAACCCTTGCCGCCACGTGGCACAATTACGTCTACATATTGTTTCATGGTGATCAACTCACCAACGGCCGCGCGGTCTGTGGTTTCTACCACTTGTACTGCTGTGGCTGGCAAACCAACCGCAGCCAAGCCTTCATGCACTAATTTTGCTAGCGCTTGATTGCAATGAATCGCCTCGCTACCGCCACGTAAAATCGCTGCATTACCAGATTTTATGCATAGGCCAGCAGCATCTACCGTTACGTTTGGCCGCGCTTCGTAAATAATGCCGATTACACCAAGTGGCACGCGCATTTTGCCTATTTGTATGCCGCTAGGTCTATATTTGAAATCCGTCATTTCGCCGATTGGGTCAGCTAGATTGGCGATTTGTGTCAAACCCTCAATCATGGTGTTGATTGATTTTTCGCTAATGGTGAGGCGGTCTAACATTGCTTCATCAAGCCCGTTAGCGCGTGCAGCGTCTAAATCTAATTTGTTAGCCGCGAGTAGCGCAGTTTTTTCGCGCAAAATAGCTGCGGCAATATGTAACAGCGCTTGGTTTTTAATATTGGTATCTGCACTCGCCATTAAGCGTGAGGCTTTGCGGGCGGCTATGCCCATTTGCTGCATGTAGTTTTTTATATCCATGTTTTTATTATCCATGATGTTTTTATCCATGATGCTTATATCAATGTTTGATTAATTTTTAGCTGTAAATATTGTAATTTGAGTAAACCCTAGCGCCCGCGTACTTTAGCCAAGCCAAAACAAAGCCTAGAAATTTCCAGCCAAGCATCGCCTATCATCACACCTTTAGCGGTTCTATCAATATCGGCCAGTTTTTGCAAGGCAGCTTCTAGTTGGCGCAAATTTAATCTAGCTAATGCTCGTTTGACTAACGCTTGTTTATCACCATAAATGCGTGCGTTAGTCATGGCTGTGGCCATATTTTCACCACGCGCTTCTGCTTGTTTAATGCGCACCAACGGTCGTAGTGCCCACATTAACGGGTTCATCACCGCTACTGCGTTTTCACCTTCGTCTTGCAAACCTTGCAAAATACGTACTGTGCGTTCAGCATCGCCTGCCAGCACCGCTTCGCCTAGCTGAAAAGCGTCATAGCGCGACACATTTAGCACAGCCTCACGCACAATCGCATCACTTAATTCGCCTTGCGGATACAGCAAGCCTAATTTTTGTACTTCTTGATCGGCTGCCAGTAGATTACCTTCTACTTGGTGGGCTAAAAACTCTAGTGTTTGCTGACTGGTTTTCTGACCTTGAAGCGCAAGGCGGCTGGCGATCCATTTTGGTAAATGCGTAGCTTCTACTTCATCCAGCGCAATTGTTACAGCTTGTTTCTCTAAGGCAGTAAACCAAGCGCTACTTTTAGCTTCACGCTCTAGTTTTGGCAGAATAATCACCACGCAAGTATCCGCAATCGGTTTGCTGGCTATGGCCTGTAAAGCTTTACCGCCATCAATACCGGGTTTGCCATTTGGAATGTTAATTTCTAACAAGCGCAAACTGGCAAACAGCGAAATTGCTTGGCCGTAAGATTGAATTTGCTGCCAATTAAAATAACGCTCAACCATCAAACTATTACGTTCATCATAGCCTTGCGCGCGCGCTGCTGCACGAATCGCATCTAAACTTTCGCGCTGCGCCAGCGGTTCGTCGCCCACTAAAACATATAACGCCTGTAAGCCTTGTTTGAGATGGCTTGCTAGTTGAGTGGTTGCGAGGCGCATTTGCAGTTATTGATTTGCTGGCTTAATAGCCGTTAAGCGACGCAACACTTCGCGCACCGCATCGCGGCGCATATCAATCACTAAGTTGGCTTCTTCATCCAATTTCCCTAGCAAAGCATTGTCGTTGTACGAAAAATCACGACGCGCTTGTACTGTTTGTACTTGGCTCCAGATTGGGTTTGCTGGCGCGCGTGTTCTAAATTTAACACTGTAATTCAGCTCATATTCACGTACTACACCACCGCCGCTTAAGGATAAAATGCGTTTCTCGTTGATCTCCCCCAGCATTTCTAGCAATAGTTCAGCATCTGCGACTTCTTTGACTACTTGAATACCATTGGTTTTTAATGACTGGTTTAGCTCTCTAGAAATACTTAAATTGCCGCCTTGGATATAAAGCGTTTTGAATGACAAATCAGCCACGCCGCGTAGCTGGAATCCGCACGCGGCAAGGGTGAAGCTTAGCAATAATACCAAAGCTAGTGCTGGTTTGGTGAATCTGCTTTGCCCAGTTAATCTGTTTGACCCAGTTAATCTATTTTGCATCGTTAATTTCCTCGATAGCATTGTTGAAAACAGTGCTGATATTCACAATATTATGCCGCTACAATATTAATAAGTTTGTTTGGCACCACTACAATTTTGCGCACTGTCATATTTTCTGCGATGAATTTTTGCACAAACGGTTGGGCCAAAGCCAATGTTTCTAAGGCTTCTTTGGGTTCAGTTTTTGCCACGGTAATACTGCCGCGCAACTTGCCATTCACCTGAATCATATATTCCACGGTATCTTGCACCATCGCAGCTTGATCTGCTGTTGGCCAACTGGCCTGTAAAATATGGCTGGCAGGGCATAATTCGGCCCACATCGCCTGGCAAATATGCGGCACGATAGGCGACAATAATAGTGCGACATTTTGCAGCACTTCTTGACGCACTTGGCGCGTAGCAATATCAGTGCCTTCTATTTTAGCCAGCGCGTTCATTAACTCCATCACCGATGAAATAGCGGTGTTGAAACTATGGCGTCTGGCATAATCATCCGCCACTTTTTCTATCGTTAAATGCAGTTGTAAACGTATGCTTTTAAGTTCTGCGCTTAATTCTACTGAAGAATCTGCTGAGCTATAAGCTGCAATTTCACCAATATTGACGTGGTCATAAACAGCCTTCCAAAGTCTTCGTAAAAAGCGATTGGCGCCTTCTACGCCGCTATCAGCCCATTCTAAACTTTGCTCAGGCGGTGCGGCAAACATCATAAATAAGCGCGCGGTATCTGCGCCGTAGTTATCAATCAGCTCTTGCGGATCAACCGTATTGCCTTTTGATTTGCTCATTTTAGTGCCATCTTTTAGCACCATGCCTTGCGTAAGCAAGTTGATAAACGGCTCATCATTTTTAATTAAACCAACATCACGCATCAATTTATTAAAGAAGCGTGCGTACAGTAAATGCAAAATCGCATGTTCAATGCCGCCCACATATTGATCAACCGGCAGCCAATAATTGGCGCGTTCATCAACCATTGCCGTATGGCTATCAAAACTGGCGTAGCGGGCAAAATACCAAGAAGATTCAAAAAATGTATCTAAAGTATCCGTTTCACGCGTGGCTTTGCCGCCACAAGTGGGGCAGCTGGTTTCGTAAAAGTTAGGGTCTTTTTTAATCGGCGAACCTACGCCATCCATGATGACATCTTCAGGCAATACCACTGGCAATTGCTCAACCGGCACCGTCACTTCGCCACAGCATTCGCAATGCACAATCGGAATTGGGCAACCCCAATAGCGCTGGCGTGAAATGCCCCAATCGCGTAAACGATATTGCGTGCGCTTTTTGCCTAGATTATCTTTGCTCAACGCCGATGAAATTGCGTCTGAAGCTTGCTCAAAATTCAAGCCATCAAAGGCGCCAGAATTAAATAAAATGCCGTGATCTGTCATTGGCAACATGTCATCGTCCGCTTGTTTAAACACGGCTTGAATGACCGCTTTAATCGCCAAAGCATATTTATTGGCAAACTCAAAATCTCTGTCGTCATGCGCCGGCACAGCCATTACTGCACCTTCGCCATAGCTAGCTAATACGTAATTAGCGACCCAAACTGGTAATTTTTCGCCATTTAATGGGTGCGTAACAAACAAACCAGTCGCCATGCCTTTTTTCTCAGCGGTCGCAACATCGGCTTCCGCGACGCTACCGCGTTTGCATTCAGCAATAAAATCCGCCAGCGCAGGATTATTTTGCGCAGCTTGTGTGGCTAGCGCGTGCTCTGCCGCCACAGCTACATAAGTCGCGCCCATTAAAGTATCTGGACGTGTTGTATACACTTTTAGGTTGCCAGCTTGGCCGACGATAGGAAACTCAACCTCGCAACCGAAGCTTTTGCCTATCCAGTTACGTTGCATGGTTTTTACTTGCTCAGGCCAACCGTCTAGCGTGTCTAAATCATTTAATAATTCTTCGGCATAGGCGGTAATTTTCATAAAATACTGCGGAATCTCACGCTTTTCTACCAGCGCGCCACTGCGCCAACCGCGACCGTCAATCACTTGCTCATTCGCCAACACAGTGCCGTCAACAGGATCCCAATTGACGGTAGACGTTTTTTTATAGATCAAGCCTTTTTTGAAAAGCTCAGTGAATAGCCACTGTTCCCATTTGTAATATTCTGGCTTGCAAGTGGCAATTTCACGGTTCCAATCTACGCCTAAGCCTAATTGCTTAAGCTGCGTTTTCATGTGTTCTATGTTTTCATAAGTCCATTTCGCAGGCGCGGTTTCATGCTTAATCGCCGCGTTTTCAGCAGGCAAACCAAACGCATCCCAACCCATAGGCTGCATGACGTTAAAGCCCTTCATTTTATGAAAGCGGCTCAATACGTCACCAATCGTGTAGTTGCGCACATGGCCCATGTGTAAACGGCCAGATGGGTAAGGAAACATGGATAAACAATAGTATTTTGGTTTATCTGAAGTTTCAGAAGCGGCAAATGACTGGTTGGCTTCCCAATAAGCTTGGGCGGATTGTTCGATGTCTTTGAATGGATATTGCTGTTGCATGTTTAGCTATTCTTGAGAATTTTTTGGATAGCTGGATTATACCGTGAAGCATTGTTTACGTCATGGTTTGTCAGCTTGTGCGTAATGTTGAGTTTCAGATGGAACAGCCAGTCATTCCGACGAAAGTCGGAATCTAGTGGCTTTGAATTTTAGGTTGGAGCGTATTGGTGGTTTGTCGCTTTCGCGCTACCTGCGAATTAGTTTTGCGAGTGACTTTCTTTTGCTTAGCCAAAAGAAAGTCACCAAAGAATACCGGCAGGTGGCATCCCCAACCTCGCTAAGTGCTAAAGCACTAAGTCGGTTGTGGAAGGCTACCCCCTGTCGCTGTTCCCTGCGTTACTCGTCTTGATGGGTGGCAATCGGAAACTCGCTACGCTCAAACAGCCGATTACCAAAACCTCCCATTAAGTCTGCGCTACTCCGCGTGACAGCAGGGGATTTGGAAGTAGGGCGTATTAGTTTAGCGTAAAACTCCGAATAAGAAGTAGCAAGCGCGGGTGCAATGCATTTTAGTAAGTAGGGTGTGCAAAATGGTTTTATTTGCACACCGAACCATGCTTAACTATTTCAAAGCCGCAAAAATATTAGCCTTAATTGTTTCAAGCTCGCCCAAGCCGTTTATTTTCACATGTTTTGGCGCGCCAACTGTGCCACTTTTTGCCCAGCTGCCGTAGTATTCAATTAATGGTTCTGTTTGGTCGTGGTATTCAACTAAGCGTTTATTCACTACATCTGGCGCTTCGTCGGCGCGTTGTACTAGATCTTCGCCTGAAATATCGTCTTTGCCTGCCACTTTTGGTGGATTGAATTTTACATGGTAAGTGCGGCCACTGGCTGGGTGGCTACGGCGGCCTGTCATGCGTTCCATAATTGCGCTGTCTGGCACATCAATTTCTACTACATAATCAATCGTTACGCCGCCGTTTTTCATGGCTTCAGCTTGTGTAATAGTGCGTGGGAAGCCGTCGAATAAGAAGCCGTTGGCACAATCTGCCTCTTTAATACGCTCGTTTACCATGCCGATAATCACTGCATCTGGCACCAAGCCGCCGCTATCCATAAAGCTTTTTGCTTCTAGACCAAGTGGTGTGCCGGCTTTAACTGCGGCACGTAGCATGTCGCCAGTGGAGATTTGCGGAATGTTAAAGTGTTGTTTAATAAAGGTGGCTTGTGTACCTTTGCCTGCGCCAGGAGCGCCTAAAAGAATGATACGCATGGTGTAAATCCTAATGATGATTGTTTTGAAAGTAGGTTTTTTATAATTATATCAGATGCGATATATTGCATTTCTGTATGCAGTAGCGCTCATTTTGCCGTTAATCTCGTCATACCGATTTTCATCGGAATGACGGGGTTTGTTTATTACTTGTTTTAAATGCTACTTAGCGCCTGTTTTAAAAGTGGCCTTAAGCTTTTTTTTAGATTCTAAGTTAAGCGTTAATTTCGCTTAAGTAATTTGCAATAGAAACAAAATCCGCCACGCTTAAATTCTCAGCCCGAAGTTGCGAATTAATATTCAGCGCGATAAATCCATCATCTTCAAGCAAGCCTTTTAGCGTGTTGCGTAAGGTTTTACGACGCTGACCAAAGGCGGCTAGTACTACTTTGGCAAACAGCGCTTCATCTTTTGCGACAAATGGCAATGCAGCATGCGGTACGCAACGTACAAAGGCGGATTCAACTTTTGGTGCTGGCTCAAACGCTTCTGGCGGCACAGTGATTAAATAATCCATTTTTAAGCGGTATTGCAGCATCACGCTCAAGCGGCCGTAGGCTGGCGTTGATGGATGCGCTACCATGCGTTCTACTACTTCTTTTTGCAGCATAAAATGCATGTCGGTAATGTGTGACACGTTATCGAGAAGGTGGAATAAAATGGGCGTTGAAATGTTATAAGGTAAATTACCGGTTACGCGCAAATTATCACCTAAGCTGGTGAAATCAAATTTCAGCGCATCGGCATTGTGAATTTCAATGGCGTTGTTGCTATAGGCTGGCTTGCTATACTCGGTTTGCATCCAAGCGATGATGTCACGGTCAACTTCAACCACATGCAACAGTTTTAAGCGTTGCAATAAAGGCTTGGTCAGCGCACCTAAACCTGGGCCAATTTCAACTAACAGGTCGTCCATTCTGGGTGAAATAGCTTCTACTAAACTGGTAATAACACCTTGATCTGTTAGAAAATTTTGGCCGAAGCGTTTTTTTGCGATGTGTTTCATACGGTTTGTTTCATACGGTTTGTTTCATTAGTTATTTATGTTTTTCAATTTATTGTCCGCCAATGTAACTGCCAACTCAATAGCTGCCAGCATACTGCCAATTTCAATATTGCCGGTGCCAGTTAAATCTAAGGCCGTTCCGTGATCAACCGAGGTGCGAATAACAGGTAAGCCCAGCGTCACATTGACGCCTTCGCCAAAACTGGCATGTTTAAGCACGGGTAAACCTTGGTCGTGATACATCGCCAATACAGCGTCGGCCTTAGCCAAATGATGTTTGGCGAATAGCGTATCGGCAGGTAAAGCGCCGACCAAATTCATACCTTCGGCACGTAATTTTTCTAACACTGGGTTGATGATATCAATTTCTTCACGGCCTAAATAACCATCTTCACCGGCGTGCGGATTTAAGCCCGCCACCAAAATACGTGGATGCGTTATGCCAAATTTATGTACTAAATCGTGATGCAGAATACGAATAGTGGTTGTTAGGCTATTTTTTGTAATAGCGGCTGGCACGTCTTTAAGCGCTAAATGTGTGGTGGCGAGTGCAACGCGCATGCCACCGCCAACTAGCATCATGACGACTTGTTCAGTATTGGTCAGTTCTGCTAAAAATTCGGTATGGCCACTAAAGGCAATGCCTGCATCGTTGATAATACCCTTGTGTACTGGGGCGGTTACCATCGCATCAAATTGATTGCTAAGGCAACCTAAGCCAGCGGTCGTTAAAGTATCCAATACATATTGGCTATTTAGCGCACTAAGTTTACCCGCCACAACAGGTTCATTTAGTGCCTGATGCATAACTGTCAATTCGCCATCGCCAAGATGTTGTGCGATTACACCTTCAACGTAAGGGTTGATTTTTAATGGTAATTTAAGCTGGGCGGCGCGCGCTTTAAGCATGTCTGCATCGGCAATAACCACTACTTTTGCGTTTAGTGGTTTGTAGGCCAGCATTACGCATAAATCTGGGCCTATGCCAGCAGGTTCACCTGCGGTGATGGCGATGCTAGGTAATTTTGTGCTCACTTGAATAATATTATATTAAAATTTGTCTTCAAGTTTCAATTCTACATAAGCACGATCACGTAATTCACGTACCCAGTCTTGATAAGCTTCATCGGCTTTTCTAGTGCGAATTTCCTGGCGTGCCTTTAAGCGCGCCGCTTCTTTACTCATATCTTGCTTGCGGCGTTCTAGCACCTGAATAATGTGCCAACCAAATTGGCTACGAACAGGCGCGCTAATTTCGTTGTACTTAAGCTCGTTCATGGCTTTTTCAAACTGCGGTACAGTATCGCCAGGGTTTACCCAGCCTAAATCGCCGCCATTTGAAGCTGTAGTATCTTCTGAAAATTGGCGTGCCAACACTTCAAATTTCTCGCCATTATCTAAACGCTCTTTAATGCCGTCCATTTTGGCTTTACCCTCTTTTTCAGTGGTGACTTCTGAAAGTTTAATGAGGATATGGCGCGCATGCGTTTGCTCAATTACTAGCGGAGAATTGCCGCCACGCTTGTTGGTAAGCTTCAATATATGAAAGCCGTTTGGGCTACGCAAAGCCTGTGAAAGCTCGCCCACTTGTAGTGTTTTTAAAGCATCTAAAAATAGTGCAGGTATTTGTTGACCACTTTTCCAACCTAAGTTTCCACCCTCAAGCGCATTTGGTGCGTCTGAAAAACTGGCTGATACTTTGGCAAAGCTGGTGCCGGCTTGTAAAGCCTTCATTGCTTCATCCACTTTTGCTTTTGCTTTTTGAATGTCTTCAGTTGCGCCTTCTTCTGGGGTGCGAATTAAAATATGAGAAATTTCAAATTCATCCTGATTTTGATTGGTAGCCGCTTGCGTAGTTAAAAAGTTATCAATTTCTGATTCACTGACATTCACGCGGCTATCTACTTCACGCTCGCGTAGGCGCGCAATAGTAATTTCGCTACGAATATCCGCTCTGAATTTGCGCATACTCACGCCATCTTTTGCCAAGGCCTCAGTAAACTCAGTCAGTGACATTTGATTTTGTTCGGCGATACGTTCAACTGTTTTATCTAGTTGGTTATCATCTACTTTAAGGCCAGTTTGCGCCGCGTATTGCAATTGCAAAGTGTCGGAAATTAGGCGCTCTAAAATTTGCTTACGCAAAATATTGTCTGCAGGCAGCTCGGTACCTTGTTTTTTAAACTGTGCGGTCACGGTGCGAATGCGGCTTTCTAACTCTTGTTCAGTGACTACAGTTTGGTCAACAATGGCCACAATTCGGTCTAACTTAACTACTTCTGCCGCTTGTGCGCTCAGGTTAGCGATAGGCATGTAAGCGAGTGTGATAGCGGCTGAGGCTAGTAATAAAATATTTTTTAAATGGCGCAAAATGATTACTCGTATAATTTGTTAATAAGCGTCAGGAGTCAGGCCTGAACTGGCATAACCTGGGATACTGCGTTTTATAATACTAAGCGGATTGGTGCCTATAGAGGCAAGCCCACCAAGTTCAAGCTGGAAAAATAAGGCATAGTTAGCCTGCGCGGTTGCCGTACTTACACGCTGAATGACGGATCTTGTTTGCCAGCAACCCGCATTATATTCTACACCTGCTAAAGTTTCGATAATTTGATTTTCTTTTAATGAATAGTTCACGCGTCCAACACCATACCAACCTTGCCCTAGTGGCCATTGGCCAGAAGCATCAAACTGATTGATACCGCTAGGTACAAGTTCACCTACTAAGTCTGGCTTATAGCTATAACTAAGATTAAGCGTTTTGCCTGGCTCTGGATTATAGCGGCTAGCCAATGTAGTGCGCACGGCATTGGAGTTTTGTGTGCTGTATTGCAGGAAAGTATCGACTCTCCAACTGCTTCTTAAATTAGCACTAAGGCCGGCAACAATATCTGAGCTATTACTTTGATTTAACGCAGCGCCGGGTAGCGTGACTTTGGGGCTATTAAAATAATAACGCTGGCCAATGGTGGCAGAAAGGCGTTGGGCGCCAGTATCGGTTTCAATTAAACGTGTGGTGAGTGCATAGCTTAGCTGATTCGCATCATTGATTAAGTCATTGCCGGTAAAGCGATTTTCACGAAATAGCGTGCTGAAGTTTAAATCTGCTTCACCGGTATCGAATACTGGAATATTAGATTGATTTTTATAGGGAATGTAAGCGTAAAAAATCCTAGGTTCTAGTGTTTGCGTGTAGTCTCTTGGCCCAACTTTCAAGGCGCGGTCAAAATACAAACCACTATCTAGACTAAATATCGGCAATGTACGTTGTTGCGATTCTAAATTATTGGCAACATTGTTAAGTGCGTAATTGGTGTAATGAATGCCTAATTTTGGCGTGATATAACCGTAAGGCCGACTCATAGGCAAGCTAATGCTTGGATATAAGGTTAGCCGTGTGCCTGTAGGTAAAAGAGGTAGGCTAGGGGCATTTTTATTGGTATCAAAAGCGACAAGTTGCGTATATAAATTGGCATTGGTGTCGCCAAAGTATTTGTTGCCGTTAAGCGTCATCTGCGGCAGGCGCTCATAAGGATAGGTTTTGTCATCTAGCGTTTGAAACTTTTGTGCCAAGGCATTAAAGCGCCAGTTTTCATCTGCATAATCTACATTAAATTGCTGGGGCAGAATAATTTGGCTGGTAGTGACAATGCGTGTAGATAACTCCGAAAAATACTTATTATCAGAAGTTTTTTCAAGGCTATAGCCGGCAGACCAGCCATTGCCAAAATTTTGTTGATGTTTTAGATTTGCGTAATAACGAGTTTGGCTAGTCTGGTTATCGTTAGGCAAATACTCTAAAGCATCTTTACCAGAAAAATTCTCTGTTAAGTACCTGAAGTCACCTTGTAGCTGTATGCCACGCTTACTCATTTCACGCACGGTTAGCGTAGCATCCATATTGGGCGCAATATTCCAATAATAGGGAGCCGCTAATTCAAAACCGGTGTTAGTGGTGCTACCAAAAGAGGGTGCAAGTAAGCCGCTTTTGCGTTGGCCGCTGTATGAAAAGCTAATCCACGGCGTGTAAAGAATCGGGATTTTTTTAAATTCAATATAAGCATTTTTACCAACACCAGATTCAGTAAAGTCATTGAGTGCTAATTCACCGGCCTTAATGTACCAATCATCAACGCCAGCGGCACAAGTGGTATAGCGCGCATCTTTAAGGCGTTTTTTATCTTGGCCATCAAAAAAGATTGCTTTTGCATCACCTCTAGATTGCTGTGGCATGCGCGTAGCATTATCTTCATCTGCACCAGTTGAAAAGTTTGTTGATGTGTCATTTACTTGGGTGGCTAAATTTTGGGTGGCAATTTGTGCGCTATTTTTTAATTGCCTTGGAGTTTCTTTGATGATGCTAATAGATGCATCACGCATTTCGCCAATGTTCTCTGAGAGGCGCATGTGCAGTTCTGGACCAGATAATCGGGCATCGCCAAGCTCAATACGCACGTTGCCTTGGACGTGCAAGCTGTCGTTTTGCACATCGTAGTCAATTTCATCACCCAGAATCGTTTGTTTACCACGGCTAATTGAGGCGTTGCCAAGCGCACGCATTTGTCTGTCAAGATGTAGCTCAAGCTTATCACCGTCAATTACAATTGAATCGGCAGTAATTTGATCACTGTCTAGCGTCTTACCCTCTTCTGCGATTGTTGAATTGCTCGCTTGCTCGCCTAAGGTGGTTGTCTCGTTAGTGATGATTTCGGCTTCAGCTTGCGCGCGCATGCTAAAGGCCAAAATTACAGCTGCGAAGCCAGTTAAAAAACGGCTTTTTAGCATGAAATTTTCACTGAAACTAATAGGACTATGTGTGGTGGAGTAGACGGCACGTTTATATAGGCAGACGATTTTATTTTATCAGTGATAAAATCTCATAAATCTGGCCTTTTGGCAATGAATAAATCACATTTCAGCCGGTTAACAAGATAATTTTCACATAAAACTGAAACTTTAACCGCATCTAAATTACAGCAAAATAATTTTATAATATTGGATAGATAGTCGTGGACGATAGACAACAACAACTTGAAGCTTGGTTAGCAAATGCATTGCAACAAGCGGCCTTCACCTTAACGACCGCCTCATCAGATGCCAGTTTCAGGCGTTATTTTAGAGTGCATTTGACTAGCCCGTACTTAGGTCACAATACCTTAATTGCGATGGATGCACCGCCGCCACAAGAGGACTGCACGCCATTTGTGAATATTGCTACGTTGCTTTTGGCTTCAGGCCTTAACGTGCCAAACGTGTTATCGCAAGACTTAACGCAGGGTTTTTTGTTGTTAAGTGATTTGGGCGACGATACTTATTTGAGTAAACTTGATGCAAAAACTGCGCCTAAACTATATCAAGATGCCACTAACACGTTGATTAAAATGCAACTTGCCAGTAAACCGCAAGTGTTGCCAGCTTATGATGAAGCCTTACTCACGCGCGAAATGCAACTGTTCCCAGATTGGTATGTGGCGAAACACTTAAACACCAGTTTAAATAGCGACCAACAAGCGGTATTAACGAATACTTTCAAAGTGCTCAATGAAAACATATCAGCGCAAGCGCAAGTTTACGTGCATAGAGATTTTCATTCACGCAACTTGATGATTACGCAAGAAAATAACCCTGGTGTTTTAGATTTTCAAGATGCGGTATTTGGCCCCATTACTTACGATTTAGTGTCATTGTTAAAAGATGCTTATATTAGCTGGGATGAAGAACAAATTATTGATTGGGCGGTGCGTTATTGGCAACCCGCCAAAAAAGCTGGCTTGCCGGTGCCGGATGATTTTAGCGAGTTTTATCGCGATTTTGAATGGATGGGCGTGCAAAGGCACATTAAAGTGCTGGGCATATTCGCCAGACTTAGCCATAGGGATGGCAAAGATAGCTATTTAAATGACATGCCTATCGTCATGGCGCATTTACGCAAAGTGTGTGAGCGTTATGTGGAATTAAGACCGATGTTGCGCTTGCTGAATCAGCTTGAAAATGTGCAGGCTAAAGAAGGGTTTACTTTTTAATGCAGCTGCTTTTACAGCTAATATTTATGCAGAAAGCACGGCAATGAAAGCCATGATATTAGCTGCTGGGCGCGGTGAACGTATGCGTCCACTGACTGACCACACGCCAAAACCATTGTTAACTGTGGGCGGAAAGCCGCTCATTGTTTGGCATCTGATACGTTTGGCTAAAGCTGGTTTTAAACAAATAGTGATTAATCATGCGCATTTAGGTGCACAAATTGAACAAGCCTTAGGCGATGGCAGTTTGTGGGGTGTGCAGATTCAATATAGTGCTGAAGGAATTGCGCTGGAAACCGCCGGTGGTATTGCCAATGCATTACCTTTGTTGGGGGATGCGCCATTTTTAGTGGTTAATGGCGATACTTTTACTGACATTGATTTTGCAACGCTAACACTACCTCAGAACCATTTAGCGCATTTGGTCTTAGTTGATAATCCTGAGCAACACCCGCAGGGCGACTTTGCGATTCAAAATGGCCTGCTGAAAAATGACGGTGAAGCTAAGCTAACATTTTCTGGCGTAGGCATTTATCATCCAGACTTATTTGCCGGCATTGTGCGCGGAGAACCGGCCAAACTAGCGCCTTTATTACGCCTAGCGATAGCACAAAACCTAGCTAGCGCTGAGCATTATCAAGGTGTTTGGCATGATATTGGAACGCCAGAAAGATTGCATGATTTAGATGTGCAATTAAGCAAAGCGATGTTGTAGGGTGTGCAAATCGATTTTATTTGCACACCAGCAAGCTTACCAATAAACCTGCAAGTCTACAAATAACCAATAAACCTGCCAACCAACCATAAAGCCCACACTTAAAAATTGAACCAATTGACTAAATAAGCCACAAATTAAGAGATAATTTTGTATGTAAATGGTTAAAATAATCTGCATTCTTCCACCCGTAAACTCAGACTAAGCTTTCAATGCAAAAAAAACTCTCAGAATTTATAGCAAGACGACAAAAGCTCATGGCAAATATGGGCGCTAGCTTAGCGATTATACCCACTTCGCCTGAAGTCATTCGCAATCGCGACAGCCATTACCCCTACCGTTTTGATAGCTATTTTTATTATTTGACTGGCTTTAAAGAGCCAGAATCTGTGCTGGTTTTACTAGGCGGAGATCAGCCTAAATCCATCCTTTTTTGCCGCGATAAAGATATAGAGCGCGAAATTTGGGATGGTTTTCGCTACGGTGCCGATGCGGCAAGAGAACAGTTTGGTTTTGATGAAGCCTACTCAATCAATGAGCTAGATACTGTGGTTTTAAAATTGCTAGCAAATCAGCCTAAATTGTATTTTAGTTTAGGTGAAAGCGCAGTTTGGGATACCCGTGTCACTGGCTGGTTGAATACCTTGCGCAGTCAAGCGCGCACTGGTGTGAGCGTGCCTGATGACATTAGTGATATTCGTAAATTAGTTGATGAAATGCGTTTGTATAAATCGCCATTTGAGCAGGAAATCATGCGTCAATCGGCGAATATCGCCGCTGCCGCGCATAATCGCGCCATGCAGTTTGCCAAACCCAACATGATGGAATATGAAGTTGAGGCTGAATTTTTACATGAATTTTATCGCAAAGGTGCGCAAGCGCCGGCTTATACCAGCATTGTTGCTGGTGGCGCCAATGCATGCACTTTGCATTACAACGCCAATAATTGTGTGTTAAATGCTGGCGATTTATTGCTCATAGACGCTGGTTGCGAACTAGATGGTTATGCGTCTGACATTACCCGCACTTTTCCCGTCAATGGCAAATTTAGCGGCGCGCAAAAAGATGTTTATGAGTTAGTGTTGGCCTCGCAACTTGCCGCCATCGCTAAAGTGAATACCTCAAACCATTGGAACGCACCACATGAGGCCGCGCTAGACGTGCTGATTCAAGGGTTTATTGATTTAAAACTTTGTAAAGGTAGCAAAGAAGCGGTGCTAGAAAGCGGCGATTATCGTCAGTTTTACATGCACCGTACTGGTCATTGGTTGGGCTTGGATGTGCATGATGCGGGCGAGTATAAATACCCTAAATCTATAAGTTCTGAATTAAAAAGCCAGTCAGATAATTGGCGAGCGCTAGAGCCCGGCATGACGCTAACCGTAGAGCCAGGCTGCTATATTCGCCCAGCCGATAATGTGCCAGAAGCGTTTTGGAATATTGGTATTCGGATTGAAGACGACGTGCTAGTGACGCAAGATGGCTGTGAAGTGCTGACCGCCAAAGCGGTAAAAAGTGTGGCTGATATTGAAGTGTTAATGAACGCTTAAATGAAAGGCCTAAGCGAAAACCTAAATGAAAAATGCGCCATGAATAAGCCAATTATTATCGTAGGCGGCGGTCCGGTAGGCGCAACTTTGGCGCTGTTGTTAGCCAAACAAGGCTTAGCTGTCACCGTTTTAGAAGCGCGCAAGCAAGGCGCGGCTTATACTGAAAGCCGTGCGCTGGCTTTGTCTTACGGTAGCAAACGTATTCTTGAAAAATTAGGCGTTTGGGCTAATTTAGCCACAAAAGCCACGGCAATTAACACCATACACGTGTCACAAAAAGGCAGTTTTGGCCGCTCGCAATTGCACGCGCACGATTATCAGCAAGAAGCACTCGGCTATGTTTTATCTTATGGCGACTTAAGTGCGTCATTGGACGAGGCGCTTAGCCAGCAAGCGACGGTCAGTTTCATTTTTGAAGCCAGCGCAGAAAATATTAGCCACACAGAAAATACCGCAAGCGTGACTTATCAGCATCAAGGCGAATCGCATACTTTAAGTAGCACCTTAGTAGTGCTTGCCGATGGCGGCCGTAGTCTAGATGAAATTGCCGGCTTGACCAAAGAAACTAAAGAATACGGCCACGATGCTTTGATTACTAAAGTGCGTGCCGAGTTGCCGCATAATAATGTCGCCTACGAACGCTTTACTCCGCATGGCCCTATGGCTTTATTGCCGAATGGCGCGCAGGATTTTTCCTTAGTTTGGACTGGCAAAAAAGAATATATCACGCCCATGCTGAGCTTAAGCGATGCTGATTTTTTAAGGCAATTTCATGAACAGTTTGGCGATAGAGTGGGGCAGTTTTTAAGTGTAGAAAAACGCATGGCTTTTCCGTTAAAACTATCACAATTAAAAACGGTAGAAACCGCGCATTTGGTGGTAATCGGCAACGCCGCGCAAACTATGCATCCGGTCGCTGGGCAGGGCTTTAATGTAGGTTTGCGCGATGCAGAATCGCTGGCGCAAACTGTGGTTGCTGCAACGCCAGAAAAATTAGGTAGCACAGAAATGCTGACTGCGTATCAAGCCAGCCGCAAATCGGACACCAAAGGCGGCTTGCTGTTTACCGATTTTTTGGTGAATATTTTCTCTAATGACTTGCTCGGTGTTTCTGGCTTAAGAAGCGCAGGCTTAGGTTTGTTTGATGTAATTAAACCGGTTAAGCAACATTTGGTGCGAAAAATGAGTTTTGGAAAATAATTAATTTTGAGTAATGTTCAATGACTACTGAAATTTTACGCGCTGATGTTGCCATCGTGGGTGCAGGCTTAGTCGGTGTTTCTGCCGCGCTAGCCATGCATGAGGCGGGTTTTTCTGTATTACTGGTAGATAGCAAAGACCCAACGCAAATGGCCAATGTTAATGATGTTTGGGATAGCCGAATTTACGCCATTAGTCCAAAAAATGCCGCATGGCTAAAAAATTTAGGCGTATGGCAACTATTAAATCCTGCGCGTATCGGTGAAATGCAGGCTATGGAAATATTTGCCGATCACACGCAAGCGCCCATTGCTTTATTAGCCAGTGATGCCAATGCGGATAATTTGGGTTTTATAGTCGAAGCCAGCGCTTTGCTACAAGCGTTGCTTACGCAAGTCAAAACATTAGGTATTCAAACTTTATTTAACCACCCTTGTTTAGCGGTAAACGCTGCGCCCAGTAAAGCGACATTACATTTTGCTGATAATAAAGTTGTAGAAGCTAGTTTATTGCTAGCCGCTGATGGTAGCCACTCATGGGT
Source organism: Methylophilaceae bacterium (assembly GCA_947451235.1). Classification (GTDB taxonomy): domain Bacteria; phylum Pseudomonadota; class Gammaproteobacteria; order Burkholderiales; family Methylophilaceae; genus Methylotenera. The sequence continues at coordinate 56,599 of CANFZA010000001.1, read as the reverse complement.
GCGCCAGCAATTAAATATGCCTATGCAGCAAAAATCATACGGCCAAACCGCGATAGTGGCGAACTTCACCGTTGAAAAATCCCACGGAAATATCGCGCGGCAATGGTTTGCACCGAATGAATCCGCCGGAAGCCATATTTTAGCTTGGTTGCCCTTACCCAATAATACAATTTCCATCGTGTGGTCAGTGCCAACTAAATTGGCTGATTCTATGCTGAAATTAAGCGAAGACGAATTCACTGCGCAAGTTTCAAGTGCAGGTAATCACGTATTAGGCGCGCTAACACTGATAGGCTCGGCGGCGGCCTTTCCTTTAAGTTTGCAAAAAACCGATACCTTGGTGCAAGATTGTGTGGTGCTAGTGGGCGATGCCGCCCATCAATTTCACCCAATGGCCGGCCAAGGCGTGAACTTAGGTTTTAGAGATGTGGTGGATTTGCTAGAAATTTTAAAGAAAAAAAATCAATATCAGACCATTAATGACCATAATTTACTCAAGCAATATACGCGTAGCCGAAAAGCTGATTTTTTAAATATGCGGGTGCTGACCGATGGTCTTTATCGTTTATTTGAAAGCAATAATAATATAGTGAAAAAAGTAAGGCATTGGGGTTTAGCCGCGACTAAGCATCAGGCGGTTAAAAAAATATTACTCAAACAAGCTATTTCACTTTAATGCGCGATATTATGATGGCCAATTGTTCAGTCGTACTGTATTAAAAAGCGCCCCAGTTTAAAATCACAGCAGTTTAAAAATCAAATCAGTTTAAGGAATATTCATGTTTAAGAAATTAATTGGCATCAGCTTGCTAAGTGCGTTTGCAACATTTGCAATGGCCGATGAAGCGAGCGTTAAGAAGGCTGTTGAAGCTACCTATCCAAAGTTCAAGGTAGATAGTGTAACTAAAACGCCTTATGCAGGTTTGTACGAAGTATTTATGGGCGGGCAAATTATTTACACCGATGAAAAAATGACTTTTTTAATCGCTGAAGGCCGTTTGGTTGATCCTAAAACTAAAAAAGACATCACTGGCGAGCGCATAGAAGAGTTAACTAAAATTGATTTCTCTAGCTTGCCGCTAGATCAAGCGATTAAGGTGGTAAAAGGCAATGGTAGCCGTAAATTAGTGGTTTTTTCTGATGTGGATTGCCCGTATTGCCAACGCCTAGAGCAAAATGAACTGGCGAATATTACTGACGTAACGGTTTATACTTTTTTATACCCAATCGCGCAATTGCATCCTGATTCTGCTGCCAAATCTAAATCAATTTGGTGTGCGACTAACCGTGTAAAAGCTTGGCAAGATTGGATTTTGAGTAATCAATTGCCAAAAACAACTGGTAATTGTGACGTGCCATTAGAAAAAATCGGTGCGCTTGCAAAAAAACTAGGCGTAACAAGCACGCCAACGCTGATTTTTGCGGATGGTAAACGTATGCTGGGTGCGCAACCTTATAAAGAAATTGAGCGTGCGATGACAGTTGCCGTTAAAAAGTAATTGATTGCTTGAACGAGCAGCTACTTAAGATGTGTTAGTTACAAAAAAAGCGACAATAGTCGCTTTTTTTGTAAAATTTACAATTACAGTGTAGTTAACTATTTAATCGCTGACTTCTAGCCAGTAATGACTGACCCCATTTTGAATATCGGCAGATACATTGCAACGACCAAGCCGCCGATGATAGTGCCCAGCACCACCATAATCACTGGCTCCATCAAGCTGGCCAGTGCATCAACCGCATCATCTACTTCAGCTTCAAAGAAGTCCGCTACTTTACTCAGCATAGAATCTAGAGAACCTGACTCTTCGCCAATAGACGTCATCTGTATGACCATGTTAGGGAAAACATTGGTATTTTGCATAGCAACAGTCAAACTGGTGCCGGTACTAATTTCACTCTGTATTTTTTTTGTCGCATCATAATAAACTCTGTTTCCAGCTGCACCGGCGACAGAGTCTAAGGCTTCTACCAGCGGAACACCGGCAGAAAACATGGTGGCTAGCGTGCGTGACCAACGCGCAATAGTGGCTTTACGTACTAAAGCGCCAAAAACTGGCACTTTAAGGATCAATCTATCCATAGTTGCTTGCATGGTTAAAGAGCGCTTCCATGTGTAGAAGAAAAACCAAATGGCGCCACCGATAGCACCAAAAATAGCCCACCACCACTGCACAAATATTTCAGAAATCGCCATGACTATCAAGGTAGGCGCTGGTAATTCAGCACCAAAACCATCAAACAAATCTTTAAATGCTGGAATGACAAAAATCATGATCACAGCAACAATGACAAAGGCAACGACGACAATTGAAATTGGATAAAATAGCGCAGATTTAATTTTAGATTTAATTGCTTGGATTTTTTCTTTATAGGTAGCAAGGCGGTCTAGTAGCGTATCCAAAATACCGGCTTGTTCACCCGCGCCAATCAAATTGCAAAAAAGCGCGTCAAAATATAGCGGATATTTTCGGAACGCAGCACTCATGCTGCTACCGGTTTCTACATCGGATTTAATGTCCATTAATAGCTTGGCAACGGCTGGGTTGCTATGGCCTTTGCCAACAATATCAAATGACATTAATAAAGGCACGCCGGCCTTCATCATGGTGGCTAACTGTCTGGTAAAAAGCGTAATGTCTTTATCTGAGATGCTTCCTTTACTTTCAAAGCTACTCTTTTTCTTTACTTTAGTGACAATAATGCCTTGGCGGCGCAGGGTGGCGTTAACAAAAGAATCACCCGTGGCGCGCATTTCGCCTTTAATGATTTTTCCTTTTTTGTCTTTGCCTTCCCAAGAGTAGGTCACCTCTTTAGTGGCTTTAGCATTAACTGCCATTTCTAATCCCTGTCATCGTTAGCATTGCATTTTAGCCTGATTATTCATTGGTACAAGATTCAACTTCTTCAATTGAGGTTAGACCTTGTTTTACTTTAAGTAGCCCAGATTGCCGTAAGTCTTTAACGCCTTCAAGTTTTGCCTGATCAGCAATGTCGTGCGCGGTGCCACTTTTCATAATAATGCGACTAATGGCATCGGTAATCGGCATTACTTGATAAATACCTACGCGGCCTTTATAGCCATTGTTACACATTTCACAGCCATCTTCTTTAGGACCATATAGCTGCCAAGATCCATCCAAATCTTCTTCAGTAAAACCTACGCCAAGTAGCGCTTCTTTTGGGACATCAATTGGTATTTTACAGCTTTTACATAAACGTCTGGCTAAACGTTGAGCGGTAATGAGCGATACTGCCGATGCGATGTTGAATGGTGCTACACCCATATTTAATAAGCGCGTAAGTGTAGAAGGGGCATCATTAGTATGTAAGGTAGAAAGCACCATGTGGCCTGTAGAAGCAGCTTTAATCGCCATGTCAGCCGTTTCTAAATCACGAATTTCACCAATCATAATAATGTCAGGATCTTGCCGTAAGAACGATTTTAACGCAGCGGCAAAAGTCAGCCCTTGTTTGTCGTTTACGTTCACTTGGTTGATGCCGGCCAGCGGTATTTCACAAGGATCTTCTGCCGTTGCAATATTAACGCCAGGGTTATTTAATATATTCAGGCAGGTGTAAAGCGACACCGTTTTACCTGAACCAGTTGGCCCTGTGACCAGCACTAGGCCATAAGGACGGCTAATCGCGCCTAATAAAGCTTCTTTTTGTTCAACTTCGTAACCTAAAGCCTCAATACCTAAGGTTGCGCTGGTTGGATCTAAAATCCGCATCACGATTTTTTCGCCATTAATCAGCGGTAACGTGCTTACCCGAAAATCAATAGTGCGTGTTTTGGATAACACCAACTTCATGCGCCCATCTTGCGGTATGCGCTTTTCTGAGATGTCCATACTGGAAATTACTTTAATTCTAGACGCTAACTTTTCTTTAATCGCGAGTGGTGGTTGGGTGATTTCACGCAAAATGCCGTCTACGCGGTATCTAACACGGTAAAATTTTTCATAGGGTTCAAAATGCAAATCAGAGGCGCCCATATTGATGGCATCTATCAACATTTTGTTTAAAAATCTAACCACAGGCGCATCGTCAACTTCCTGCGATTGCACTTCATCTTCAACTTGTTCGGTAAGGTCTCCGCCCAAATCAAAGTCATCATTGGTATCCAGCGACTTCATGCTGACATCGTTAGATTCAATGATTTTATCTATCCAGCGGCCTAACTTATCATCTTCAACCACTACTGGCGATAACGCCATGCCCATTTGAAACTGCACGCTATCTAGCGCGTGAAGATTTGTCGGGTCTGAAATGGCAACAAACAGTAAATTATTGCGAACTTGCAGTGCCATCACTCGATTAGTCTGCATTAATTTTGCGTCTATCTTTTTCGCAGGCAGATAATCTGCATTGAATGCATCTAAGTTAAAGTAGGGAAATCCAAAGGCTTTTGCTGAGGTTTCTGCAACGGTTTTTGCCGTTAATTTTCTGCTTAGAATAAGTTGTGTAATAAACGGCGCTTTAATTGAGTTCGCCTGCATTTGAATAGCATTTGCCTCATCTTCAGAGAGTAATCTTTCTTGAATTAGCGTGCGGGCTAGTCCGCTCAGTTTATTGGATGTGGTAACAGTTGACATAAAAATGACATTAAATGAGCGAGACGCTTCCTTATTACGTTCTATCGTACCAATAATGCCCTTAAGACTTTTTTTTGTAAAGACTTTACGTGTATTTGTGTATGAAAATCAATCATACAATGTAGCCATTGATGGGCTAAAAGACTAGCTAGCTGTCAATATTCAGAAGATTTTAGCTCGTTAAGGCCTTCACATTAGTTATCATTGTGTTAATAGGTATACAAACGGCCCGTAATGTTACGAGCCGTTTTTTATTGCTGAGCTTATTTAATTACTGATATTTAATCACCGATATTTAATCACTGATGTTTAATCACCAATAGCTTGATGACCGATAAATGACTAGCCTTACATATTGGCAATAATTTCATCACCAAATTGTGCTGTGCTCACTTGTGTTGCGCTGTCCATTTCGCTAAAAAAGTCACTGGTGACACGCTTGGCTAAAATCGCTTTGGCAACGCCGTTAATGACTAAATCTGCCGCTTCTAGCCAGCCTAAATGGCGCAACATCATTTCAGCTGAAAGAATAATTGAGCTAGGGTTAGCCAAGCCTTTGCCAGCAATTTTAGGCGCGGTGCCGTGTGTTGCTTCAAATATTGCTACGGTGTCACTTAAATTTGCGCCTGGTGCAATACCAATGCCGCCAACCTGTGCCGCAAGCGCGTCACTCATGTAATCGCCATTTAAATTAAGCGTTGCAACGACATCGTAATCTTGCGGGTGTAGTAAAATTTCTTGCAAGAAAGCATCGGCAATACAATCTTTAATGATGATGCCGTTAGGCAGTTTGCACCATGGACCGCCATCAATTTCAACCGCGCCAAATTCTTGTTTGGCAATTTCATAGCCCCAGTCTCTAAAGCCGCCTTCAGTAAACTTCATAATATTGCCTTTATGGGCAATAGTTAGCGATTTACGATTGTTATCAATGGCGTACTGAATGGCTTTACGCACTAAACGCTGGCTGCCTTCTTTAGACACGGGCTTGATGCCAATGGCTGAAGATTCTGGGAAGCGAATTTTTTTACGCATACCCATATCGCTTAAAAAGCTAATCACTTTTGCGACTTCATCTGTACCGGCAGCCCACTCGATACCGGCATAAATGTCTTCAGTATTTTCGCGGAAAATCACCATATTGGTTTTTTCTGGGTGCTTAAGCGGGCTAGGCACGCCGGTAAAATATTGCACTGGACGCAAACATACATATAAATCAAGTTCTTGGCGCATAGATACGTTGAGTGAACGTATGCCGCCACCCACTGGTGTAGTTAGCGGGCCTTTAATAGAAACCACATATTCGCGCAGCGCGTTCATGGTTTCAGCTGGTAGCCAATCATTTTCGCCATATACGGTCGTCGCTTTTTCGCCTGCATAAACTTCCATCCATGAAATTTTACGCGTGCCGGCATACGCTTTATTCACTGCAGCATCGACCACTTTAATCATTGGCGGTGTAATGTCTGCGCCTATGCCATCACCCTCAATAAATGGGATAATGGGATGATTAGGGACATTCAGCGAGTTATCTGCGTTAACGGTGATTTTTTCGCCAGTGCTTGGAATGGCTATTTTGCCGGTGATTTTATCTTTTGAAGTCATATTGTTCCTAATGTATTCCCTAATGTTACGATTTTAATCTGGTCTAATCTGGACAATTTTCTTGTCGTTTTGTAATTGTCGTTTTATTTTTATTTTTAATATTAATTTTAGTTTTCAATCATCAACTTTAAATTGTCAACTTATGATCATTTTGTTTAATAAACCCTTTAATGTAGTGTGCCAGTTTAGCCCACATGAAAAGCATGCTACGTTAAAAGATTTTATCCACATTCCAGATGTCTACGCCGCTGGGCGGTTAGATACAGATAGCGAGGGATTGCTCATTTTAACCGATGATGGCATGTTACAACACCGTTTAAGTGATCCAAAACACAAAGAAATTAAAACTTATTGGGTGCAAGTAGAAGGCGCGCCTTCCGATGATGACTTGATTCCCCTGCGACTTGGTATAGATTTGAGTGATTTTATAGCAAAACCTGCCCAGGTTCGGCTGATGGCTGAGCCGGAAAATTTATGGTTACGAAACCCACCGATTCGTGAGCGTAAAGCCATTCCTACTAGTTGGCTAGAAATTAAAATTTGCGAAGGTAAAAATCGCCAAGTAAGGCGTATGACGGCAAAAATCGGTTTTCCTACCTTAAGATTAATTCGCTACGCTATAGGCAGTTATACGATTGATGATATTGAAGTTGGCCAATTTAAGGTGATTGAAGAATGAAACCTGTGGTAATTTTTAAGAATGTGGCACATGAAGGCCCAGGCTATTTAGGTGATTTTTTAACACAGAAAAATATTCCTTGGCAAATTGTTAATACCAATCAAATAGAGACTTTGCCAAGCTCGATACTTGGCTTTAGTGGCATGGTTTTGATGGGCGGGCCGATGAGCGTGAATGATGATTTGCCGTGGATAGCGCCAGTTTTAGCCTTGATTCAAGAGGCGCGTCAAGCTGATATTCCGCTACTTGGACATTGTTTAGGTGGGCAACTGATCTGCAAGGCGTTTGGTGGTGTGGTGACACAAAACCCTGTTAAAGAAATCGGTTGGGGAGCTGTGAACGTGACTCAAAATGAAGTGGCTAAGGATTGGTTCGGTGAAATTGAAAGCTTCAATAGTTTTCATTGGCATGGCGAAACGTTTAGCTTGCCAGAAGGTGCGACGCATTTATTATCTAATGAATATTGCCAAAACCAAGCTTATGCTTTAGGTAAGCATTTGGCCTTGCAAACACACATTGAAGTCAACGTAGAAATGGTGCAGAACTGGTGTGTAGAAGGTGCGGATGAACTGGCTGAATCTGCTTCTAGCCCTGCGGTACAAGCTGCTGATGTGATGCAAGAAAACTTACCTTTACACTGCTTTTTCTTGAAAAAAGTGGCGGATCAAGTGTATGGTCAGTGGATTAAAGGCTTAAGCGTTTAAGGAATCTATTATTTAGGCAATCTAGTCCTTGCGCAATAGGCGGCATTTAAATTAGCCAGCTTGCCAATCAAGATCTTGGCAAATTCAGTCTGAAATTAAAAAAACGTGGCGATATGTTAAAATTAAACAAATTCTATATGAGAACAGCATCATGTCTGGCAACACACTAGGAACACTTTTTACGCTCACCTCATTTGGTGAATCACACGGCGCGGCTATCGGAGGCGTGGTTGATGGCTGTCCGCCGGGTTTATCATTATGTGCAGAAGATTTGCAGATTGATTTAGATCGTCGTAAACCGGGCACTTCGCGCCATGTTACGCAGCGCCAAGAAGCGGATTCGGTGGAGATTTTATCTGGTGTGTTTGAAGGTAAAACCACCGGCGCGCCTATTGGTTTGTTGATACGCAATACCGATCAGCGCAGCCAAGATTACGGCAAAATCATGGATACTTTTCGCCCCGGTCATGCGGATTATACTTATAGCCAAAAATACGGTGTGCGCGATTACCGTGGCGGTGGTCGTTCTAGCGCGCGTGAAACAGCGGTGCGCGTGGCCGCTGGTGCCATTGCTAAAAAATGGTTAAACGAGCGTTTTGGCATTACCGTGCGTGGCTATATGAGCCAAATGGGCGAAATTGATATTCCATTTCAAAGTTGGGATGCGCTTAATCACGAAGACAATGATTTCTTCTCACCAAATCTAGACGTGTTGCCACAATTGGCGAATTACTTAGACAGCATTCGTGCCGAGCGTGATTCAGTTGGTGCACGCATTACCGTAGTGGCAGAAGGCGTGCCTGTGGGTTGGGGGGAACCGGTGTTTGATCGCTTAGACGCAGAAATCGCCTACGCGATGATGAGCATTAACGCAGTGAAAGGCGTGGAAGTAGGCGCTGGTTTTGCCAGCATTGCGCAACGCGGTAGTGTACATAGTGATGAAATGACACCGGCAGGTTTTGTGACTAATCATGCCGGCGGTATTTTGGGCGGTATTTCTACTGGCCAAGAAATCCGCGTAAATGTGGCGTTAAAACCCACTTCAAGCATTCCGCAAGAACGCCGTTCTATTGATAAATTTGGTAATGCGGTGACTATGCAAACCACAGGCCGACATGACCCTTGCGTAGGTGTGCGCGCTACGCCAATCGCTGAGGCAATGATGGCGATGGTGCTGATGGATCACGCTTTGCGCCACCGTGCGCAAAACGCAGATGTGGTGTGCGCTACGCCTAAAATTGTTTAGTTTTTCCCGCAGTAAATTAGAATAATATTCTACGGCGTAATTATGGATAAAATTCCAGCCATGATTGACGTATATCATAGCCAACTTGCAGATGCCGTTTGATAATGAAGGTATAGCTTGATGCGTGTTAATACTTAAGTGTTGAGCGCGTAATTTAAGTCTACTTTTTTATTTTATAAGGAAATACTATGAAGATTGAGCATCACGATTTAGCGGGCGAATTTCCTGAGCATCGCGAAAAGATTCATGCTTTAAAAATGGAAAATGCCCATTTTGTTAAGTTGGCCGACGAATATCATGTGGTTTCAAAAGAGGTTGAGCGCTTGGAAGGCGAAGGCGTTCCCGTATCTGACGAAACTTTTGAAGAGCAAAAGAAAAAACGTGCGCTACTTAAAGATCAGCTTTATTCAATGATAGTTGCTTAAAATAGTAGCTTAAAATACCCGTAAGCGATTCATTGATAAAAAGTCGGCTAATGCCGACTTTTTTGTCGGCCCAATTAATAGAGACGCACTAAACTTGAATATGCATACAAAACTCCATCAGCGCCTCTCAAATTTTTACTTTGTTTATTACTTCTTTGTTGGGGCGTTTGTTCCGTACTGGGGCTTATATTTAAAGTCTGAACAATTTTCTGCGGCCGACATCGGCATTTTGATGTCTTTATTTCAAATCAGCCGCATTTTTGCGCCCAATTTTTGGGGCTGGTTGGCCGACCATACTGGCAAACGCGCGCAGTGGATTCAGCTAACGGCTTTTTTAGGTTTATGTGGTTTTACCGCAGTGTTTTGGGCGCATAGCTTTTTCTGGCTATTCTTCGTAATGGCGGCTTTAAGTCTCTTTACTAGCTCGACTTTGCCGCTGGCAGAATCGCTGACCTTAGCGCATTTAGCCACCACTAATGGCCATTACAGCCGCATTCGCATGTGGGGTTCGCTAGGGTTTATTGTGGCATCCGTCACTTTAGGCTTTTTCATCGACTTTGCCGGCATCAGAAGTTTGCTGTGGTTTTTGCTAGCAGTGCAAATGTTGTTATTGCTGCTTTCACGCACCTTACCTGACCCTAAAATCGTTCCGCATGCACACGACCAGTTTTCAATTTGGCAAGTCATCAAACAACCTAATGTGATCGCTTTGTTAGTTGGCTGCTCGCTGATGGTCACCGCACATGGCGTGCTGTATAACTTTTATTCTATCTATTTAAGTGACCACGGTTATAGTAAAGGCTTAATCGGTTTGCTGTGGTCGGTCGGCGTCATCTGCGAAATCGGCATATTTATGCTGATGCCAAAAATTATGCAGCACTATAGTTTAAAAACCATTATGCTGATTAGCCTAGCGTTGGCCGTATTTAGGTTTAGTTTAATAGGCTTTGCTATTGATAATATTTGGCTGTTAATACTGGCGCAAACTTTACACGCGGCCACTTTTGGTAGCTTTCATGCGGCTTCAGTTGAAGTGATTACGCAGTTTTTTAACGGTCGCCATCAAGCTAAAGGTCAGGCTATTTATAACAGCGTCGCTTACGGCATAGGCGGCACCATTGGCGGTGTTGCAGGTGGTTATGCACTACAATATCTGGGTGGGCAAAAAACATTTATGTTGGCGTCTATTTTTCCGCTGATTGGTTTGCTAGTGATAGGCTTAGGATTGCAGTTTAGTAAAAATCAGGCAACTAGCGAGGGTATGTTTAAATGAAATTAAGTCACGGTTTAAGCAAAGTCTTTGTCTTTGCCATAAGCATGCTAACCAGCCATTTGAGCATTGCAGATACCAGCGTAAACGTGGTTGGGCTGTTCACCAATAAAGCCATTATTATGGTGAATGGTGGAAAACCTAAAACCTTGAGCGTAGGCCAAACGATAGATGGCGTTAAGCTGATTGCTGCTGATAGTAAAACCGCTACTTTGCAAATTTCCGGCAAAACAAAACAGCTGGAAATGGGCCAAGCAGCATCCGTAGCTGGCAATGCCGATAACGCTACCTCTAGTGTCACTTTGTACGCCGATACGCAGGGCCATTTTATTTCAGATTGCCTGATTAACGGTGCCTCGCTTAAGTTTTTATTAGATACTGGCGCCACTACCGTTGCGCTAAATAGTGGTGATGCCAAGTTTGCCAATATTGACTACAAGCGCGGCCAACCCGTGCAAATTGGCACCGCTAATGGCGTGGTGACCGCCTATCGCGTAACCATCGATAATCTTAAAATTGGTAGCATTACGCTTAGTCAAGTTGAGGCTAGTGTGCTGGAGGGCGGTTCGCCATCTGTGGTGTTGTTAGGCATGAGCGCGTTAAATAGGCTAGAGATGAAGCGGCAAGATATTGCGCTGACGCTGACAAAAAAGTACTAGATCAGCCAGCAATATTTTTTTAAAAAAAGGGACAGAATAATCTGTCCCTTTTTGTTTAACTAGTATTCAGCAAAAAATGCTTACTTTTGAACTCTTAATTTCAAAAGATTACTTGCTGAATTATTTTGCTGCTGGCGCGGCTACTGGTGCTGCCGGTGTAGCTTCAGCGGCAGGTGCAGCTGGTTTTTTTGCATGGTCTTTACGGTGATGTTTTTTTGCTGGTTTAGCCGCTTCTGTTGTAGCTTCAGTTTTTGCTGCTTCAACAGCAACTGGCGCTTCAACTTTAGCTGGTTCTACTGCTTTAGTGGTTTTTGCTGCGTCTGCTGCAAATGCTGAAGCACCTAATGTTAATGCAAATGCGCCAGCTAAAAGTGTTGCTAAGAATTTGTTCATTTCAATCTCCAAAATTAAAGTAATGTTTGTTAAAACTAGGCTTATGAAACTGGGTCAATATAAAACTAAGTCAATATAAAACTAAGTCAATATAAAACTATATTAGTAAAACTATATTTGGCTGTGATCTGCTAAATGCTTACTCTGCAACCATGAAATGTAATTTACAGCAGCAAGCTGACATCAAGCTGACAACAATCGACACGCGAATCTATTTTTAATCTATTTGCGAAAGTGGTTAAAATGGTCGGGTGTTATGTATTCATTTGAACCCCAAATAAGCTAAATTGAGATTGCAACGTTGAGATTACTATTAGTTGAAGATGATTTGATTCTTAAAGACGGACTGGAGCGTGCCTTCAGCAAGTCTGGTTATGCCGTTGACGTGATGAGCGATGGCGATAGCGCCAATAAATTACTTACGTATCAGGAATATGATGTCATTGTGCTGGATTTAGGTTTGCCAAAATTGGACGGTTTTGAGGTGCTGAAACGGCTACGTGCGCGTGGCAATAAAACGCCTGTACTTATTTTAACGGCGCTAGAAGATACGCGGAATCGCGTTAAAGGACTAGACTTGGGCGCGGATGATTACTTAACCAAGCCTTTTGAACTTGACGAATTAGAAGCTAGAGTGAGGGCGCTAATTCGCCGTGGTATTTCTGGCGGCAGTGCCAAAATAACCTTTGGTGATTTGGTGTTTGATACCAGTAATCGTCAATGTTTGTTTCAAAACGTGCCACTTTCATTGTCTCAGCGAGAAGTGGCCTTGATGGAATTGTTGATGCTTAAAGCCACCAAAGTGGTGAGTAAAGCTAAAATATTAGAACATTTATGTAGCTGGGATGAGGAAATGAGTGAAAACGCGGTAGAGGTCAATATATCGCGCTTGCGTAAAAAGTTGAACGTATTTGGTATAGAAATTCGTACCATTCGTGGTTTAGGTTATTTATTAGCTAGCCTAGAAAATAAAGTATAACTTTTCAGCAAGCCATCAAAATTATGCACATTAATCTAAATCTAAACATTAATCTTAAGTTGAAGCTTTAAATGAAATTAAAGCAAATGATACATGTTAAAACCAACTCCATCCGTCAAAAGTTGTTGAATTGGCTGCTGATTCTACTCATTCCATCGCTATTTCTGGGCACAATTTCAGCTTATTACTTAGCCAATTATTTTGCTAATTTAGCCTACGATAGAGCGCTGTTTAGAGTCGCTTTAGCGCTGGCAGACCAAGTGGAAGTGAAGGCCGGCGTGATGGTAGTGGATTTGCCTGATAGCACGTTGAATTTAATTGAATATGACCCTGAAGACTGGGTTTACTACCAAATACAAGATCCTAAGCATAATATTGTCTTTGGTGACGAGGGTTTGGTGTTGCCCAAAGTGATGCCTAAGCCTCGTGAATCTGTTTATTATGAAACTAAGCTAGGTAATAGGGCTTTGCACATGGTAGCCTTTAATTTACCTCTAGCAGATCTGCACGGAAAAGGTAATGCCACCATCTTAATTGGTGAAACCACCACCAAGCGCGACAAAATGGCCCATGAGATTATTGCCATTATGCTGGTGCCGCAAATCGTATTGATTATTTTAGTGATTTTATTAGTCAATTTAGGCATACAGCGCGGCTTGATTTCATTGGATAAACTAAAGAATTTAATCCTAAAAAGGTTGCCCACAGATACACATCCCTTAGAAGAAAAAAATGCGCCAGAAGAATTGCAGCCCTTGCTACATGCAATGAATGAATTACTAGTGAAAGAGAAGGCCGCAGTAGACGAACGCCGACATTTTTTAGCCAATGCCGCACATCAGCTTAAAACGCCATTGGCCGGGCTTAAAATTCAGGCAGAAGCCGCGCTAAGAGAGAGTGATTTGGCTAGCATACAGCATGCGCTAAAGCAGATTAGCGCAGGTAGCGATAATCTTGCGCGATTAGCAAACCAGTTGTTAAGCCTTGCCAGGGCAGAGCCAGAAGCTAATTTAGCGCAATCATTTGTAACGGTAGATTTAGTGCCGCTTATTCATGAAGTGACAGCAGAATGGGTGCCAATAGCCTTAGAAAAAAATATTGATTTGGGCGTGAGTTGCCAACTTCAACAATTTAAAATAAGTGGTAATTCGGTATTGCTACAAGAGTTGCTAAACAATTTGCTCGACAATGCTATTCGCTATAACCAAGCCGGCGCAAAGGTCACAGTGTGTTTGAGTCTTGAGCATCACGAAACCGTGTTGGCGGTGCAAGATAACGGCCTCGGCATTGCTACGCAAGAGCAGCAGAAGGTCTTTGAGCGGTTTTATCGTGTTTTAGGCACTGCGCAAAGTGGTTGCGGCTTAGGCCTTGCCATCGTGCGTGAAATTGCGCATCAGCACCATGCGCGGGTTGAGCTTGGTTTCACTAATATGCAAAAATCGCAAGGTACAACGGTAAAAGTGATATTTTCTGAAAATGCTAATTTGATGGCTTGAGGCTATAGTTTGAGTCTATAGTTTGAGCCTATAGCTAGCCTCGTCAATAATGTTAGTCCCCTATATGTTTTTGTAGGAGCGGTCTGTGACCGCGAACCATCTCTTTCGCGGTCACAGACCGCTCCTACAAAAGCCGATTCTAGGTCATTATTTCCTAAATTTGCATTAGGTAACATGTTTCAGACATAAAAAATGCCACTTTAAAAAAGTGGCATTTTTATAAATTGAATTAGCCGCTATTCCAAGTGGCTAATGATTCAAATCCTATTTAATGCGCTTGTCATTTTCAATCAAAGCATAGGCTGAATGGTTGTGAATAGACTCAAAGTTTTCACTTTCAACGGTGTACGCCACGATGCGTTTTTCTGCATTAAGCTGCGCTGCCACGTCGCGCACCATGTCTTCCACAAACTTAGGATTATCATAGGCACGCTCAGTGACGTATTTTTCATCTGGGCGTTTAAGTAAACCGTAAAGCTCGCAAGAGGCTTGTTTTTCAACCAAATCAATAATATCTTCAATCCAGATAAAGTCATTTACTAGCGCAGTTACTGTGACGTGTGAGCGTTGATTATGCGCACCGTAGTCAGATATTTTTTTGCTACATGGGCAAAGGCTAGTCACAGGCACTAATACTTTTACCGTGATTTCAAATTTACCGTGGCTGATTGCGCCAATAAATGTAACTTCATAATCTAAAAGACTTTTTACGCCAGAAATAGGCGCCGCTTTATTAACAAAGTATGGAAAAGTCATTTCTACATGACCAGATTCCGCCTCTAAACGGCTTACCATTAAGCGCAAAATGGTTTCAAAAGATTCTATAGAAATAGCATGTTCGTTCATGTTGAGAATTTCAACAAAACGCGACATGTGTGTGCCTTTAAATTGTTGCGGCAAATGCACGTACATATTAAACATGGCAACCGTATGTTGCTCACCACCAGATTTATCTTTCACAATCACTGGGTGGCGAATCGCTTTAATGCCCACTTTATCGATGGCTAGGTGACGGGTATCGACCGTGTTTTGTACGTCTTCAATGGTATTTACAGTAGTTGGTTGGTTCATTTTTTTTCCGTTGGCAATTGCCTGACTTTATCAATGGTTAAGCTATAGTTGAGTATATCACTAGGTTATTGCCTTCGCAATTATGACTAGCTTATTACCTTTTCAATCGCGCGAGTAATGCCTTCAGCATCTAGACCGCATTCTGACAGCATAGTTTCGTGTACGCCGTGTTCAATAAACTGGTCTGGCAAGCCTAAACATAGCGTTTTAATCACGTGCGCAGATTTATTTTGTATGGCTTGCAACACTTCCATGACCGCAGAACCGGCGCCGCCCATCAGCGCATTTTCTTCCACAGTGACGATAATGCTATGGTCTAACGCTAACTTTTCTATCAGCGCTTGGTCTAAAGGTTTAACAAAGCGCATATTCACCACGGTTGCATCTAGTTTTTCAGCCGCTTCTAGGCTCGCGCTAAGCATGCTGCCAAAACTTAAAATGGCAATTTTTTGCGGTGTTTCAGTGTTGGTCATCGTACGTTTAATTTCACCCGTACCAATCGGTATCGCCTGCATTTTCTGCTCAATAACCGCGCCAATGCCAGTGCCACGTGGGTAACGCACCGCCGCAACGCCGTTATATTGAAAGCCGGTGTAAAGCATTTGCCTACATTCGTTTTCATCGCTAGGCGCCATAATTACGATGTTTGGAATGCAGCGTAAAAAACTTAAATCAAAGCTGCCTGCATGCGTTGGGCCATCTGCGCCGACTAAGCCAGCTCGGTCTATGGCCAATAATACTGGTAAGTTTTGCAAGGCAATATCATGAATTAGCTGATCGTAAGCGCGCTGTAAAAACGTGCTGTAAATAGCGACTACCGGCTTTAAGCCGTCGCACGCCATGCCGGCGGCAAAGGTTAGCGCGTGTTGTTCGGCAATGCCTACGTCAAAATAGCGGGTTGGATATTTTTCGGCAAAGTCGTTTAAGCCAGAACCATCGCACATGGCGGGCGTAATGCCTATCAAGCGTTCATCAAGCGCGGCCATATCACTCAACCAATCGGCAAATACTTGGGTGTAGGTTTTTTTAGGAATAATATTGCTAGACGCTACGCTAATTGCATCGCCATTGAATGGATCAAACTTGCCTACACCGTGAAATTTATTCGGGTTATCTTCGGCCGGTTCAAAGCCTTTGCCTTTTTGCGTCACAATATGCAAAAACTGCGGGCCTTTTAATTGCTTGATATTACGTAAAGTATCAACTAATGCGTCTAAATCATGGCCATCAATTGGGCCTATATAATTAAAACCAAACTCTTCAAATAACGTGCCGGGCAACACCATACCTTTGACGTGTTCTTCTGCGCGTCTGGCAAATTCCATCATGGGTGGCATGGCAGAAAGCACTTTTTTGCCTGACGATCTGACTTTGTCGTAAAAGCGGCTAGATAATAATTTAGTAAGGTAATTATTCAGCGCACCAACATTGTTTGAAATGCTCATGTCGTTGTCGTTCAATATTACCAACAAATTGGCATCCATATCGCCGGCATTGTTTAAGGCTTCAAACGCCATGCCCGCAGTCATGGCGCCATCGCCAATAATCGCCACGGCGCGTCTTTCTAAACCAGCTTTTTGTGCAGCAACCGCCATGCCTAATGCGGCTGATATTGATGTGCTGGAATGGCCAGCGCCAAAAGTGTCGTATTCACTTTCAGAGCGACGTGGAAAGCCGGCGATGCCTTTGGCTTTGCGTAGTGACTGCATTAATTCGCGGCGACCAGTTAGAATTTTATGCGGATAAGTTTGGTGGCCTACATCCCAAACCAGCCTGTCGTCAGGCGTATTAAATACATAATGCAGTGCAATCGTCAGTTCAACCACGCCTAAATTAGACGCTAAGTGACCGCCAGTTTTAGCCACGCTATCAATTAAAAATAAGCGTAATTCTTGTGCCAGTTCAACCAACTGTTTGCGCTCAAGCTGGCGAAGTTGCAAAGGTGAATCTATGGTGCTGAGTAATGGCGTCATAAGTTTCTAAAAGCTGCGCTGCATAATAAAAGCGGCTAATTCACGCAGGCGCTGGGTGTTATCGTCAAATGGTGCAATTGCGGCAATCGCGTCTTCATATAATTGTTGCGCGTGTTGTTTGGCTAAATCCAAGCCCAAAATGGTCACGTAAGTGGGTTTGTTGCTGTTCGCATCTTTGCCGGCTGTTTTGCCTAATGTTGCGGTGTCCGCTTCCACATCCAAAATGTCATCCACCACTTGAAACGCTAGGCCAATATTGGCCGCATAAGTGCTCACCGCCGTTATTTGCGCGCTAGAGCCACACACAGCGCCCAGCAAAACAGCGGCTTTTATCAGCGCGCCAGTTTTCAAATTGTGCATAGCTTCAAGTTCAGCTTGCGTAAGCGGTTTGCCTACGGAGGCTAAATCAATCGCCTGACCACCCGCCATGCCAGTAGAACCCGAGGCTTTGGCTAAAATGTTTAACAGGCTAATTTGCTGATGCGCTTGTAGGTTTGTATTTAAGGTTAACTCTGGTTCAGATAAAACCTGAAACGCCAAACTTTGTAGCGCATCGCCGACTAAAAGAGCGGTCGCGTCATCATATTGTTTATGGCAGCTAGGTTTGCCACGGCGTAAATCATCGTCATCCATACATGGCATATCGTCATGCACTAAGGAATAAGCGTGAATCAACTCCACCGCGCTGGCGGCCGCATCGGCGATTAAAATGGGCGTGTCGCACATTTCAGCCGCAGCATAACAAAGTAGGGCGCGCACACGCTTGCCACCCGCTAGGGCGCTGTAGCGCATGGCCTCATGCAAGGTATTTGGCGTTATTGAAACCGCTGGTAATGTGCGCGCAAGTGTAACTTCAATATGCGCTTGTTTAGCACTTACCCAAGCTGAAAAATCTAGAGCAGCCAGATTAGTCATTCTCAGACTTAAATGCGACTAACTGATTTTTATCATTCAAGATTTGCACTTGCTGTTCAACGTCAGCAAGCGATTTTTGGCAAAACTGCAATAGAAAATTACCGCGTGTATAAGCGCTAAGTGACGCTTCCAGCTGCATTTGGCCAGATTCCATTTGCGCGACGATACCTTCCAATTCGGCATACGCTTGCTCAAAGTTTTGTGGCAATGGCGAATCAGCTTCAGCCGTTGATTTTGATGGTTTTTTTGTAGTCGTTGCGCACATAAAATATACTAATTTCTCTAAGCCGCTATTCTACCAAATCCTGCTACAAAATCTTCTGTAAAAAATGGCGAATATCGACAATCTCTTCAGCACAAACAGAATGCGCCATATTGTATTCATGCCAATCGACTACTAAATGATTACTTTGCAAGGTTTGCAGTGAAATTTTACATAAATCCATGCTGATAACATCGTCGTAAACACCATGCGCCATAAAAATAGGTGTCGCCGCATTGGCCGGGTTCGCCTCCGCTGCCAGCTTGGTTTTGATGGGTAAATAAGTTGATAGCGCTAATACGCCAGCCAATTTTTTTGGATAACGTAAGGCCGTGTACAAGGCAATGGCGCCGCCTTGTGAAAAACCCGCCAGTGCGATTCTATTCGCTGGAATACCGCGATCTAGCTCTTTTTGAATTAAGGCTTCAATATAAGTTTGACTGGTTTTTATGCCCGCTTCATCTTCTTGACTGCTGCCAGTGACGCCATATAAATCATACCAAGCCGGCATAATGTAACCACTATTGCGCGTCACCGCCATCTCAGGCGCGTGCGGCAAAATAAATCGTACATTAGGCAAATTTAGTTTTTGCACTATGGGTTCAAAATCATAGCCATCTGAGCCCAAGCCATGTAGCCAGATAATGCTCGCGTTGATTTGGTCTTCGTTCGATGGTGAATTGCTGCTAATTTCTAATGGGGTTTTATAGCTAGGTGTGGTTTGGGTCATGGTTGTGGTCATTAAATGAATGGATATGTGTTGAGGTGTGTTTGGTTTAGTTGCTAAAGCGTTATATTTGTTAGTCTCAATTTTATTACATTGAGGCTAATCTTGAGCAAAAATAGATGTTAATTAAGCTAAATCGTACTTAGGCTTAATCGTAATTGAACTTACTTAAGCTCTAACCAAATACGCGGCCCGCTTGCGGTATAAGCCATGGAGAATCTTTTTTCGCTGCCGGAAGCACTTTGTAATATTTCCGGCAAAGTTGAGGAGATTAAAGCAATTAAGACAACGCCAGCCATAATCGGCATCAAGACTGACTTTCTTTTTACTTCAACCACATGGCCGTGACTATAAAAAGCAATCATTAGCCCGATAAAAGTAAACAGCATTACTTGGCTAATCGGCATCACGATTACGCCATCTACTAAGGAATACGCCGCGTTAGTGACTATTGTGAAAAACAATACAATCGCCAAAGTGGAGTTTAGTGTTGTGTCAGCTTGCAGGTTTTTAAGGCTAAATCTCTTTAGCCAACAGCGTAAGCCATAGAATGCCATCGCTAATATGATTAAAGCTGCCGGTAAGCCGAATTCAGCCATAATTTGCAACACGCTATTATGCGGATGCGCGCTGGTCTGGCTAACCCAAGCAAAATGCATAGGACCAACACCAAAAATTGGGTGGTCTTGAATAATAGCAATACATAAGCGCCATAACTCGAGTCGGTCACTAGAGGTATCTCGCATAATCGTACCTGTCACTAAAGCCGAGCCTCTAAGGTTTGGTATAAATTTAAATAATATTTGATAGCTGATAAAGCCTGCCGTGATATGCATAAGCTGTAAGCGTATAAACGGCCAAGCCAATTTTCGGTAAATAACAGCCGTGGCTAACAGGCCAACCAACCAAGCCAATAATGCGCCACGTGAAGCTGAATAAAAAAGTAACACCCACCAGCAAACCAAGCCAAAATGTAAGTAGCGACGCGTTTGTGCGCTTTTAAAATCTAAAGTAAGTAGCGGTAAGGTAATTAAGCCTAAAGTCCAAAGTTGGTATTGATTAAATGATCGGATGTTGCTGAAACCGGTTAAAGGGTTAGGCCATACCAAAGGGGTGCTGAAAGTAGTGGCAGTAATATAGCCCACGTAAAACGAAACCATAGACAACAAAATGCCCGCCCAAAAGGCGTAAGTCAGCCATTTGATTAATCGCGTATTATTTTCATGGTACAAATTGACGACAAATAAAGTCAGGTAACTTAAACCGGAAAATAGGCTGACTTCGATGATGGCGTGACGGGGGGATTTGGCTAGATATGCTGAAGCAATGGCTAGTGTGATTAATACATAAAAGGCGTAACGGATATTGGGGATTGCGGTGAAATATGAGTTTTGGCTTCTAAATATAATGCTATGAAGCAAGATTAGAGCTATTAGTAATAGTTCTAGTAAGCGTTGGCTATCGTGGAAGCTTGTTTCAATTAGGATTTTTGGAATGATGTTTAGGCTGGGCGATAAGCTGATTAGGCTAATAAATACTAAAAAAATAACGAACTTAAATGTGATTGAAGTTTTTAGATGAGTCATTATGAGTTCTCGATTTTTAATTTCTTTCAAAATGACATCCTCAAATAAATCACATATTGACGGCTAAGCAGGTACTGGTGAGATTATCAAAAAAAAGAGGCCTTAGGCCTCTTTTTTTGTCAATCAATTAGCTAGAATGGAAAGTTAGCTAATTACGCAAGTGCCGGTATTGTAGTCGCAATTGATTGATTTAGTACTATTGCCTTTAGGTGCTGTATATGAATCAGTAAACGTTGTCGGTACAGTAGTCGGACCAGCTTTATTACAAGCACTGGCAGGTGTTAGTGATAATAAAGCTGCGTCATTATTAGCTATTGCAGCTGCCGCACCATGTGCAATCCCTGTAGCTTCAGCAAGACATGCAGTATCAGCAGCTTTTTTTGTATAAGTTTGATATTGAGGCAACGCAACAGCAGCCAAAATACCAATAATCGCAACAACAATCATCAACTCAATCAAGGTAAAACCTTTTTGAACTTGTTTCATTTTGAAATCCTTTAAATAAATTTTAAGTGTTCTCACACTGGGTAAAAAATTTTAGTGCTTGGTTATTGCAATGCAATAGCTGTGCCAACTATTATTTAGAGCGCACGATTATCGTTAATCCTAGCAATAATAGTCACGTATTGCTGTTGGTAGGAGCGGCGCCCTCGCCGCGATTGCTATCCCACTTATTACCGCTGCATTTCCTTAACTAGCGCGATTGCTTCGCGGCGAGGGCGCCGCTCCTACCAAACACTGCTCTGCGAAGCCCGTGTCTATTGCCTCGCAGAGCAGTGTTTTTTGTGGTTTTGTAATTGTAGGAGCGAATGTATTCGCGATTTGTCACCTGAAAATCGCGAATAAATTCGCGCCCATCTTAAAAGACTACGGTGAGTGCACAATAAAAAAAGCGGAACATTAAGTTCCGCCTTTTAGTGAGCACTTATTTCAAGACTGTTTCAAACTAATATTTTTTATTACAACCGCAAAAAAGTGTCAAAAAAGGTCACTTAAAAATTCCCAAAGTGACCTTTTAGTCACTTCTTTACGGTCTGCTACTTTGAACCTTCTGCTACCTTTTTCAAGTTAGCTAAACCAGAATCAAACACACCTGTGATGGCTTTAATCGCTGTTTCATCATCTTGACCCGCTGGAATTGGTGGGTTAAGTTTGTATAAACGGTAAAAGCGGCCTACCCATGTAACCGTAGTTTCGCCAGCATTTTCACCTTTAGTGACAGTCATTACTGCGTTGTAGTCTGTTAACGGTAGTGTGCCTGTTACGATTTCATATTTAAGTTTCATCGTTGCATCGTCTGCGCTGCGTAATTTCTCAAACACATTGCCACCGTCTTTAAACGTCAATGTTCTGTAAGTCGCCATGTCGCCATTGTCATCTTTTTTCTGTTCTAACTTAGTGCTGGCTACGCCCGGATGCCATTTGTGAATGCCACCGAAATCTTTAACAATTGCCCAAACTTTTGCAGGGTCTGCTTTGATAGTGATGCTTTTTTCAACTTTTTGTGGTGATGGACCGTGTGCTGATGCAGAGTACGGCACTAAACTGATGCTTAAACCAAGTGCGATGATTGCTAAAATCTTTTTCATGTAACTTTCTCCAAAACTCTCAGTGATTGAGAGGCTTTAAAACTCTCAATATGAGAGGGGTTATTCAAAAATACGTAGGCATTATAAATGAGAACAGTGATTAATTAGAATCAAGACTTATAAAATGCTTGCTTACTTGCACCTGTGATAACGAAGCGGCTTTGCCTTGGTTGACACGGCTGGCTTGCTAGCGTCGTTATGTTCAGCGCAAAATTAACTGCTGTGATTATTTAACTAAAATAAACTGGCCAAAAGCGCGGCTTTTTTCGCCTGTTTTAATCGTAGTTAATAATTTATTGGTCGTGGTATCTATCACGCTAACGCTGTTACTACCCCAATTGGCGATATAGGCACGGTGATTAGCATCGTCTATGCTAATGCCTTCAGGCGTGTTGCCAACATCAATAGTGGCGATGGGTTTTTGTGTGGCAATGTTTAACACCGTCACGCTGTCATCTTGGGTGTTGGTCACGTATAGGGTTTTTTCATCGGCACTCATGGCCGCACAATAAGGGTGATAACCGACTTTTATCTTCTTTTGTGCATTGGTTTTAGTGTTAATAATGCTCACGCTGTCATCTCTTACATTGACGCTTACTAGGTATTTGCCAGTGGCGCTTATAAACACGCCATAAGGATGCTTGCCCACTTTAATGCGTTTGTTAATGCTGAGTGTTGCGGTGTCGATAATGGCAATGTCGTTGCTGTCGCGGTTGGCTACATAGAGCCATTGTTTATCGGGGCTTAGCGTTAAGCCAGCGGGCGCATCGCCTACGTTTACTTCGCGTATGCTATTCGTTTGCGCTGTGCTCATGGCCAATATGCGATTATCAAACCAATCGGCGATATATAACGTTTTGCTATCTGGCGATAAGGCTAAGCCTACCGGTGAACCTTTGATTTTAATGGTGTCGATAACTGTGTTGTTGCTTGCATCAATCACGCTAATATCTTGGCTTTCAACGTTTGAAATATACACGCGTTGTAAGGTGCTAGAAACGGCAATGCCAACCGGTGCTTTTCCGACTTTAATGGTGTTAATGACTTGATTTAATGCAGTATCAATCACCGAAACCGTATCTTCGCCTTGATTGGTAATGTAAGCAAAATTGTGGTTGAGCGGCTTGGTTTCAGCATGGCAAATGCTATTTACCGCGCAGGCGAGCAAAAAAACAATAAAGTGATTAATTTTCAAGGATTTAATTGAGTGTGTTTTCATAGGCTTATGTATTATACGCAAATGGTTGCTTTCAATAATGCTCAAAATATGAAAAAATTACACTAAATAATTAAGGCAGTATAAGGCTATGTTAGATCGTGACGGGTTTCGCCCGAATGTTGGCATTATTATATGTAATGCAAACAATCAGGTTTTTTGGGGTAAGCGTATCCGTGAGCATGCTTGGCAGTTTCCGCAAGGTGGTATTAACCATGGCGAAAGCCCAGAGCAGGCTATGTATCGTGAGTTAATGGAAGAGGTAGGTTTAAAGCCTGAGCACGTGCAAATTTTGGGTCGCACTAAAGATTGGCTGAGATATGAAGTGCCGACTACTTGGGTAAAACGCGAGTATCGCGGTAGCTATAAAGGTCAAAAGCAGATTTGGTATTTACTACGCATGGTAGGGCGCGATTCTGATGTTTCACTACGCGCTTCTGAACATCCAGAGTTTGATGCCTGGCGCTGGAGCGAATATTGGGTGCCGCTAGAAGATGTGATTGAGTTTAAGCGCGCCGTGTATGAATCAGCGTTAAACGAGTTGGCACCACATTTACATCATAAGGTTGTAAAGTAACTAGGTTGTTAAATAATTCAGCACCATGGGCACTCCGATTTTCTAAGCGCTAAAGCGCTTGAAAAGTCGTATGTAGGAGCGGCGCCCTCGCCGCGATAGCGACGGTGAAGATTGCGCCATTTTTCGCGGCGGGGCGCCGCTCCTACAATTATTTCCCCATCAACTCGCCTAGTTTTATCGGGCGTGTAGCTTGCCAAGCTGGGTTAAATTCCAGTGCTTCTTTCTCAAATAGCATCACCACGGTTGATAGGTAGGAGCGGCGCCCTCGCCGCGATAGCGATGGTGAAAGTTGCGCCATTTTTCGCGGCGAGGCGCCGCTCCTACAATTATTTCCCCATCATCTCGCCTAGTTTTATCGGGCGTGCAGCTTGCCAAGTTGGGTTAAATTTCAGTACTTCTTTTTCAAATAGCATCACCACGGTTGATAGGTAGGGGCGGCGCCCTCGCCGCGATAGCGACGGTGAAAGTTGCGCCATTTTTCGCGGCGAGGCGCCGCTCCTACCGTTATTTTCCCATCATCTCGCCGAGTTTTATCGGGCATGAAGCTTGCCAAGCTGGATTAAACTCCAGTACTTCTTTTTCAAATAACATCACCACGGTTGATAGATAGGAGCGGCGCCCTCGCCGCGATAGCGATGGTGAAAGTTGCGCCATTTTTCGCGGCGAGGCGCCGCTCCTACAATTATTTCCCCATCATCTCGCCGAGTTTTATCGGGCGTGTTGCTTGCCAAGTTGGGTTAAATTCCAGTGCTTCTTTTTCAAATAACATGACTACGGTTGAGCCTAGTAAAAATCTGCCCATTTCGTCGCCTTGTTTTAGGCTGATGTTTTGCTGTTCGTAAGTCCAAGTACGGGTTTTGCCGGTGCGTGGCGGGTTAATAATGCCGTTGTTAGTATCATGCCAAACGGTTGCCATGCTACCTACAATGGTTGCGCCTACCAGCACCATCACGAAGTTTCCGTGCTTAGCTGACGTAAACTCACAAACCACGCGCTCGTTGCGTGCAAATAGCCCTGGTACGCCTTGTGCTGTGGTTGGGTTAACTGAGAATAATGCGCCTGGCACATAAGTCATACTTTTTAAGGTGCCATCGCAAGGCATGTGTATGCGGTGGTAATCTTTAGGGCTTAAGTACAAACAAGCAAAATGGCCATTTTCATAATTTTTGGCCATATTTTTTTCACCACCGACTAACGCGGTAATGGAATATGCATGGCCTTTTGCCTGAAAAATCTGATCGGCTTCAATTTTACCAAACTGACTAATCGCACCATCTACAGGGCAAATGAAATCTGCCTGCGCTAGTGGGCGTGCGCCAGCCTTGAGTGGGCGTGTAAAGAAATCGTTAAAAGTTTGATAAGTGCTGATGTTAGGTTCAGCCGCTTCGGCCATGTTTACTTGGTAGCGTTTTACAAACCAAGTGATTACAGTGGTGGTTAGGTTGCCGCCTTGGTAATGCGCTAACTTCCCGGCAAGAGCGGTAATGGCTTGTTTTGGCAGAATATATTGTAAAAGTACGGCAATATTGGCTTGCATGCTTAACCCTTTGTTTTAATAAAATGTTTCTTTGGATAATAAAAAAAGGGCAAGAAGTTATCTCGCCCTTTTTAAATTTCAACTAAATACCTAAATATACCTTTGCACAAAGTTTAATCAACCGTAATTAAATATAAAACCCACAATTATCGTCATTCCCGCGTAGGCGGGAATCTAGGTGAATCAACAAGTTAACTGGATTCCCGCCTACGCGGGAATGACGGTGTTGATAGGTTTTAGTTTTTAATACGCTCGTGCAAAGTTCTCCTAAACCAAAATTTAGTTTTTAGATTGATCTATTAAATTTAGATCAATTCTTTGATTGATCTACTAATTTGTTTTTAGCAATCCAAGGCATCATAGAACGCAATTGACCACCTACTTGCTCAATTGGATGAGCAGCGTTTAAACGACGACGTGCAGTCATTTCTGGGTAGTTAGTACGACCTTCTAAAATGAACTGTTTAGCGTAGTTACCATTCTGAATGTTAGCTAAACATGTTTTCATTGCCGCGCGTGATTGATCATTAATCACTTGTGGGCCAGTTACATATTCGCCATATTCAGCGTTGTTTGAAATTGAGTAGTTCATGTTAGCGATGCCGCCTTCGTACATTAAATCAACAATCAATTTAAGTTCGTGTAAGCACTCAAAGTAAGCCATTTCTGGTGCGTAACCAGCTTCTACCAATGTTTCAAAACCAGCTTTTACTAATTCAACTGCACCGCCGCATAATACTGCTTGCTCGCCGAATAAGTCAGTTTCTGTTTCTTCACGGAAATCAGTTTCAATCACGCCGCCTTTAGTGCCGCCGTTGGCTGCTGCGTATGAAAGCGCAACATCTTTAGCTTTGCCAGATTTATCTTGATATACAGCGATTAGTGAAGGAACGCCGCCGCCTTTTAGGTATTCTGAACGCACTGTGTGGCCTGGGCCTTTTGGTGCAATCATAATCACATCTAAATCAGCACGTGGTGTGATTTGGTTGTAGTGAATGTTAAAACCGTGCGCAAACGCTAAGGTAGCGCCTTGTTTTAGATGGTCAGCAACATCGGCTGCAAAAATTTGCGCCATTGTTTCGTCTGGCAACAATAGCATTACAACGTCTGCGTCTTTTACAGAAGCTGCGATGTCTAGTACGTTATGGCCAGCTGCAACGGCTTTAGCCCATGAGCTACCGCCTTGACGTAGGCCGATAGTAACAGTAACGCCGCTATCTTTAAGGTTAGCCGCGTGTGCGTGGCCTTGTGAACCGTAACCAACGATCGTTACTTTTTTACCTTTGATTAAACCAAGGTCTGCGTCTTTGTCGTAATAAACTTTCATTTTTTTGCCTTCCTATGCAAATGCTAATTAAATGTTAAATATGGTTTTTTAATATGCTGCTAAAACTTAACTTGTCGCCTAAACTTTTAGAATTCGGTCGCCACGTCCTATGCCAGAAGCGCCTGTGCGCACTGTTTCTAGGATTGCCGACTTATCTAAGCTTTCGATAAAAGCATCTAACTTGTTGCCCGAGCCGGTAAGCTCAATGGTAAAGCTGCCATCGGCCACATCGATAATACGGCCTCTGAAAATATCGCACATACGTTTCATTTCTTCTCTGAAAGCGCCTGTGGCTTTTACTTTAACAAGCATTAATTCACGCTCGATAAATTTTCCATCGTTTAAATCGAGTACTTTTACTACGTCGATTAATTTGTTCAATTGCTTAATAATTTGCTCGATCACCGCTTCAGAACCTGAAGTAACGATGGTCATGCGTGACAATGTTGGATCTTCAGTGACCGCAACAGTCAGCGATTCAATGTTGTAACCACGCGCTGAAAACAAGCCTGCTACTCGTGATAATGCGCCAGCTTCATTTTCCATTAATAGTGAAATAATATGACGCATTATAGATTCTCCGCCAAAATCATTTCAGACAAGCCCTTACCACCCGGAATCATTGGGAATACATTTTCTTTTTGGTCGGTTAAAAAGTTCATAAACACAAACCTATCTTTAAGTTTTGGGCTAAATGCTTCAGCAAGTGCGCCTTCAACATCGCTAGGGTTTTCAATGCGCATACCAACGTGGCCATAAGCTTCGGCTAGTTTAACAAAATCAGGCAAGCTTTCCATGTAAGACTCAGCGTAGCGGTTCTCATAGAAAAACTCTTGCCATTGACGCACCATACCAAGGTAGCGATTGTTCAGCAAAATCACTTTAATCGGCAGATTGTATTGCAAGCAGGTAGAAAGCTCTTGAATATTCATCTGAATACTACCTTCGCCCGTCACGCAAGCGACTTGCGCCTCAGGGTGGGCAAACTGTACGCCCATAGCATAAGGCAAACCAACGCCCATCGTGCCTAGGCCGCCAGAGTTAATCCAGCGACGCGGTTTATCAAACGGGTAATATTGCGCAGCCCACATTTGATGCTGGCCAACGTCAGAGGTAACAAACGCATCGCCTTTGGTGACTTCATGTAATTTTTGAATCACGTATTGTGGTTTAATAAACTCAGTACTTTGCACGTAAGTTAAACATTTTTTACCGCGCCATTCGTTAATTTGTTTAAACCAAGCCGCCAGTGCTTCGGTATTTTGCGCTGGCTTTTCTGCTGCAATCAGGTCGTTCATGTCTGCAAGTACAGATTTAACATCGCCGACAATTGGCACATCGATTTTTACGCGTTTTGAGATTGAAGATGGATCAATATCAATATGGATAATAGTACGTGGGTTAGACAAGAAATGCTCGGTGTTACCAATCACGCGGTCATCAAAACGTGCGCCAACCGCTAGCAAAACATCGCACTCTTGCATGGCCATATTAGCCTCGTAAGTACCATGCATGCCTAACATGCCTAAAAAGTTTTTATCAGAAGCCGGAAAGCCACCCAAGCCCATTAACGTGCTGGTGATAGGCACATTAAGTGATTGTACTAATTTGATTAAATATTCAGAAGCATCGCCTAATACTACGCCGCCGCCTGAATACACCATAGGGCGTTTCGCTTCAGCGAGTAATTTAAGTGCCTTTTTGATTTGGCCTAAATGGCCTTTAGTCACTGGGTTGTAAGACCGTAGTTGTACTGTTTCAGGATATTCAAATGCATGTAAATGCGCAGTAATATCTTTAGGGATATCCACTAATACAGGACCTGGACGACCGCTATTGGCCACATAAAATGCTTTTTTCATGGTCGCGGCTATGTCTTTAACATCTTTAACTAAAAAGTTATGTTTTACACATGGGCGGGTAATGCCAACCGTGTCGCATTCTTGAAAGGCATCTTCACCAATGGCGTATGTTGGTACTTGTCCACTGATAATGACCATAGGGATTGAATCCATATAGGCCGTAGCAATACCGGTAATAGCATTGGTTGCGCCTGGGCCTGAAGTCACTAGCGCTACGCCTACTTTGCCAGTAGAGCGAGAATAAGCATCAGCGGCGTGAAGCGCAGCTTGTTCGTGGCGCACTAAAATGTGCTTGAATTTATCTTGATGGAAAATGGCATCATAAATATTGAGTACGGCACCGCCAGGGTAGCCAAATACAAATTCAACGTTTTCTTCATGCAGGCAACGAATTAGAATTTCTGCGCCAGTATATTGTTTAGAACTTTGTTCCATGCTTGGGTCCATGCTAGTTTTTTTACTTTAGGTTTTTTTTACTTTAAATTTTTAAGCTTTTTAATAGGACTGGTCGTTTAATTAGCCATATTTTGCGTGTTTCCACTAAATTAACGCTTGTTTTTATTAGATTTAGTGGGTTTTTCAGTGCTTATATACCAACCCTACACCATAACGGTTTGAGCGTATTTGGTCAAGGATGATAGTTTAATGACAATGTGGTTTTGGAAAGATTCAAGATGTCGCGCTTTATAGCCTAACTGAGCAGGTGAAACGTGAGCTTGTAAAGTTTTATGCGGGGAAGCGTTGGGAAGTAAGTGGAATCGCTTAATTTTAACAAAAACATCAAAAAAATCATCATGACTTGGTAGGAGCGACGCTTCGTCGCGAAGCAATGGTGCAATCGCGACGAAGCGCCGCTCCTACAAAAGCAGCTAATCCGTCTGTAATGGCGGTACGACTTTCAATAATTCCTCAATGGTTGTGAGCCCCGCGGCAACTTTTTCTGCGCCATTAATAATTAA
The DNA here is from genome assembly GCA_947451235.1 of Methylophilaceae bacterium. Classification (GTDB taxonomy): domain Bacteria; phylum Pseudomonadota; class Gammaproteobacteria; order Burkholderiales; family Methylophilaceae; genus Methylotenera. The sequence goes on along the minus strand of CANFZA010000001.1, from coordinate 26,944 downwards.
CGGTTGCATGCCTTGTTGTCTGGCTAATTCTGTGAGCTTCGCTAAATCTGTTTCTGGTGTGATTAATTTCCTTAAGGCCGGTGTCATGGTCAGCATTTCATAAACACCACTGCGGCCTCTAAAGCCAGTATTGCGGCATTCTAGGCAGCCCACCGGTTTGTAAATATACTCAGGTTTTGGCAATTTAAAGGCACCGACCAATTCATCCCAAGTGCTTTGTGCGATAGATGTTGGCGCTTTGCAACTGGTGCATAACGTACGCACTAATCGCTGTGCCATGATGCCTAATACAGTGGAATGAATCAGGTAGGATGGCACGCCTAAATCTAATAAGCGCGTTACGGCTGAGGGCGCATCGTTAGTGTGCAGTGTAGATAACACTAAATGCCCAGTCAGCGCGGCTTGAATCGCCATGTCGGCAGTTTCTAAATCGCGAATTTCGCCCACCATGATAATGTCAGGATCTTGCCGCATTAATGTGCGTATGCAATCGGCAAAATTAAGCCCAATATTGGTTTGCACTTGCATTTGATTAAATAGCGGCTCTACCATTTCTATCGGTTCTTCTACCGTGCAAACGTTCACTTCTGGCGTGGCGAGCGTGCGTAAAGTGGCGTATAAAGTAGTGGTTTTGCCTGAGCCTGTTGGGCCTGTCACTAAAATAATGCCATTCGGTGCTTTGGTCCAAGTGTTCCAAGTGTCTGCTTGTGCTTTGGAGAATCCTAGCGCTAGAAAGTCTTTGGCTGAAACGTCAGGCGCAAAAATACGCATGACCATTTTTTCACCAAAAGCGGTCGGCATGGTCGATAAACGCAACTCAATTTCTTGTCCTTCGGCGGACAAGGTTTTGATGCGGCCATCTTGTGGGCGGCGTTTTTCTACCATATCCATACGGCCTAACAGCTTAATGCGGCTAGTAATGGCATTCATAATATTGGGCGGCAGTTGATACACCAGATGTAACACGCCGTCGATTCTAAAGCGCATCATGCCCATATTGCGGCGCGGCTCTAAGTGAATGTCACTAGCGCGCTGTTCAAACGCATACTTGAACAACCAATCTACAATATTGACGACATGCTGCTCGTTGGCATCTAGGTTTTTGTCTTTACCTAACTCGATTAATTGCTCAAAATTTTGTACGCCAACAATTTGCCCAGCTTTAGCTAAATCGGCAGCATTCATAGAGTCGGCTAAACTGTAGATTTCAGGTAAATAACGGCTGAGTTCTAAAGGGTTTGCCATTACTAGCTTGATTTTCATATTGAGCACGCGCTCAAGATCAGCAATCCAGTCAGTGCTAAATGGCTCGGTAGTGGCGATGATCGCCTCGCCATTTTTAGCTGAAATCGGCATGATTTTTAACCGTTCTGCATAAGCTTGAGAAACAAGTTTTGCGGCAGAACCAAAGTCTAATTTAAGTGGGTCTATGTGGTGATAATCTAGACCAGCTTGCTCTGCCAGCCAAGTAGATAGGCCTTCTACGGTAATTGTTTTGAAGGGCGGTTTTAGGCTCTTCCATTTTTGCTCGCCAATCACCACTAACGGGTGCAGATTAGAGCTATCGAGCTTACGGTCGTTATAAAGTTTTTCCGCTTGGGTTTTATCCAGCATGCCATCGTTCACCAACATACGTAACACGTCGCCTAATGTGAGGCGGCCTGTTGGGTTGCTTAACGTTGCTGGTTTACTCATAAGCGTATGCCTTTGTTTTTCTTATTGCCTTGAAATAGTTTAACACGCACTAATTGTCACTGTTAATTTTAGTGTTAATTCGCACCGTTAATTCGCATAGAAAAATCAACAGCTTGCACGTTTTTGGTGATGGCGCCAATTGAAATTCTATCTACGCCTGTGAGCGCGATGGTTCGCACGTTGTCTATGGTGATGCCACCTGAGGCTTCTAATATGGCAGGTTTTTCAGATTTTTTATTAAGTGTTACCGCTTCGCTCAATAGGGCAAGACTAAAGTTATCCAACAAAATGCTGCTGGCGCCTGCGATTAAAGCTTCTTGTAACTGGCTTAAATTTTCAACTTCAATTTGTATGCTCGTGGCCGCGCTCGTATTCGCGCCCAATTCAGCGTTAAGCGCAAATGCTTTCGCCATTACCGCCGCAATGCTGCCGGCGGCGGCGATATGATTTTCTTTAATCAAAATGCCATCATACAAGGCCAGTCGTTGATTATGCCCGCCACCCACGGTGACCGCATACTTTTGCGCTAAGCGTAAATTTGGAATGGTTTTACGCGTATCTAAAATTTGCGCCTGCGTACCGGCAATCGCCGCAACATATTTGCCAGTTTCAGTGGCGGTAGCCGATAGCGTTTGTAAAAAATTCAGTGCGCAGCGTTCGCCAGTAAGTAGTGAACGTGCTGAGCCATTGATTTCACATAATAGTTGATTTGCCGATACATGCTCGCCTTCAACCACGTGCCAAATAATTTCGACATTGGTATCAACCTTTTTGAAGCAAGCGTTGACCCAAGCGATGCCGCAAATAATGGCAGATTCACGCACGATAATGGTTGCGTTAACCATTTGCGTTGCCGGCACAAGTTGCGCTGTTAAGTCGCCAGTGCCAATATCTTCATCTAATGCGGTTTGTACCTGATGGCTAATCAGTTGGTTAAACTCGCTAGATGCGTAGAGGTCGATCTTGTTAAATAATGTCATAGCAGTCAACGTTGGATAGTGAATGAATTATAATGCTAGGTATCATTAATAATCAGTAAAAATTACGATGTTTTTAGCTTGAATGCCATCATTTGAACGGCATAGCTTGAATATAATGTTTTTATTGAGTAACATTTTGCCTGAATAATCTCGTGTACGTACCTATAATATTTTGGACTTGAGCACGACCTAATTATGAAACTTTTATATACCATTAATAGCCCTTACGCCCGTAAAGTACGCATAGTTGCAGCTGAAAAACACATTGAAATTACACTTGAGGAAGTGGTGTTAGCCGCGCCTGATTGCCCAGTCAAGCTGTATAACCCTTTGGGAAAAGTACCAGTGTTAATTTTAGACGATGGCGATAGCTTGTATGATTCACGCGTAATTGTGGAATATTTAGATAACCGCACACCGCTGGCGCATTTGTTGCCACTTGACTCTAGCGCCAAAATTAAAGTGCGCCGTTGGGAGGCCTTGGCGGACGGTGTTTGCGACGCAGCTGTGGCGGTTATGTTAGAACAGCGTAAGGCCGAATCTATGCAAGATGCGAGCTTTATCGCGCGTCACATGGGCAAGGTTAGCCGTGGTTTACAAGTGCTGAATGATGATTTAGCGAAAAATATCGAGACGGGTAAGTCTAAATGGTGCGTGAATGGCGCTTTTAGTTTGGCTGATATTGCCGTGGGTTGTATGTTAGGTTATGTGAACCTAAGATTTGGCGCGGTGGTTAATTTGGTGCATGATTATCCAAATTTAGCCGCGTTGCAAACAGCCTTGCTGAAGCGCCAGTCATTTATCGACAGTTTGCCGGTTGCATAACGATTTTTACTAGATCATTACTCACAGTAATGATTTAGTAAATGATGGCTTGGTCAATAATGACTTTGTGAATCAACGTCAGGGCTCTCATCCACCAGTTTTAAGCGTTACGTTTTCTTACGCATCGATTGCCTGTCGTTTAGGCGTTTTTGTGCCGCGTGTGGAAAGTCGGTAAATCGAATCACATCTCTATCGATTAGTCGTGCAATTAAATCTGCCTCGCTGAAACGGCGTGAAAAATCCGATTTAAAACTTAATTTAAATAGCCGCAGTAATAATGCCGCCACCTAGGCAAACATTGCTTTCATAAACCACAGCGGATTGCCCTGGCGTTACCGCCCATTGTTTTTGGCCGAATTTAATCTCAACTTCTTCTGCGGTTAAACGGTCAATTTCACAAGGCGCATCAGGCTGGCGATAGCGGGTTTTAGCCGCGTAAACCCAGTTGGTCATGGGCGCTTCATTGTCTATCCAAGTAAGTTGGCTTGCCACTAAACCATCACTTAGCAACAAGGGATGTTCATGGCCTTGCACCACAATCAGTACATTTGCAGCCATATCTTTAGCTGCGACAAACCAAGGTTCGCCATTGCTATCACGACTACCACCAATTTTTAAACCTTGGCGCTGACCTAAAGTGTAATACATCAATCCTTCGTGACGGCCTACGATTTTGCCATCCGGTGTTTTAATGTCACCAGGTTCGCGTGGTAAATATTTGCTTAAAAACTCCTGAAAAGGCCGCTCGCCAATAAAGCAAATGCCGGTAGAATCTTTTTTATCGGCATTGATTAAACCGGCTTTACGCGCAATTTCACGCACTTCACGCTTGAGCATTTGGCCTAAGGGGAATAAGGTTTTAGACAGTTGAGCCTGATTTAAGCGGTACAAAAAGTAGCTTTGATCTTTGCTACCATCATCGGCTTTCATTAACTGAAATAAGCCGGGTTTAAGTGGGTTTTCACGCACTTGCGCGTAATGGCCAGTGGCAATTACATCCGCGCCCAAGCTCATGGCGTGGTCTAAAAAAGCTTTAAATTTAATTTCAGCGTTACATAGAATGTCTGGATTAGGCGTGCGACCAGATTTGTATTCACTTAAAAAATTATCAAATACACGATCTTTATATTCAGCGCTAAAGTTTACTGCTTCAATATCAATGCCAATTTTATCTGCCACTGAAACCGCATCAATCAAATCTTGCTTGCTTGAGCAGTATTCATCGGTGTCGTCATCTTCCCAGTTTTTCATGAAAAGACCGGTGACTTCATAGCCTTGCTGTTTAAGCAATAAGGCCGTCACAGACGAATCTACGCCGCCAGATAAGCCAACGACTACTTTTTTCTTTTTTAATGTGTTCAGGTTCATACTTTTAACTTTTACAAATGTGTGATGACAGATAGCGGAAATTGTTGCCCACTTAAATAATCTTCAATGCAAGTAAGCACTTGCGGGCTGCGCATGAGGTGCGCTTGGCTACGAATTTCATCTATCGTCATCCACACCGCACGAATAATGCCTTCATCAAGCGCTAAATTTTCTTGATGATTACTTACGCTGCCAATGTAGGCAAAACGCAAATAAGTGGTGTCGTTATGTTCGTGTTTCCAATGGTAAACGCCCAGTAAAGATGCTGGCTTAAAGGTGTACGCAGTTTCTTCCAAGGTTTCGCGTATTACCGCTTCAATTAACGATTCATTGTCTTCTAAATGACCGGCTGGCTGATTAAAGCGATTGCCGCGATCTGTGGTTTCTTCAACCAATAAGAATTTTCCGTTATCTTCTACGATTGCCGCGACGGTGGCATGTGGCTTCCATTGCATTTTTTTTGTCTTTAATTTGCTGATTAATAATCTATCTATTGCTATGTATTTTAACTCAATCTAGCCTAATAATTTAGGAAACAAGCCTATCAAGCCGTGCGCTACAAACTCAACCGCCATTGCGGCTAGAATTAAGCCCATCAAACGCGTCACAATATTGATGCCTATGCTGCCTAACTTACTAGAAATGCTGGCGCTTAATCTGAGCACCAGCCAAATAATGACCGCTATAATAAAAATAGGCACTACCAAGGACAAATGCCCGGTAAAGCTACTATTTTGTTGCGCGGCAATAATCATATTGCTGATAGCGCCGGGGCCAGCTAATAGTGGAATACTTAGTGGCACAATAGCAATGGCTTCGCGCTCGGCCAGTGTTTGCGCTTCTTCTGGCGTTTGCCGCGTGCCGCTTTGTTTTGCGTGCATCATAGAAATCGCGATAAGCATGAGTAAAATCCCGCCACCGACCTGAAAAGAGGGAATGCTAATGCCAAAAAAGCTGAGAATTTTGTCGCCAAAAAAAGCCGATACGGCCAGCACGGTAAACACTGTGATGGCCACAGTTTTAGCGGTTCTGGCGCGGTCTTGGTTGCTCCAGCCATTGGTAGCGCTAATAAAAATAGGTACGCTGCCTATGGGGTTAACAATGGCAAATAAAGCGATAGTGATTTTAAAAAGTACAGCCCATTCGGTCATGTAATGTCCTTATATAAAATAGTGACTATGCACTAGTAAGCTAGCCTAGCAAAAGTAAATCTCAATCAATTTTTTTAATTAAAGCTTTGATAATATCAATATAGTAAATTAAAGTGCCTGCATGAGTAAGTTAATGTATGTGAGCGCAAATTTAAAGTGCAAAAAAATCAACGTGTAAAATTTCAAAGTGTAAAAAGTAGAGTAATAAAATGACACATGATAAAAATTCTGCAATGCCTGTAATTTATCTAGCTTCGCGCAGTCCAAGGCGCGTGGAGTTGTTAAAGCAGATTGGCATCATATGCGAAACCTTACCGGCTGACATTGATGAAACACAAATATTTAACGAAAATGCCATTAATTATGTAACACGTTTGGCGCACCAAAAAGCTGAAGCTTGCTTGCAAACCTTAAGCGTTGATCAACGTTTGATCCCAATTTTGGCAGCAGATACTACCGTGGTATTAGCTGGGAAAGTACTTGGGAAGCCGGAAGATGATAACGATGCACGGCAGATATTAGGCGCACTTTCTGGTCGCGTGCATGAAGTGCATACCGCCGTTGCATTGGCCTTCAACAATGAGATTGAAGTGGTATTATCTACCACCGTGGTGGAAATGATGGTTTTGTCTGAAGCGCAAATCGAGGCTTATATTAAAAGTGGCGACCACCGCGATAAAGCTGGTAGTTATGGCATACAAGGTGCCGCAGGGGCGTGGATTATGCGCATAGCAGGTAGTTATACTGGTGTGATGGGTTTGCCTTTGTATGAAACGGCGGCTTTATTGAGAAAGCGCGGTATTGTGACTGCGTAGTGATATTTAATGGCTGGACTGAGTGTTTTTTTCACAAAATAAAAATAATAGTAAAAAGCTATTCAATAAAGCGCAAAAATATATAAGTAGCACCAGAACTAAAGAATTCAAATGTTAAGTTAAAAGAGAAGTAAACGTGAGCGAAGAAATATTAATTAACGTTACGCCGCAAGAAACGCGTATAGCCATTATGGAAAATGGCGTGGTGCAAGAGTTGCAAATTGAGCGTAGCTCGTCATTGGGCTTAGTCGGCAATGTCTATCGTGGTGTAGTTTGCCGTGTATTGCCGGGTATGCAATCAGCCTTTGTGGAAATGGGCTTGCAGCGTGCGGCATTTTTACATGCTGGTGACGTGCTGGAATGTGGCGATTCACTTGCGCAATTGCCGATACAAAGCGTGCTACATGAAGGTCAGTCGCTCATGGTGCAAGTGATTAAAGAGCCGATTGGCACTAAAGGCGCGCGGCTGACTACGCATATTAGTATTGCCGGGCGTTTCTTGGTTTATTTGCCGCAGCAAGATCATATTGGCGTGTCGCAGCGCATAGAGCAAGAGTCTGAGCGTGAATTATTAAGAGCGCGCTTGATAGGCTTGCTGCCGGAAAACCGTGTGGGTGGTTATATCATCAGAACCATGTCTGAAACTGCGACCGATGAAGAATTGCTGGCCGACATTGATTATTTAACTAAAACTTGGGCGCATATTCGTGCAAAAAGCACTACCGTACCTGAGCGCTCATTGATCTTTCAAGATTTAAGTTTACCAATGCGCGTATTGCGCGATGTGGTGTGTGCAGACACAGAAGTCGTGCGTATAGACTCAAGTGAAACTTTTCAAAAATTAGTCGATTTTGCAAAGTTATATGCCATTACCGCAGCGGATAAATTAGTCCATTATCAAGGCGAGCGGCCTTTGTTCGATTTATATAATATCGAACAAGAAATTGAAAAAGCCATGTCGCGCAAGGTAGAGCTTAAATCTGGCGGTTATTTAATTTTTGATCAAACCGAAGCGCTGACTACAGTGGATGTGAATACCGGCAGTTTTGTCAGCGGTAAAAATCTATCTGACACGATTTATAAAACCAATTTAGAAGCCGCACAGACTATCGCCCGTCAATTACGCCTGAGAAACTTAGGCGGCATTATCATTATTGACTTTATTGATATGGACGAAGATACTCAGCGCGTGACGGTGCTTGAAGAGTTACAAAAAGCCGTGGCTAGCGATAGATCCCGCACTGGTGTCAATGGTTTTACACCGCTAGGCTTGGTTGAAATGACGCGTAAACGCACACGTGAGAGCTTGGCGCATGTGCTTTGCGAGCCTTGTTCTGCTTGCCAAGGTCGTGGTGAGCAAAAAACTGCACAAACAGTATGTTATGAAATTCTACGTGAATTATTAAGAGAAGCGCGCCAGTTTAACGCACGAGAATTACGCGTATTGGCCGCGCCTAAAGTGATTGATATGCTGCTGGATGAAGAATCGCAAAGTCTAGCAAATTTATCTGACTTTATCGGTAAGCCAATTTCTTTACAGGTGGAAACGCAATACAACCAACGGTCTTTTGATATTATTCTGATGTAGTGTGTTGTTTAAACTAGCAAGCAAACTGGAGAAAATAAACAAACGTTTGCTTTTTTTTGATAGCGTAAGCTAGTTTATATTTTTAATCTCGGTATCAAACTTTGCGCTATGCATCAGTTTTAACAATATGGCATCCAGCTCGTTAGATTGATGCGTCAGCTTAATGGAATCTTTTTTCGTAAGCTCAAGATTCTTAATTAGCTTATCGGTGCTGTTGTGAGACTCCATTAGCGATCCTGCGCGCTTGTCTAAAGATTTCTTATGCGCACTGATTTGTGCTTGCAACTCGCCAATGACAAAATTCAACCATACATTACAATCTGATTGGGCTTGATCAAAAATGCCATGAATTTGCGCGCCTAAGCCTAGGTAGAATTTACGGATTAAAAAACGCTTTTCAGTCAATACATTGATAGGATCAGCGCAAAAATCATTGGTAATCTTTTCTAGCGCCTGCATGTTTTGAATAAAACTGCTCATATTGAGCTGCATTACCTCTGTTTGTTCAAAGCCATGCTTGGTGCAAAACAAGTGATACAACTCATCGGTCTGTCTCTTGATTTCTGCGCCTTCAAGGGTAATATCTTCTGCCAGATTGTTAGCCAGTTTAGTTAATGCGCGCATGCTTCTATTTAAACTAACGGTTGTCCAGCTGTCGCTCATATCTTGCTTGGTTTGCTCTAGCGTGGTGTCTAAATAGCCCAAACTTAGGTGGCGCAAAAGATTTTCACCCAATCTTTTAATTCTCTCGCTACCTTGATTAAAAGTCAGTACTGAGGCTTCGTAGCGCTTACGCTCAGCAACTACTTTGCCTAAAATCTCTTTAGAGACATCTCGACTTTTGTTTTGAATTTCCTGCAGTTCCGCTAACTGGCTTTCAATTTGACTGGTACGCATGTGAGCGACTTTGCGTGATGCACGCATCATATTTGCACATTCTGTCACTACTGCGCGGCCAAGAATCTCATGTTTAGAGTTAATCAGTTGATTGGCTAGTGCATCTTCAAGCAGGCCTATGCCGCTGCGTTTAAGTAGCACCGCATCTTTTCTGATTTTGGCAACTAAGGCTTTTTGTGCCGACATGGCAAAAATATTGCTGACATCTAAGCCTAATTCGTGTGCCGTATTTTTAATTTGTCGTTGAATCAGGGCTTCTACTTCCTCTTCGGTTTCGAGTCCATCCCATAAAATATCAATTTTATTCAGTAAAACTAATTTATGAGCAGCCCTTTTTTGCACATATTCTGACCAAATTTGCATATCCGACTTTGTGATGCCTGTGTCAGTAGCGGTCAAAAACAGTACCGCATGAGCATTCGGTATAATGCTCATGGTAAGTTCCGGTTCGGCACCCATGGTGTTAAGTCCAGGGGTGTCAATCACTACAAGGCCATTTTTGAGTAAGGGGTGCGGATAGTTGATTAGCGCATGTCGCCATAGCGGAATCTCAACCGTGCCTTTTTCTGCGATTGATTTTCGCATTGTTGGGTCATTTTCGTTCCAAAACCCTAGCGATTTTGCTGTATCTAAATCTACTTCTCTTTTTTGTACTAGCGCCCTTAAGGTTTCCTTCATTTCATTTGGCGCGGAAATATCCAAGCGAATTTTATGCCAAGCATTGGCCGTGGTTTTAAGATAAGTAAGCGAGTCGTCGGTCTTTCTCGTTTCTATCGGAAGCAGTTTAATGCACGGTTCTTCATTAGCATCCCAAAATATTTCTGTTGGGCACATTGTGGTGCGACCAGGCTCGCTGGGTAAAAGACGCTGATTAAAGTCAGAGAAAAATAGTGCATTGATGGTTTCAGTTTTGCCTCTAGAGAATTCCGCTAAAAAAGCCATGATTAATTGGTCTTTTTTTAGAATCTCTTTTATGTCGTAGAGGCGCAGTTCTTGTATCGCATCCAAAGATTCTGTTTGGCTAATCCAGTCTAGATATTCATCTATGGTCGCGGTCAGATTTTCACGCCAGGCACTATACTCCGTGATTTTTGTGCCTAAGCTAGAGGCCACAAGGGTATGTTCAGTGGTGTTGCTCTCAGAAGATTCAGTGCTCATGGTTTCATTCTATCTTATTTGACTAAAGTAGTTAATAAGTTGTTTTCCAAAGGAATTAATATGGTAGTCAGTAATAGTTGTGCCATAAGAATAAAAGCCAGTGGGCTTAAGTCTATATTGCCCGCTAAGGGGATAATCTTTCTAAATAAACGCAATATAGGGTCTGTAAGCTTATTTAAAATTGGCGCGATAGGCGTGTGTGGATTAACCCAGCTCAACACCGCTTGTATAAGCACTGCGTATAAAAAAATGGTGATGCTGAGATTGATGATGCTAATGAAGGTGACTAATAAAATAGCCGGCCAAATGCCATTGCCTGCAATGAGTAGTGGGAATTCACTCAGCCATAAGGTAGAAACTTTTAGAATAAATTGTGTGATGTAAGCAAGCAATAATGTCGAAACGTCTATTTTTGGTATGCCTAAATTGCCTAGGCTCATGGTCAGTCTGCGCATGGGTTTTACAGCAAAATTAGTGAGTGTGACAATTGCTTGTGCCGCCTGATTTTGGAAGGAAACTTTTGTGAGTTGGAAATAAAAACGTAGCAAAAATGCTAGCGTTAATAGTCCCAGTACAGACTCTAATAAAAACGTAATTGCTTTAACTAGCATAGTAATCATTCCACCCAAATTTAATCATGACTGTATTTTAACGGTCTTATTTCACTGCTTTATTTCACGGTCTTTTTTACGGTCTTAGAAACGATTTAACCATCTTATTAACTCAGTTTAAAGCCAAATTAAGCACCCAGTTGGTCGCCAAGCATGGCTGATTTTTCAGCGGCAGCTTTAGCGGCATTCATCATGGCGCATTTTACATTAGCAGCCTCTAAAGCTAAAATGCCTTGTTCAGTTGTGCCGCCTTTTGAGGTGACTTGCGCACGTAGCGTTTGGATATCTTCCTCGCTTTGCACGGCCAATAAGCTTGCGCCAGCAAAGGTTTGCAAAGCTAACATCCTTGCATCTTCAGCCTTAAGGCCTAGGCTTAGCGCGGCTTCTTGCAGCGCTTCAATCAGATAAAAAACATAAGCTGGGCCACTGCCGGATATTGCGGTCACTGCGTCCATTTTAGTCTCATCATCTAGCCAAAGTGTTTTGCCTACAGCGGCCATAATAGTGGTCGCTTGGTCGCGTTGTACTTCGCTTATGTTGGCATCGGCATAAAGTGCTGAAACCCCCGCTTGAATCTGTGCTGGCGTGTTCGGCATCACGCGGACGACGGATTTATAGCCATCTAACCAGCGTGAAATGTCTGCGCTTCTAATGCCGGCGGCAATCGAAATAACCAGTTGAGTGTTTAATAATGGTTGTAACTGCTTACAAACTTCACGTAATTGCTGTGGCTTAACTGCCAGAATAATGACGTTGGCGTCGCTCACGGCGCTGTAGTCTGCACTTGTTTGCACATTAAAATCAGCACTAAGTTGTATGCATTTTTCGGCATCCAGCTCAATTACTTTAATCGCTGATGGATTAAAACCATTGTTTTTTAAGCCGCCGATAATGGCTTTAGCCATGTTGCCGCCACCAATAAAGCTAATATTCATTTTCTGATAGTCCTATCTGTAATATTAAACGACGCTAAAAATACGCCGCTTGAAATCTTTATATTTTTTATGTATTGCACTAAAGCCTTGTGCTTGGCCTTGCCCCAAACAAAGCCGAACCTATACGCACGATAGTCGCGCCTTGTTCAATGGCTATTGGGTAATCGTCTGACATGCCTATTGATAACGTATCTAGCGCAAAGCCCTTAGCCAACAAGGCATCATAACATTCTCGAACTTGTTTGAATTGTATACGCTGCTTATTCTTGTCATTAGTAGGCGCAGGAATTGCCATTAGACCTCGTAGTTTCAAACGTGGCAGATTATCAATTGCAGTGGCGAGCGCTTCTAGCTCAAGTTGTGAGACGCCACTTTTACTTTCTTCATTACTCACATTGACTTGCAGGCATACTTGCAACGGCGGTAGGCTTTCTAGACGCGCATCATTTAAGCGCTGTGCTATTTTTAGCCTATCCACACTATGTACCCAAGCAAAGTTTTGTGCAATCAACTGTGTTTTATTGCTCTGTATCGGTCCTATAAAATGCCATTCAATTGGCAAGTCCGTGAGTTCAGCCTGTTTTTCTAAGGCTTCTTGCAGATAGTTTTCTCCAAACATGCTTTGGCCTGCGGCATAAGCTTCACGCACGGCTTGCACTTTTTGAGTTTTGCTCACGGCAAGCAGATTGACCGTTTGTGAACAGTGCGTAGCCGCCTTTGTTGCTTGAATGGTAGCTAGAATATCTTGCAAGCGATGGCTAATTGTGGACATAATTCACTAAACTTAATTTAACGTTTTCATTTAATATAATGATAGTTAATATCAAAATATTATGTTCTTGAATTAACATATAGCATAGTGCCAAATGTTGGAATAGCGCGTAAGCGACATTTTTGTAAATTATAGCAGGAGCATGCTTTGGACATTTCAGATTTACTCGCATTTTCAGTTAAAAATAAAGCCTCAGATTTACATCTTTCAGCCGGTTTGCCACCGATGATTCGCGTGCACGGTGATATTCGAAAAATCAACGTACCCTCTTTAAGCCATAGCGAAGTGCATGATATGGTGTATGACATTATGAGTGACGGTCAACGTAAAGTGTATGAAGAGACTTTAGAGTGTGACTTCTCTTTTGAGATTCCTAATTTGGCACGTTTCCGGGTCAATGCCTTCAATCACCAGCGGGGCTCAGGTGCGGTATTTCGTACTATTCCGTCAAAAATATTGACCTTAGAACAATTAAACTGCCCAGCCATTTTTAAAGATATTGCCGATACTCCACGTGGACTTTGCTTGGTGACTGGTCCAACGGGTTCAGGTAAATCAACCACGTTAGCGGCAATGATAGATTATATTAACGATAAAGAATTCGGCCATATTCTGACCGTCGAAGATCCGATTGAGTTTGTCCATACTTCCAAAAAATGCCTAATTAATCAACGTGAAGTAGGTCCGCATACGCTTTCATTCAATAACGCGTTGCGCTCAGCCTTGCGTGAAGATCCCGATGTGATTTTAGTCGGTGAATTGCGTGACCTTGAGACGATACGCCTAGCGCTAACCGCAGCAGAAACCGGCCACATGGTGTTTGGTACTTTGCACACGAGTTCGGCGGCTAAAACAATCGATCGTATTATTGATGTGTTTCCAGCCGCTGAAAAAGAAATGGTGCGTTCTATGTTGTCTGAATCTTTACGTGCGGTTATTTCACAAACTTTGTGCAAAACGAAAGATGAGCAGGGGCGTGTTGCCGCACATGAAATCATGATTGGTACACCAGCTATTCGTAACTTGATCCGCGAATCCAAAATTCCGCAAATGTATTCTGCCATTCAGACCGGGCAAAATGTGGGTATGCAAACACTAGATCAGAATCTACAAGATTTGGTCAAACGTAACGTTATTTCGGCTAATGAGGCGCGCAGTAAAGCGGCGAATAAAGATAATATTGTTGGCTAACTGGAGATGTATTTTAGTTAAAAAATTAGCGGCAATGTACCAAATTAAGGATTAGGCATGGAAAAAGGTCAGGCAGAAAAGTTTGTTTTTGATTTATTACGGTTGATGTTGGCAAAGAAAGCCTCGGACTTATTCATTACGGCTGATTTTCCACCTGCCATGAAGATCGATGGCAAGCTAACGCCAGTGAGTAGCCAAGTATTGTCTGCACAACAAGCACGTGAAATTTCACGCGCCATCATGAATGATAAGCAAAGCGCTGAGTTTGATGCCACAAACGAATGTAATTTTGCGATTGGCCTGCCCAGTGTGGCGCGTTTTCGTGTCAATGCCTTCGTTCAGCGCGGTTCAGTCGGTTTAGTGTTCAGAACTATCACCACTAAAATTCCAGATTTTGAAGAGCTTGGATTGCCCGATGTATTAAAAGACATTGCCATGACTAAGCGGGGCTTGGTGATTTTCGTCGGCGGTACTGGTTCAGGTAAATCTACATCACTCGCGGCTATGGTCGGTTATCGTAATAAGAATAGTTACGGCCACATTATTACTATTGAAGACCCGGTTGAGTTTGTGCATGAACATAACAACTGCATTATTACTCAACGCGAAATTGGCGTTGATACCGATAGTTGGCAAATCGCCTTGAAAAACACCTTACGCCAAGCGCCAGATGTGATTATGATTGGTGAAATACGAGATCGTGAAACGATGGACTATGCCATCGCCTTTGCTGAAACTGGCCACTTATGCTTGGCAACATTGCATGCCAACAGTACCAATCAAGCCTTAGATCGCATCATTAACTTTTTCCCTGAAGAGCGCCGCCATCAGTTGCTCATGGATTTGTCGCTCAATACGCGCGCTTTTGTATCGCAGCGTCTTATTCCTAGAAAAGAAGGTAAAGGTCGCGCCGCCGCCATCGAAATTATGCTGAACTCGCCATTGATCTCAGATTTGATTTTTAAAGGTGACGTGCATGAGATTAAATCGATTATTGCTAAATCTCGTGAGCTAGGCATGCAAACTTTTGATCAGTCATTGTTTGATCTGCATGAGGCGGATGTGATTAGCTACGAAGATGCGCTAAGGTTTGCCGACTCTGTGAATGATGTACGCTTGAAAATTAAATTAGATGGTAAAGCGACGCATAACAAAGATGTGTCTGCAGGCTTGGATAATTTAGGAATAGTTTAGTGTTTGCCGATACGCCTCGGCTTTTAGGCCGAGGCGTATTGCAATATTGATGCTTCAGCCAAAAAATTTGGCATAAGCCTTTTTTGAAAGTACTTTTCCCAAACGTGCTTTAAGCTTACTCGCTTTTAAAAACCACTTGGCCATGTACCAAGGTAAATTTAACTTTACCGGCCATTTCTAAGCCATTAAATGGCGTATTTTTACCTTGGCTTTTTAGTGCGCTTGGGCTGATTTTCCAATATTCGTTTGCATCAAAAATACAAATATCTGCATCGCTATTAGCGCTTAAGTTACCCGCCGGAATGCCTAAAATTTTCGCTGAAGACTGGCTGACTAAAGCCATTGCCGCTAGTAAATCAACTTTTTCTTGTTGGGCCCATTTTAACGTGAGCGCCAGTAGTAATTCCAAGCCGGTTGCGCCGATTTCAGCTTCTGCGAAAGGTGCTAACTTAGCATCATCATCAACAGGCGTATGGTCTGAGCAAATAGCATCTATGGTGCCATCTTTTAGGCCTGCACTTAAGGCTTCTTTGTCTCGCTGCGTGCGCAAAGGTGGTTTTAAATGGCAATTTGAATCAAAAAACCCAATATCATGCTCAGTCAGATGCAAGTGATTGGCGCTGACATCGCAGCTAATATTAGCGTTATGTTCTTTTGCTTCGCGTATCATTTCCACGCCTTCAGCAGTCGATAAACGGCTAATGTGGACACGTGCACAGGTTTCTTTGGCGATGCGAAGTATGCTGGCAAGTGCCAATGCTTCAGCCGCACTTGGAATGCCTTTTAGGCCTAAGCGGCTGGCAATTTCACCATCGTGCGCTACACCGTCTTTCGCCAAAAATGGTTCTTCAGCATGCAGAAACAAAGTAAAGCCAAAAGTCGCCGCATATTCCATCGCGCGCCATAATACTTGCGTGTCAGTAATCGCAATATTGGCTTGCGAGAAGCCTACGCAACCGGCCTCGCGTAATTCGCCCATTTCAGACAGTACTTTTCCCTGCAGTTGGCGTGTTAATGCGCCCAATGGATAAACGTGTGCAAGGTTGAGCTGCTTTGCGCGATGTTTCAGCATTTCCACTAAGCCCGGTTCGTCTAGCACAGGATCTGTATCTGGCTGACAAGCAAGGCTGGTGATGCCGCCAGCAACGGCAGCTTGTAATTCGCTCACTAAAGTCGCTTTATATTCTTCGCCCGGTTCGCGCAGTCTGGCAGATAAATCGACCAAGCCTGGGCAAACAATTAAACCGCTGGCATCTATAATTTGATTGGCAATAAAGCCTTCTGGCGCATGACCTAAAGCGACGATTTTACCGGCCGCAATATATAAATCTAGATTACGGTCAATATTGTTTGCCGGGTCAATGACGCGACCATTTTTAATGTGGATTTTCATGCGGATATTCCAGAGTTTTGATGGCTAGACGGAAAATTTTTAGGTTTGGATTGGCTAGTCAATTAGCCGCCCCCAGCCAATATCGCCATCACCGCCATGCGCACGGCAATGCCGTAAGTGACTTGTGGCAGAATCACCGATTGACTGCCATCGGCAACGCTAGAATCAATTTCTACGCCACGGTTCATCGGGCCTGGGTGCAATACAATCGCATCAGGTTTTGCCAAACTCAATTTTTCTTGCGTTAAGCCATACGTTTTAAAATATTCTTGGGCGCTAGGCAACATCGCGCCATTCATACGCTCGTTTTGCAGGCGCAACATCATCACCACA
The DNA here is from genome assembly GCA_947451235.1 of Methylophilaceae bacterium. Taxonomy (GTDB): domain Bacteria; phylum Pseudomonadota; class Gammaproteobacteria; order Burkholderiales; family Methylophilaceae; genus Methylotenera. The sequence goes on along the minus strand of CANFZA010000001.1, from coordinate 10,038 downwards.
TCAACATCTTTCAAGCCGGCTTTCATGTCGTGATACACATGCACGCCTAATTTTTCTACTTGCGCGGGTAATAATGTTTTAGGCGCTATCACGCGAACTTCTGGCACACCAAGGGTGGTTAGCGCGTGGATTTCAGATCTGGCTACGCGCGAATGTAAAACATCGCCGACTATCGCCACTCTTAAATTATGCAAATCTGGTTTGTATTTACGGATAGTAAAAGTATCCAGCAAGCCTTGGGTAGGGTGCGAATGGCGACCATCACCCGCGTTAATCACATGAATATGATCAGGCACATGTTTGGCAATAAAATGTGCCGCGCCAGATTGAGCGTGGCGCACCACAAACATATCGGCATGCATGGCAATTAAGTTATCCACCGTATCTAAAATGGTTTCGCCTTTAGATTGCGATGAGGTATTCACATTTAAACTAATCACATCGGCAGATAAGCGTTTGGCGGCAATTTCAAAAGTAGTGCGGGTGCGAGTGCTGTTTTCAAAAAACAAGTTACACACGGTTTTGCCGCGTAACAAAGGTACTTTTTTAACTTCGCGCTCGGCAACGCCCACAAACGATTCTGCGGTGTCTAAAATTTGATTCAATATTCTTTTGGGTAAACCTTCAATCGAGAGTAGGTGTCGTAAACGGCCGTCAGCATCTAATTGTGGGTTATTCATACTGGAGTTTTACCTGCTGTGTTGTCTGTAGCGCCTTGGCTAGGCTTGCTAGGTTGAAGTGTTAGGCTCAAATTACCGGCTGCGTTTTTTGATAACTGCAAATTTTGTGCGGCATCTAATGCAATATCGGCTGCAGTAATTTGCGGAGCAATTGGCAGTTCGCGACCGCCGCGATTAACTAGCGCTACTAAAGTAATGCTGGCAGGTCGCCCATAATCAAACAACTCGTTCATGGCGGCGCGTGTCGTGCGACCAGTATAAAACACATCATCAATTAAAATAATATGCTTATTTTCAACATCAAAAGGAATCTGGCTAGGGCGATTCTCTGCTTTTAAACCGCGCTGTTCATAGTCATCACGATAAAATGAAACATCCAGCGTACCGTGTTCAATGGCATTGTTCTGAATATCATTTTCTAGTAAAACCAGTAGCCTTTCCATCAACCAAACACCGCCGCTTTCAATGCCAACTAATGCAGTATTGGCTTGCAACAAAGGCCTAAGCTTTTGCGCTAAGATGTTGAGCAGATCTTCTGCGTCAGGAAGTTTGGTGTGGTTTGAGCTCATGCTGTCATTTTACTTGTATTTTGATTTCTTTTGTACTTTTGAGCTTAGCGCAAAATATAGCGGTCATTAATTTAGCTAAATCTGCAACCATCAAAATAACTCTGCAATATTGTCTGTGCCGCCACTTGGTCTAACATGGCTTTTTGCGCACGGCCTTTAACGCCAGTTTGATTCAGCATGTCGCTGGCTTCAACTGAGCTGTAACGCTCATCTATCATGACGACTGGAATATTAAAACGGCCGTTCAAGCGTCTGGCGAATTTTTTGCACAGTTGCGTAATGGCTGTTTCAGTGCCATCTAAACTAAGTGGCAAACCTACAATCAGTAATTTTGGCTGCCATTCTTTGACTAATTTTGTGATGATATCAAAGCGTACTTCGTTGCTTTCGTTATCAATAGTGGTCAGTGGGTTAGCGCTTGCTAACAAATGTTCGCCCACCGCAATGCCTATGCGCTGCTCACCAAAATCAAAGCACAACACCGTGCTGGCCAATACGATTTTGGCATCGTAAACATTTTCATTATCAATTAATTGGCCATGTCCGGTTGGCTTAATATTGGGTTCAGTCGTCATTAAGCGTGGCCTGCAACGCCAGAAAGCATGGCTGGGTCTATGCCTAATAACGCTAATGTGGCATTGAGTTTTTCATCATGCTTGGTTTCGTACAAAATTCTATGTAGCGTTTCAACATCTTTAGCTTGCACCGATAGCCATGAATTTTGCTTAATTTCTTCTTCTAGCTGACCGGGCGTCCAACCGGCATAACCCAGCGCTAACAGCATTTTTTCTGGACCTACGCCAATGGCGACAGATTCTAAAATATCTTTAGAAGTCGTAAGCGAAATTTGCTTGCTAATGGCAATGGTGCTATCCCATTCACCAGCGGCAGTATCATGCAACACAAAACCGCGTTCTGGCTGCACTGGGCCGCCATATAACACATGGTGCTCTGCGACTAAACCATTGAGTAATTCGACATTGATTTTTTCAAATAATGTTTCATAAGTGACGTCAGAAGGGCGATTAATCATCACGCCCATCGCGCCTTCTTGATTATGCGTGCAGATAAAAGTGACGGATTTGGCAAAAAATGGATCTGTCATCGCCGGCATCGCGATCAGAAAATGACCAGTAAGATTAACGTTTTCCAATGTGTTTATTTCACCTTATATAATTTTTTTGATGCTGGAGCTGCCAGATTAAACCTGAATATAATGCCATGAACGCTGCTAAAACAATTAACATACATAATATACACCAATTCTTTAATCCACCTGTAGGAGCGGCGTCTCGCCGCGATGGCTATGGTAAACATTGCGAATACAGTATTTTAATGCGCTATTTTCAACGCACGCACCAGTTTTCGCGGCGAGGCGCCGCTCATACAAATGTTGAGGCAAGGCTGTTTTTATTCGTTTTCAACGCGTCTGTCTTTACTTTTTCAATCCTGTCTTTGCGTTTCTAATTACGCTTATCAGCTTCCAAATAACCCGTCACTTCTAACCAAAGCCGGCCATACTAGCCACCTGTAGGAGCGGCGCCCTCGCCGCGAAGGCTATGGTGAATATTTTGAATACACGATTTTCGAGGCACTATTTTTAACGCACGCACCAGTTTTCGCGGCGAGGCGCCGCTCCTGCAAGAGCTGATACAAGGCTGTTCCTATTCATATTCAGCTTCGTTTTCAACGCGTCTGTCTTACGTTTTCAATCGTGTCTTTGCGTTTCTAATTACGCATATCCGCTTCCAAATAGCCCGTCACTTCTAACCAAAGCCCGCCATGCTAGCCACTTGTAGGAGCGGCGCCCTCGCCGCGAAGGCTATGGTGAATATTTTGAATACAGCATTTTGATGCACTATTTTTAACGCACGCACCGGTTTTCGCGGCGAGGCGCCGCTCCTACAAATACTGAGGCAAGGCTTTTTTATTCGTTTTCAATGCGTCTGTCCTTACGTTTTTTAATCCTGTCTTTACGTTTCTAATTACGCTTATCAGCTTCCAAATAACCTGTCACTTCTAAACCAAAGCCCGCCATGCTAGGCATTTTTCTTGGAGCCGCCATCAGCTTCATTTTGCCCACGCCGCAATCCAGTAATATTTGCGAGCCTATGCCGTAAGTGCGTAGCTCTTGATTGACCCGAATCGGTTCATCTGCGCCTTTAATGCGCTCAATAATCATATCGCCAGTTTCTTGCTGATGCAATAACACCATCACGCCCACCTCAGCATTGGCGATGACTTTCATGGCATCCAAGGTATTCCAGCTATGCGAGCAACTAGTGCTATCTAATAAATCAAAAATTGAAAGCGGCTCGTGTACGCGCACCAGCACTTCTTGCTCAGGCGTTGGCGTACCTTTTATGAGCGCTAAATGTGTTTCTTTGGCAATTTTATCGTGATACGCAATCAGCTTCATTTCGCCATAAGGCGTTTGTATCATGCGTTCAGCCGAGCGTTCAACCAAGCTTTCAGTTTGCGCGCGGTACTGAATTAAATCCGCAATCGTTCCAATTTTAAGTTGGTGTTCAGCGGCAAAAATCATTAAATCTGGCAAGCGCGCCATATTGCCGTCATCTTTTAAAATCTCACAAATAACACTAGTTGGCTCGCAACCCGCCAAATGCGCTAAATCACAACCAGCCTCAGTATGACCAGCGCGCACCAGTACGCCGCCATCCATTGCCGCCAGTGGAAAAATATGGCCAGGGCTCACAATATCTTCAGGCTTGGCATTTTTGGCGACAGCCGCTTGCACAGTACGCGCACGGTCTGCCGCAGAAATACCCGTCGTTACGCCTTCAGCCGCTTCAATAGAAACCGTGAAATTGGTACCCATGCGCGCACCGTTTTTTTGCACCATTTTCGTTAAATTTAGCTGATCGCAATGCGCCTCAGTTAAGGTTAAGCAAATCAGCCCACGGCCATATTTAGCCATAAAGTTGATGTGCTCAGCTTTTGCAAATTCAGCCGCCAGCACTAAGTCGCCTTCGTTTTCACGATTTTCGTCGTCTACCAATACCACCATGCGGCCTTGTTTTATTTCTTCAATAATCTCTAAGGCAGAGCTGATTTTCATGTTTTCGTTGCCAATGTTGTTGTTCATTTATGTTGCCAATCAAGCTTGAGATTTATTTAGTTGAGTATTAGTTTTGTCGTCAGAAGCCCATTCCGCCATGCGTTCTACATAGCGGGCAATTTGGTCTACTTCTAAATTAATTTGGCTACCGGCTTTCAAAAATTGCAGCGTAGTGTTTTCCAAAGTATGCGGAATTAAATTCATGCTAAACACATCGCCCGTCACGCTATTCACTGTCAGGCTAACGCCGTTGACGCAAATAGAGCCTTTAACCGCAATGTATTTTGAAATGGCATGCGGCGCGCGAATATCCAGCTTCCAGCAATCACCCAGCGGTTCAAAAAGCACCACCTCGCCCACGCCATCCACATGACCACTCACCAAATGACCGCCCAACCTATCGCTTAAGCGCAAGGCTTTTTCTAAATTGACCGGATGCTGGCTATTTAAGCCAACGGTGACGGATAAAGTTTCTTTAGATACATGCGCCTCAAAATGCGAATCGCTAAACGAAATCGCAGTCAGGCAAACGCCATTCACCGCAATGCTATCGCCTATATTCACATCGCGCATATCCAAACCCGTGCAGCCAATGTTGAGTTTTACGTCGTCACCCAAAGCGGATGCGCGTTCGATTTGACCGATGGTCTGAATGATGCCTGTAAACATGATAGCGCCTGTGATAAGTGATGTGATTTTATCAGACTTGCGGGGGTTATATAGCTACATTTTTAAACAGGTATTTTCTATGCTTCAGAGCTTAAGCGGCCAATGTTCTAGGTGTGGTTATTGTGCTTTGTGAGTATTTTCTCTTTACAGGAAAGTAAGTAAGAGATAATATAAATTATCACTTTGATCATTTAAATCACTTTGATCATCTTAATCGCCCTGATTAACGTTGCCTGACATACTTATACGAAAGATAAAGACTCAAACATATGTTAAATCTCGAATTTAAAACTAGCCCACCACTCAAATTAGCTGCAGCTACACTGTTGGCCATTGCCTTAACTGGCTGTGGTGGTGGGGGTGGAAGTTCTAATGTAAAACCAAATATTGCTTCACCAACGGCTAGTGGAGCCGGGCCAACTGGTAGCGCAACAGTTGGTACAGCACCGACCCCCGCAGCTGTAGTTGCAAGTGCTAATGCAGGCTCACCTTTAGTGGCAGGTACGGCACCTGCAGTTTCTCAAACACAAATTAACAATGGTGCTACGGCTGGAACTCAAGGTGTTGCTGGCATGTCCGTGAGCGCTCCGGGTTTTTTTAACAACGTAAATAAAGGTACCGTTGGTGCCGTTACGTTTGATCCTAGCTTTACATTAAATACAGCTGGTTCGATTAGTGTTGGCACTGTGACATCACTGACAATAAATAGCGCCAATGCAACAACAACAGGCACAAGTTTAGCAATTGCAAAAGATGCAACACATAGCGTTTTTTCAAATTCTATCTCAAGTATAGGATTCCTCAATACATTTACCGCTAGTAATGGTCAGTATATTGGTGTGGCACAGGCTACAGGTTATAGCTACACACAGTATGGTGATTGGTATGAATGTAGTAGCAATTGTGCTAATTCTGGCATAACTACCGAAGTGAACGGTTTCTTTGTGCGCGGTGAAGCTACCGCACCAGCTAATATACCAACAACTGGCTCATATACTTACACAGGTCTCGCTAATGGAGTTGGTGTAGATGCCGCAGGATATTCAACAAATGGAACCGCTGACATGATGGCCACAGCAAACTTTGTAGCGCGAAGCATTGCTTTTTCTACAACCAACACAAAGTTAACCCCAGTGGGTGGGGGTAATACTGTAGCTTACAGCTCACTTGATATGTCTGGCACATTGACCTACGTTGCGGGACAAAATCTTTTTGCAGGCACTGTGGCAACCGCTGGTACAGGTCAAAATTCAATGTCTGGTACAGTTGCAGGACGATTCTATGGCCCGAAAGCAGAAGAAATAGGCGGTCTTTTTGCTTTAAGTGGCGCTGGTGGTGGTTTTGTTGGAGGCTTTATTGGCAAGTAATCAGCTGCTTTAAACTTCAAAAAAGCCCACAGATTTAAAATATGTGGGCTTTTTTATGTCAAAAAATCTCTAGCCATCAACTAATCCTAGGTGCGCTACTTACTTCAAAAGAATAAAGCGTTAAGGTAAATTATGAAATTATTATGGCTGGCAGTGACTATTCTACTTTTTAGCAGTAATAGTCACGCCGATGAGGTGTCTGGTGCAATTAGCTTAGACAAGCAGATGCAGCAAGATCAAACTAGCAACTCAACAATAGAACCAAGTATTGCAGAAATAGAGCATTTATATGCTGCTAAAAAATTTGCAGAACTTAAACCTTTGTTAGTAAGGCTACATGCGCAAACGCCAACGCATCTTGCCGTGTATTTTTTATCTGGCATGTTAGCCGCACAAGAGGGCGATTATCCTAAAGCTATTGATGAATTTAGAGCCATGCTGACGCGTGACCCTAGCTTAATTCGGCCACGTTTAGAGTTGGCATCAGCTTTGCAAAAGAATGGGGATAGACAATCTGCCAAATACCATTACGAACAGGTGTTGTCTGCAAATTTACCCAACGAAGTCCGCAGTAATATTTACCAACGCTTAAGTGATATTCGCGAGCGTTTGCCATCAGTACAATTTTCATTGGATATTGTGTCCGACAGTAACCCCAAGCAAGCCACCAATAACCGCGTGATTATGATAGGCGGCTTACCCTACACACTAAACGATAGTAGTAAAGCTAAAACAGTATATGGCACTGCGATGTCTGCCGATGTGCATTGGCCGCTAGCCTCTGATCCCACTTGGTTTGCCCATGCTTACGGTGAAATTAATGAATACCCACGCAAAGATTTAGATTCTATGTATGGTCAAGCTACCCTAGGTAAACGGTTTGATTGGGGCCAGAATAATATCTCTACTGAAATTGGTGGACATGTTTCTAGCTACCAAAATCATAAGCAATATGATGGCTGGCAAGTGCGAGGTACAGGTTTTATAAGGGCATCACCAAAGCTTGGCGTAACCAGTGATCTTAGTTATAAAACATACAACTACGATAATTTACCCTATTTGAATGGGGATATGAAAAGCATTAACTTAACCGGTATCTATGTACCACAAGCCACACAGAGGCTAGAAATCGGTGCCGGTTTTAGCCATTATTCGGCGCAAGAACAGGCTTATAGTTACAATCAACCTTTAGTAAGTGCACGCTTCATGCAAGAGTGGCAAGGAGGATGGTTAACAGGCATGCGCCTGCAGGCTTTGATGGTGGATTATGCTGCGCCGGATCCATTTTTTGGTGAAAAGCGGCGCGATGCAGAAAAGCGTGTTGAGTTTGATGTACTTAATCGTAAGCTTAAGTTTTGGTCATTTTCACCTAAACTGTTACTAGGTTATGTTGAGCGAAACTCAAATTTAGAGTTATATAGTTACAAACGGATGTATGCTCGCATTGGCGTAAGTATGCAGTTTTAATCACGCCCGCTAATGACCATGCACCATGAAGGTAATGATGCATTAACGCCAATCAAAACGTACTGCTAAGAGCCAAGCCTGTTAAAATCTGACCTATGAAAATTTCACCATACGAACTCTTTGTCGGCATGCGCTACACGCGTGCCAAGCGCAAAAATCATTTTATTTCGTTTATTTCACTTACCAGCATGATAGGCATTGCGCTTGGCGTGGCGGCTTTAATTGTGGTGTTGTCGGTGATGAACGGCTTTCAAAAAGAGTTGCGCACGCGTATTTTGGGCGTGGCTTCGCATTTGGAAATTACTGGCAGTAATAATACGCTGAGCGATTGGTCTAATATTGCTGAATCGTCGCTGAAACGTGAGCATGTATTGGCAAGCGCGCCTTATATTACGGCGCAGGCGATGTTGAGTTATGACCAAGGCGTGCAGGGCGCGATTGTGCGTGGCGTGTTGCCGGTGGCTGAAGATAAAGTGGCGGATTTAGGTAGTCACATGAAAGCGGGTAGCTTGACTGACCTGCGTGCCGGTGAGTTTGGTATTATTTTGGGTGCCGATTTAGCCTTTGCTTTGGGTGCAAAAATGGGCGATAAAGTGGTGGTGATGGCGCCGCAAGGGCAGTTTACGCCTACCGGTGTGGTGCCGCGCTTAAAGCAATTTACCGTGGTTGGCTTATTTCAAATCGGCATGTATGAATATGATGCCGGCTTGGCGCTAATCCATTTGGATGATGCGGCTAAGTTGTACCGCATGGGCGATAAAGTTTCTGGCGTGCGCCTGAAGTTAGACGATTTGTTTAATGCGCCAGCGATTGCGGCAAAAATTGCAGATCATTTGAATCAACCGCCTAACCAATATGGCAATTATTATGTAACCGATTGGACGCAACAACACGCTAACTTTTTTAAAGCAGTACAAATGGAAAAGCGCGTGATGTTTATTATTTTGACTTTAATCGTGGCGGTTGCCGCGTTTAATATCGTTTCTACGCTAGTGATGGCGGTGACTGATAAACGCGCCGACATTGCCATTATGCGCACGTTAGGCGCTAGCCCAAGCAGCATTATGCTAATTTTTATTATTCAAGGTGCGCTAATCGGTGTTATTGGTACTGTTCTTGGCGCGTTATTCGGCATCATTATCGCGCTGAATATCGCCACGATTATTCCGTTTATTGAAGGTTTATTCCACGTGCAGTTTTTAGCGAAAGATGTGTATTACATTAGCGATTTGCCGTCTGATTTAGTGTGGTCTGATGTGAGCACGATTGTGATTACATCGTTTATTTTGAGCTTAATTGCCACGTTATATCCTAGCTGGAAAGCCAGTAAAATCAATCCTGCTGAGGCCTTAAGATATGAGTAGCGTGAATACCAATATGGCGAACGATAGTATTACTAACAATGAAATGGCGAGCAATATTGTTGCTTGTAGCGGGTTACATAAAACTTATCATGGCCTAGAAGTTGCTGTTTTGAATGGTATCGATTTAAACGTAAACGCCGGCGAGCAAGTGGCGATAGTCGGTACTTCCGGCTCAGGCAAAAGTACTTTGTTACATTTGTTAGGCGGTTTAGATGTGCCGAGTAGCGGCCAAGTGCGTATTCTGAACCAAGATTTAGCCCATATGAACGAGACGAAAAAAGGCTTGTTGCGCAATCAATCGCTAGGTTTTGTCTATCAGTTTCACCACTTATTGCCAGAATTCACGGCGCTAGAAAATGTCGCCATGCCCTTGCTAATTCGCCGCATGGCGCGTGAGCAAGCACTTACCATTGCCGCAGAAACGCTGACTAAAGTAGGGCTGAAACATCGCCTAGAACACATGCCAGGTGAACTTTCTGGCGGCGAGCGCCAACGTGCAGCCGTGGCACGCGCTTTGGTGACCAAGCCGCAATGTATTTTGGCTGATGAACCTACCGGTAATTTGGACCGCCATACCGCACATGCGGTTTTTGATTTGTTGCTGGAGATGAATCAAACGCAGCAACTTAGTTTGGTGGTGGTGACGCATGATTTAGAATTGGCCAAAAAAATGCAGCGCCAATATCAGTTAGTTGATGGCCGTTTGCAAGCGCTTTGAAGCGCTATTTAACTGGCTTATTCACAAGTACTTTAACAAGCGCTTTAACAAGCGTTTTAACAAGCGTTTTAACAAGTACACACTAAGTAAAATTAAATGCTGGCGCGTTTATTATGTTGAATAAG